>JAEYVE010000027.1 GCA_023432025.1 Pseudomonadota bacterium
GTCCTTGTACGTGGCTTGAATGTTGCTCTCGTCCGCGTCCGGTAGCGCGAACCGACGCGCGAAGCTTCCGTAGGTGATTTCCCGCCGCGTGAATTGCTCGCCCTTCTCTTCTTTTTCGGACTTGCGCTCCCCGGTGATCTTCAGCAGGCCCCCCTCGAACTTCACATGTACGTCCTCTTTTCTCACGCTCGGTAGCTCCGCCTGAATGCGGTACTCCTTTTCGGTCTCGCTCACGTTGCACGACGGGGACCAGTCGGTTTGCATGGCCTCCCCCACGTCGAAGCGTGCGACTCCCAAGAGGCGGTTGAACCGACTCGATAGCTCCTCGAGCTCCTTGAAGGGGGACCACTCCTGGTTCCTCAGTGTCAGCGCCACGATGTCTCCTTTCGTTAGATGAGTTTCGGCTGAGCCATCCGAAGGGGATGTGCTGCCCAGTGCCCAGAGTTCTTTGTGGATCCGTGGATTGAACGGGTCAAAGCCCTGCGCGAGCCAACCCGTACGAGAGCGCGCCTCTGCAGCCCGAGGCGACACGAGCGCAGTCACGCTGGTGGTGCCAACGTGAAGCATCTCGGAAGGGTGAAGAGCGGATGATTTTTTGCGGTACGGACTTCTCGGAGCGGTCGCGACCCGCGCATCTGGCTGCGGCCGCGCTCTGTCGACGGCTCGGTGAGGAGCTTTGCCTCACGTACGTTCTCGAGCTGCCTCTCGGCTTGTTCTCCGAAGGCACGGTTCGAGAGCTCTGCGCCACCACGGAGAGGCAAATCGAGGCGCTCGCCGAGGAAATTCGGCGCACGGCGAACGTGCCGGTTCGCTGTCGAGTAATTGGTCCAGCGTCGCGCCTGCTCCGCGCCAGCAACGCGCTCGCGGAGTTTGCCGGGGAAGAAGGAGCCTCGCTCCTCGTGGTTTCATCGGAGGGGCACGGTAAATCTCCCCTCTACCGTTTGGGCGGCACGTCGGAGCGCCTCGCTCAGGTCACCACGGTGCCGACCCTCATCGTTCGCGACCCTCACCCGTTCGTTGGTTGGGGAGAGGAGGGGCGTCCCCTGCGCGTGGTTCTTGGCGTCGACGATACGCAAGCGTCCGATGCCGCCATTGCGTGGGCCCGTTCACTTCTGGCGCGAGGGGACGTGCACCTGACGGTCGTTCATGTGTACTACGTGAACGAGGCCGCGCATCGCTACGGAATTTCGCGGCGGATTGCGCAAACGGAAGAAGATCCGGAGCTGGAAGGGCTCATCCTGCGTGACCTTCACCGTCACTTCGGCGGGGACGAGGACGAGGGTCGCATCGCCTACCGCGCCAAGTTGGGGCTCGGACGCCTGGGAGATCACCTCTTGAGCGTGGCGGACGAGCTTGCCGCGGATCTCGTCGTGGTTGGAACGCATCGAGGGCGCGGCCTGAGCCGCCTCAGCTCCGTCTCCAGCGTGGTGCTTCACCACGCACACTCCTCGGTGGCGTGCATTCCCTTGACGGTCTTGCCGATGCCACGTGTGACTTCGTTCAAGCGAGTGCTCGTTCCAACGGACCTCTCCGTGGAAGGAAACTACGCCGTAGTTCACGGGTGTTCCTTGTGCGGCGCGGACGGCGAGCTGCATTTGCTCTACGTGGCCAGTGAAACGGAAGCCCGGAGTGAAACCGAGCTCGCGCAAGCGCTGCGGGCACAGGTGCCCAAGGAGTGCGGCGCCTTGGCGACCAGAACCCTCGTTCTGCGGCGTGAAAACGTGGCATGCACCGTTTGTGAAACCGCGGAGCGCCTCGGCGTGGACGCCATTTGTTTGGCGGCCAGCACGAAGTCGCGTTTGGACGCGACCCTGATGGGCTCGGTGGCGAGCGACGTGGTGAAAGGCACGAGCCTTCCCGTTTTGCTCATTCGCGCGCCTCGTCGGTGAGCCGGCGTTTCCTCACGGCGTTGCTCGTGGTCGATCGACGACGACGCGCGCGTTACGGCCACCCGCTGCGGTCGCCGCGAGCGGCTAACGGCAGCGGGGCAGCGCACCTCGACACGTGGGGCGGCTCCTCTGAGCGTCACTCGGAAGTCGCGGTCGAGAGCGCCTGGCGCAGGCACGTCACGCGAGTTGGGCGCACTAGCTCGTTCCCGTGCGAAAATGGATGAGCTCACGACGTGGGGTGACCCGAGCGCTTCGTGTCGGCGCTGAGACGAGCGGTCTCGGTGCAACGTGAACTCAGTGGGTATGGGGCCCAGCCGTTCGTGCCGCCTGCCATGAAAATCGCGTTTCTGAACCAACCGTGGAGCCGCGTCGAGGCTCCAATGCGGAAGGCAGACTCGGTGGCCATCTGGACGTACGAAGTGGCGCGCCGCCTCGCCGGCGATCACGAGGTCGTCGTTTACGGTCGCCGATTTCCTGGACAGGCATCGAGTGAGGTACACGAGGGAGTGCGCTACGAGCGCGTCAGCGTATCGAAGTCGCTTACGTCGCTGCAGAACCTGGCGGGACGGCTACTGAAAGTCTCACCTGTGGGTGGCCCGGCATCGGCGTTGTACGAGTTCGGGTACGCCGCGGAGACCGCGCGTCGTTTGCGATACGTGCGGCATGACGTCGTCCACGTGCATAACTTGTCGCACTTCGTGCCTCTGCTCCGGGTCATCAATCCGGGAGTGCCCGTGGTGCTTCACATGCACTGCGAGTGGATGTCACAAATCAACAAGCGCACGGCCGCCGAGCGTATGGAAAGCGCCGCTCGCATCCTCGGCTGCAGCAAACACGTCGCCAAGCGTCTGGAAGTTCGCTTTCCGCAGTTTACCGAGCGCTTTGGTGTGCTCCACAATGGCGTCGATCTGGATTCCTTTGGCGAGCAACGGGTGAGCACGGATCCGCCGCCGGACGGAGGTGTCGTGATCTTCGTCGGACGCATCACGCCCGAGAAGGGCGTGCACGACCTGTTACAGGCATTCGAGCTCGTCCTGCGGAAGCGGCCCGGCGCGGAGCTGCGACTGATAGGTCCGCACGAGCCAACTCCGGTTGAATACATCGTGAAGCTCAGCCGAGAGCCTTATGTGAAGAACCTGGCGCGCTTCTATCCGGGCAACTACCTGGAGCAGTTGAAGGCGTTGGTTCCGCGCGAAGTGATCGAGCACGTTCGCTTCGTCGGGGAAGTGGACCGCACGCGTCTCGCCGAGGAATACAAGAACGCCCACGCGCTGGCGAATCCTTCACTCAGTGAGTCGTTCGGGATGAGCCTGGTCGAGGCGATGGCAGCGTGTTTGCCGGTCGTGGCAACTCGCGTTGGTGGCATGCAGAATGTCATCCAAGAGGGAAAAACAGGGCTCCTCGTGCCGCCAGCGGATCCCGCGAGTTTGGGGGAGGCGCTTCTGACTTTGCTCGGCGATCGTGACCTGCGTCGACGCCTGGTCGAGCGAGGACGGCAGTCGGTCGAGCGACGCTTCTCTTGGGAAACCGTCGCGACGGATGCGGGACTGCATTACGCCCAACTCGAGGAGGCCCATTGAGGTCTTTTTTGATCGGAGCGTTGCGCGCTCGCCTGGCGAGGCGCAGCGCTCCGCTGCCGCCTTGCGAGCTGAAGCAGCACGCAATCGTGTTTGCTCCACATCCGGACGACGAAACGCTGGGGTGCGGCGGTAGCATTCGCATCAGGCGGGAGGCGGGCGGGCGGGTGCAGGTGGCATTTCTCACGGACGGCGCCGCGTCACACGCGCACGTCTCGAGGCGAGAGCTGTCGGACATGCGTCGGCAAGAGGCGCTCGAGGCCGCGTCGGTTCTCGGTGTCGAGGAGCGAGAGGTGTATTTTTTCGGGTTCCCCGACGGCGACTTGTCGAGTCATCACACGCACGCGACGGAACGTGTTCGCGCGCTCCTGAGGCTTCACGAGCCGGACGTCATCTATGTGCCGCATCGCGAGGACGGGCCGGCGGATCACCGCGTCACGACGCAGGTGGTGCTCGACGCCGCACGAGACGCGCGGCCTCGTGTGACGGTGTTCGAGTACCCGGTATGGCTTTGGCACAGCTTCCCCTGGGTGGGGGCAAACGTCGGTCGCGGGTTGATCGCCGACGTCCTTACTCAACGCAGGCTGTTCCGGGAGCTGTCGACGGTCGTGCCTTTGCACGGCACTCACGCCACCAAGCTGCGAGCACTCGATTGTTACGTCAGCCAAATGGCGGCACCTCGCGGCGCGCGCCGTTGGGCGACCCTCGGGGACGTGGCGGGCGGGGACTTTCTCCGCGCTCTCTTGACGGACCACGAGTACTTCCATCGCTACGAGCTCTACGAGGGGCGAGCGATGAGGCGGGGGGAACGATGAACATTTCGGACGAGTTTCTCGACGAGCGACGGGCTGGACGAACGCTCGGCACAGCTGCGACTTCGGGGGCCATCCGCTTGGGGGTGGACCGTGAAGCGCGCATCGCGATCGACCATGGAGCGCTCCGCTTTCAGCCGCTCATCATCGACGGGTGGGGGCGTCAGGGTGTTGCCTACGGTCCCGTGCCCGCGGCTCCCGGGGTGGCCTTCGCGGTCGGCCTTTTGAACGGTCACAATACGTCGCAAACGGGGTCCCTCGAGCAGACGTTCCAGTCTCGTTTCGGCACGTGGCTGCGCGCTAGCGGAACGCATCGCACCCGACAACGTTTGGCGCGCTTTGCGCGCTCGGGTCAGCTCTCCGTCACCGCGCGCCAGTTCGTGCGTTGGCTCGTACGGGCTCCCCGGTTTTACGGCTCGCCGCGCCTCGACGAGAACCTTTCGGTGGGTCTGCACCCGTCGCCAGCGCCAGCTTCGCCCGACGAGGCCCGAGTGGCTTTCGTGATGCATGCCACGGGTTCCGACAACGGGGAATTGTGGGCTCGCGTCGCCGAAACAAACCTGCCCGTTTGGCGTGGCGTGCAAAACATCCCTCTCTTGCTCGTCGTCATCCAGGGGCCACGAAGCGCGACGTACTACGTGGCCACGAGCGAGCGAGCCGTCGGAGCGTCGCGTCTGCCGCTGATGCGCCCCGTGGCCGTTACTCCGGTCGATATTCATGAACCGATCTTCCCCGGGGTGCATCAGAGCGTCTTGGGACAGGTGGGCTTTCGCGTCGACACCCGCGTCTACGGCGTTCGCGTCGTCCCTTGGGGCGCCGCGAAATCTCGAAGAATGCTGATTGAAGACACGTTCGTCTCGTCCGAGCCGTCAGGACCAGCCAACCTCGAGCCGAGCGCTCTGGAGCCCACGTCGATGGGTCGCATCGAGGGTGGCTTTGTCCGCACCCCGCTCGGGCTGCGCGCGTCACGGAACGGCGCGCTCGCCTGGACGATGCTCTCGGAGCCGGCGGGTCTCGTGCACGTCGTCATGGACGAGAGCGCAGGTCCTGCGCCCGCCGTCCTATTCGGGAGCGACGACCTCGAAGGCGCCTACGCAGTACAGCTGACTCACGGGGAATTGTGCCTCAGTCGCCGCCACGGGGGGGCCTGGGAGCGAGTCGCAGTGAGCGGCCAAGAGAGCGCGCACGATGGGCCGCACGCGCTCTTGCTGGTGCAGGCGAGTGACGGCGTAACGGTCGCATTCGACGGTCAGCGCGTGTTCGGCGAGCCGGTCCCTCTGCAGCGGCTGGGCGGAATCGGCTTCTTCGCCGAACACGCCGAGGGGGGAGGCTTGCGCCACCTGGAGGTGCACCCACGGGAGCTCGCTGTTCCACGCGAGCTGCACGTGCCGCTGCCGTCCGTGGACGTTGGCGGAGATGCCGCCATCGAAGACGACTTCCAGGGTAGGGCGCGCGATGTCGAGGGCCGGCAGATCGCGCCCGGTATCTCGTGGCGGAAGGAGTTCGGTCACGCTCGGATAGCCATCGACGGTGAGGGCCCCGGCGCCGTCGTGAGGGATGCAGCGCACCTCACCACACGGGGAAGAACCGTCTACACGGTGCCTTGGGAACAGCGCGACTTTGCCGAGCTGTCCATCCGCGTGAAGCCACCTGGCACACGGCGTGGAGAGGGGCACGACGGGCGTGCTGGTGTCGTGTTCTGGCAAGACCGCGACAACTACGTCCTGGTGTGCACTTGGCTCCACGACCACTACGGCGGAGCGTCCATCTCCTCGTTCTACTGCCTGAACGGCTTCGAGGACATCTACGACGCGGTGTGGACGAACATCGGAAGCCGAGTGCGCTGGGGCGTTCCGTACGAGCTCTGCGTTGGATTCGATGGGGAGCGCTTCACGGCGTCGGTCGATGCGGACGCCGTGCTGCACCGGGCGCTCTGTGACGTGCGTCCCGCGGCGCCGCGTCTTCGCATCGAGCGCGTCGGTATCGTGACGAACTGGGAGTGGGGCAACGACACGGGTAGCGTGTTTCAGCGATTCTCGGCGCGCCTTCGCGCTTCACGACACGTGCGCGCGCCCGAGCCTTCGCCTG
This sequence comes from Pseudomonadota bacterium, assembly GCA_023432025.1. Taxonomy (GTDB): domain Bacteria; phylum Myxococcota_A; class Polyangia; order Polyangiales; family Polyangiaceae; genus NIC37A-2. The sequence continues at coordinate 6,367 of JAEYVE010000027.1, forward strand.
AGCCGCTGGGCGACGAAGTGTCTCTCCTGGCTCGACGTGCCGAGGCTCCAGAAGGCGCCCCAGAAGACGAGGACATTCAGAAGCTCGAGCACGGCGACGTGCCACAGTCGGTCGAGCAACCAGAGGCGGCGCACGGCGTGCTGAAACGCAACCATCACGAGGAGTGGCGCGAGCGCCGGTAGAACGCTCTGGCGATAAAATTCGATGAGCGGGACGCCCTTGCGCTCCGCGAGACGCGGCTGAAGTAGGCAGATGTCCGTACCGAGCGGCCCCATCAAAGTCGCCATGGCGACTCCAGCTAGACCGAAGTGCCCGATGAGAGCCACGGAGAGTCCGAGGTTCAGCACCTGCCCAAGACACATGGAATAAGCGAGGAAGCGCTGGTCACCCGTCATCGCGAGGTGACTCTGGGAGTCCCCGTGGACGAGCGAAGTGAAGGTGGCGAGCAGCAAGAGCTGGAGCGGCAGCACCGCCTCGATGAACCCTGGACCGAGCCACGTCAGAATGAGCGGCTCGGCCAGCACGAGGCAGCCCATGATGAGCGGGGTCGCGAACGCCACACTGAGACGCGTACCAGTGAGCCAAATGCGCACCAGCGCCGACTCGTTACCCGCCGAGTGCAGCTCCGCGACGATGGGCGTCAGCGTGCGCGTCAACTGCAGGGAGAATCCGCGCGCCTGTTCGCTGACGCGAAGGGCGACCGCGTACGTGGCCACCGCCGTGAGCGGCAGCGCGCTCTTCACGACGAACATGTCGAAGCGGGACCCGATGAGGCCCATCATTTGAATGAGCATCTGATAGGCTGAAAACCCCCAGATTTCCCGCAGTAGACCCCTGTCGAAGTGGCGTGGAGCGACGCTGAGCTCGCCGCGCATCGAGAGCGCACAATGGGCGGCGATCACCGCGGCGGGCAGCAGCGTGGCCAACCAGTTGAGCCACGCGAAGGTTTGCAGATTCGGTGCACGTGGCAGCAAGAGGAGCACGGCCGTGAAGTAAGTGGCGCTGACGGCCATCTGATAGACGTTCGCGATCCAAAGCTTCTGGTCGCCCATGAGCACGCCGCGGAACATCGCCAGCGGCAACTTCATCAGGTATCCCGAGGACACCACGATGAAGACGATCTGAGCGGTCGGCCGTAGGTGGGGCGGCAAGTCGAACAACCGATCGAAGCCACGTAACACACCGACGGAAACGACGGCGAGCACGAGCGACTGGGCCACGAAGACCCAGAACAACGTGCACACCACCTGCCTCAGACGCTGGACGTCACCCTTGCCACGAGCGTCCGCGACGTATTTGACGACAGCCGTGCCAAAGCCGAAGTCGATCAGGGCGAAGAGGCTGAGAACGGCCCAAATCAGGCTCCACAGCCCGTACTCTTCCGGCCCGACGATGTGGACGACGAAAGGGATCAGCACCATGAAGCTGACCGCGTCGATCACGCGGTCGAGCTGGCTCGTCGCCGTGTTGACGACGATGCGACGGATGCCGAGTCGGGAGGTTCCGAGCGGCTGGAGGTGCTGGGGCATGACCTCTCAGGCTCTTACGAAGGTTATCGCGCGAGCTTGAATCGAATGTCCTAATCCAGTGCAGACCCTGCCAGGGACCGCGGAGGTGAGCCGGCCCTTTCTCCCCGGGAATGCTAGCGTTCCGAATGCGCGCGGTGCGTCTGCACGAATGCAGCCCCATCGAAGAGGGACGGAGGCTTCTGCACTTGGACGAGGTCTCTGCTCCCGTTCCTGGGCCGGAGGACGTGGTCGTGCAGGTGCTTCGTTGTGGGGTTTGTCACACGGAGCTCGACGAGATCGAAGGGAGGGCCCCTCCGGCTCACGTTCCTCTCACCTTGGGTCATCAAGCTGTGGGACGCGTCGTCGAGCGAGGTGAACGCGTGTCGCCGGATTTGTCCGGTCAACGGGTGGGCGTTGCCTGGTTCAACTCCGCTTGCGGGCGATGCCGCTGGTGCATTACGGGGCGTGAGAACTTGTGCCCGAGCTTCGTGGCTACGGGACGAGACGTGGACGGTGGTTACGCGGAGCTCCTTCGCGCGCCGGCAGCCTCCGTCGTGGAGGTGCCCGACGAGCTGTCCGACACGGCCGCGGCGCCGTGGCTGTGCGCTGGAGCCATCGGCTACCGCTCGCTGCGCCTTGCAGGGTTCGGGATGCCGCATTCGGCGCCCTCTCACTTGGGACTCACGGGTTTCGGAGCCAGCGCCCATTTGGTGCTTCGAATGGCTCTCTACCTCCACCCGAAAACGTCCGTGTTCGTCTTTGCGCGGAAGGCGGACGAGCGGGAGTTTGCCTCGTCCCTCGGAGCCGCGTGGGTAGGCGCCATCGAAGAAACTCCGCCTGCTCTGCTGGACGCGATCATCGATACGACGCCGGCCTACGGCCCGCTCGTTCGAGCGCTCCGGTGGCTCACGCCCGGAGGGCGGCTCGTGGTCAACGCGCTCCGCAAAGAAGTCAGCGACCAGGACGCGTGGCTCACTCTCGACTACCCGCGCGACCTGTGGATGGAAAAGGAAATCAAATCCGTGGCCAACGTCACCCGCGCGGACGTCCGAGATGCCCTCGCCGTGGCAGCCAAAGCCGGCATTCGCCCCACCGTGACGGAGTTTCCCCTCGAACACGCGGAGGACGCGCTCCGCCACCTGAGAAAAGGCGTTCGAGGAGCGACGGTGTTACGGATTCAGTAGCGTTGTGAGTAAGAGGCTACGAGTGATCCTCCACTCGTTCCCAGATGCTTGACCAGACAAATGGCCGAAGCGGGGCAGACCGTGGCGAACTCCGAAGAGTGGTGGAGCGCTCCCGGGACGCTCTCGCGAGCGATGCGTTGGAACCCGAGGCGCGTGAAGTATTCGGGTGCCGTCGTCGTAAGCAGGTAAACGCCGCTCAGCGATTGTGAACGCGCAGCTGCCAGTCTGTCCTCGATGAGCATCCGTCCGATACCGGCTCCGCGACGTGAAGAGGCGACCGCCACCGACCGAAGCAGGCCTGACTCCCCATGGACTTCGAGGCCAGCGCTTCCGATCACGGTTCCCCTCTCCTCGAACACCGCGTAGGCGCGAGGGAAATGGTCGGCGACGTCGGCGTCAGGCAGATCTGCCGCCGCGACGAGGGCGCGGACGGCGTCCAGGTCCTGGGAGCGCGCGGGTCGGAGGATGACTTCAGACAGGCTCATGGGTTGGGGTCCGTGGTTCGGGTTCTCGGAAATACCGGCGCTGCGCCCAGAGCGCCACGTTCACGAGGCCGATGAGCACTGGAACCTCGACGAGCGGCCCGATGACGGCGGCGAACGCGGCGCCACTGTGGATGCCGAAGCTCGCGATGGCGACGGCGATGGCGAGCTCGAAGTTGTTCGACGCGGCCGTGAAGGAGAGCGTGGCCGACTGTCCGTAGTCGGCGCCCACGCGTTTGCTCATGAAGAACGACACGGCGAACATCACCACGAAGTAGATGAGCAGCGGCGCCGCGATACGGAGTACGTCCAGTGGGAGCTGCACGATCGTCTCGCCCTTGAGCGAGAACATCAGGACGATCGTGAAGAGGAGGGAGACGAGCGTGAGCGGCCCGATGCGTGGCACGAAGACCGCCTCGTACCAGTCACGTCCCCGGGCCCTGACGAGGACGCGCCGCGTGAGGTAGCCGGCGGCGAAGGGGATGCCCAGGTAGATAGCGACGCTCTGGGCAATTTCCGAGACCGTGATGTCCACGAGGGTGCCCTCGAGGCCCAGCCACGTCGGCAGGAGCGTGATGAAAAAGTAGGCGTAAACGGGGAAGAACAGAACTTGGAAGATGGAGTTGAAGGCCACGAGCCCAGCGCAGTACTCGGTGTCACCCTTTGCCAGGTCGTTCCAGACGATGACCATCGCGATGCAGCGTGCGAGACCGATGAGGATGAGGCCGAGCATGTACTCGGGCTTGTCGCGGAGGAATACGACGGCGAGCCCGAACATGAGGAGCGGTCCGATGAGCCAGTTCTGCACGAGCGACAGCGTCAGCACGCGCTTGTTTCGGAAGACCTTCCCCAGCTCTTCGTAACGGACCTTCGCGAGTGGCGGATACATCATCAGCACGAGGCCCAGCGCGATGGGAATCGAGGTCGTGCCGACGCTCATGCTGCCGAGCGCGGTCGTGACGCCAGGCGCGACGAAGCCGAGGGCGACGCCGAGCGCCATTGCCGCGAAGATCCACAGCGTCAGGTAACGATCGAGAAACGAGAGCTTACCGAGTAGCCCGGCCTTGGCGTGAGTCATGGTACCTTCGGAGCTGCGTCGACTGAGTCTGAGGAAACGGGCGCTCAGCGCGCCCAGCCTTCGCGCTCGATGAGCAGAGCGACGCGATCGCGAACTTCGTCGCGGATCTCACGCACGCGTTCGATGGCCTTTCCCTTGGGGTCCTCGAGAGGCCAGTCGTCACGACGCAGACCGGGGACGGCCGGGCAAGCCTCTCCGCAGCCCAGGGTGATGAGCAGCGAAGCGCTCCGAGCAAGCTCGTCGGAAAGGAACTGAGGCTTGGCATCGGACAGGTCGATGCCGACCTCTTGCATGGCCGTGAGCACTTCCGGGTGCACGCGCGTACCGGGCGCCGTGCCAGCGGAGATGCCACGGACCTTCGACGAATCTGCGAGGGCGTTGAACCAGGCCGCCGCCATTTGCGAGCGGCCCGCGTTGTGAATACAGGCGAAAAGAACGTGCTTCATGACGTGCTGATCAGGAGCCACGGGGACCGCAGCAGGACGGCGCAGCGGCGGCTTCCGGCGCCTTTGCAAGGTTCACGGGAACGCAGCAAGTGCTCGACGTGTCACGAATGACCGGAGCATCCGCCTTCACGACGAAGACCTCCCAAGCGTTGCCGTCCGGATCTTCGACCCACACCTTGTCCTGGACGGCGTAGCAGCACGCCGTGTCCTCCTCGCTGAACGTCGAGAGTCCAGCTGCCTCGAAGCGCGCCTTGGCTTCGAGAACGTCCTCGCTGCTCGCCACCTGAATGCCGAAGTGGCTCGCGTTGACGCCCGTGCGAGGCGCCTCCGTCATGGTGAGGTTGAGCGAAGGAGCTTCTAGATCGAACTTGGCGTAGCCGGGACGTCGCTTGGTCGCCGCTACGCCAAAGGCCTTTTCGTAGAAAGCTACGGAAGCGTCGATGGCGGAGACATTCAGGGAAACATGAGGCTTGAGCACGTTCATGGTCGTTCTCCTTCGAGAAAAATCGAAATAGGTGAGCGAAAAAAAGGTCAGCAACAGGTTTTCTTGCCGCGTTTGCAGCAGTCTTCCCACAGGTAGTCCGTGAGCCCGCGAATGGTGGGGAACTCGGGCTGGTAGTAGTGGAAGGTTCCTTCGAGCCGCGTCGTCAGAAGGCCGGCGTCCACCAGACGCTTCAGGTGATGGCTGAGGGTCGAGGCGGGCAGGTCGACATGAGCTTGAATGTCGCCGGCCGTGGTGCCCTCGGGGCCTCCCTGCACGACGAAACGCAATACAGCCAACCGCACCGGGTGACCGAGGGCGGCAAGTTGTTCTGCGTGGCGCTCGAGCTTGGTTGGCACCAGTTACTTCTAATATTTTGGAACAAGGGTGGCAAGAAATACTTCGAGAAAACTCGAATCTAGTAACACGGTGGCTCTTTCGGGAGAAAACGTCAGCCTTCCGCCGCCTCGAGCGACAGTCCCCGATCCGCAAGATAGGCGCTGAGGGCCGCGGGCGTGCCCGCGGCGTCGGCGAGGGCGACGTAGGTGTCGGGGCGCAGCAGGTAGACCGCATTCTGCGCCAATCCCGCAGCGTGATGCGCGGCCTCGAAGGCGAACACCTGCAGTGGCAGGTGGTGCGCAGCGCACCAGGCGGTCAACGCAGCTCTGGGCTCTCCATACACGTGCGCTTGCCAGCCGATACTGCGCAGCGGCGCGTAGTTGTCGCCACTCTTGGTCGCGACCCAGGGTAGCCGATCGCCGCCCTGCACCTTGCCGGCGGTGCCGCAGCTGAGCGGACTGTCCCGGTAGTTGAGGGCTGTCTGCGACACCGTGCGAAAGAGGAGCTCACGCGGAGCGTCCAGCTTGCCGGCCAGGTTCACGAGGAGCGGCGCGATGCGCGTGCGCACGAAGTTGGCGAGCTTGCCTTCGGAGGTGACGAACGTGAACACCCGGTCCGTCGTGGCGACGAGCTGGTGCGCGAAGGCTTGGCGCTCGAGGGCGTAGCTATCCAAGAGCGCGTCGGGTGCCTTTTCGTGGAGCACCGCCGCGAGCTTCCAGGCGAGGTTGACGGCGTCGGCAATGCCGGTGTTCATGCCTTGTCCGCCGACGGGGCTGTGGACGTGCGCGGCGTCCCCCAGAAGAAAGACGCGCCCGCGTCGAAAGCGGTCCGTGACGCGGTGATGGACGTTGTACGTCGAAAACCAATTCACCTTGTCGATTTTGGCGCGGAGCCCTTCGAGAGCGACGTGACTCACGTCGTCGAAGGTGAGCGTTTCTGCGCGCTCGGCGTGCTCGCCCCGAACGACGCCGATGAGCCGGTAGCCTCCTCGGGCGTAGGGAAGCAGCGCCACGAAGTCCGAGCTGTCCAAAGCAATGTGCGCTTCGCCAGCGGACGCCATTCCGCTCACCTCGACGTCCGCGACGTAGAAGAGCTGCTTGTAGGTGCCGCCCTCGAAGCTGGCGCCTATCTGACGACGAGCCATCGAGCGAGCTCCGTCGCAGCCGGCGAGATAGCGTGCGTCGTGATTTGTCTCGCTCCCGTCGTGAAGACGCAGTCGTGCGGTGATGTGGTCACCCTGCTCTTCGAAGCCGAGCAGCTCGGTGTGACGCTCCACGCGGACGCCCCGCTCTTCGAGGCGCAGAGTGAGCAGCCGCTCATGTTGATCTTGCGGGTACGTCAAAATGAACGGGTACGGCGTAAGCTGGGCCCCCGCGACCCCGAGCGCCAAACGCGCCTTGTGTTTGCCTCCCGCCCACAGGTTCATCGTCGGGTTCTGAAGGCCCGCGTGAGCGACCTCTTCCGCGAGCCCGAGCTGGCGATAGAGCTCCAGCGTTCGTGCATGCACCGCCAGGGCGCGCGACTCCTCACTGGGCGCCGTGTTCTTGTCGATGATGCGCACTCGAACGCCCTGAGCGTCGAGCCAAAGCGCGAGCACCAAACCGGTGGGCCCCGCGCCCACGATCAGAACATCATCGACCATCCCAGTCTCGAGCCCCGTCGGAGGAAGCGTGTCGCGCTCGCTGCAGGGTCGCCCGAGCGACCTCAGTAGTCGAGCTCGTCGCGCGTGAGCACGTCCGCGCTGTTCATGAGCTCGACGTAGTTTTCGTTCTGGATGACGGCCAAGTTTTCCTGTTCGTAACCGTGCCAGCTCATCCAGTACGCGACGCGCGGGTAGTCGTTCTTGATGCGCGAGGCGTAGAGGCGCGTGTCGAACGTGCCGTTGACGAAGTGCTCTCCTCCGATGGTGGGGCCGTACTCGGCCATCCCGAGCGGCTTGCCGAGGGCGACGTAGGCGGCGTAGTCGGCAATGTCGAGCGCGTCGTCGTAAACGGTGCCGGCCACGACGTCGACGTAGTCGTCGCCCGGGTAGGCCCAGTCGACGGTACGGTTCCAAGTGGACGTGTTGTCTTGGTCGTAGCTGTCGTTGGGTGAGTACACCCACAAGAGGTTCACGAGGCCCTTCGTCGTCGTGAAGTAGTCGTGCATGTGACGGAACACGTTCACGTACGGCGTGGGGTCGTCCGGATGGGACGCCATACCCCACCAGAACCAACTGCCGTTCATTTCCTGCAGAGGACGCCAGAGCACGATGACGCCCGCGTCGCGGAGCTCCAGCAGTGCTTCGGCGATACGGTCGAGCTTGCGCATCCAAGCGGCGTGAACGGGCTTTTCTGGGTCGAGCAAGTCGTCCAGCGACGTGACGGACGGAAATCCGTCGTTTTCTTTCGTCATCGGGCCGGCGGGACCATCCCAGGAGCCTGGATCGTTGATGATGTCCGACTCGTCGTTGATGAACGGGTTTTGCGGCGCGAGGTTGACCGCGATCAGACCTCCTTCGTTCCAATAGTCGATGAGCACTTTGTTGGCGGCGCTGAGCTCGGAAGGCCTGAACGCTTTGGTGAACTCGTAGTCGATGCCGATCATGCCCGGCCATTTTCCGGACTCGTCCTCGAGCTTCACGACCAGGTTCTGGTAGCCGTTTGGAAAGCCGTTTGCAGGCGTGATCTCATTGCCGTGGTAGCAATTCTGACCGATGACCGCCGCGGTGGCCTCGTCCGTGGAGTGCGCGGCGAGAAAGTCGAGCACACGCTTCCGCACCGCGATGATCTCTTCGTCCGTCGGAGGTTCCGGCTCGGGCTCTGGCTCTGGCTCTGGCTCTGGCTCGGGCTCGGGTTCGGGCTCTGGCTCTGGCTCGGGCTGCGTGTTGCCGTCGTTCGGCGAGGATTCGCTGCTGCCGCAGCCGAGGGGGACGAACCCCAGGAAAGCGAGGAAGAGAGCGGTGTGGAAGCGAGGGCGAAGCACCATCGTGTCAGACTGCCAGGCCGGACCACTGCACAGCTAGGGATATTTGCTGCCGCACCTGAACTTGGCCCTGGTGAGCGATGTGCCCACGGCACTTCGTGAGCAGGGCCAAGCTTCTCGCTTCTCGATCTTTCGGGACTTATAAGCAGGTCATGATGGGGCGAAGTTGGGTGTCTCGGCTCATTGGCTCGGTCGCGCTCTTGTGTGCGAGCGCTACGGCGGCGCAGGCGCAGGTCCATATCGACGTCGTCGCGAGCTCGGTGCGGGACGGCATCAACGTGCCCTATCTCTCCCAGCAGATGGGTATTGCCGAGGACGGCGCGATAGCGTTCGGTGCCCACACCCCGCTGGGCCAGAACCGCTTGCTCCTGGCGGAGCCGGGCAGAGCCGTGCTCGACCTGAACCTCAGCGCGCGCGCCGGCAGCGACGTGGGCATCAACGACGACAGCGTGGTGTTCGTCTCCGGCGCTGAGGTCCTCGCGTTTCCTCGCTCACGTCGGGGGACACCGGTCGTGCTTCACGACTGCACCGTCAGCAGCACGCCGTGCGGCGGCACGCGCCACGTGGGCTTGTCGAGCGACGGTCACGTCGTGGTGACCGCGTTCGATTCAATCGGCGGAATTTATCGCGGTCGTGTGGCCAAGGGCCGCATCGCGAGGGCGCTCACGGCGGCGCCCGTCCCGGCGGGATTCATTTCCGCGCTGGGCGTCGACGTGGGCGCCGGGGGACCGTTCTTGCTGCTGGGAGATCACTCCGCGCAGAGCGCCGAGGTCTACGGCGCGTTTTCGGCGACCAAGTCGCTCTACAGGACCGAGGTTTCCACGCGTCCTCAAGGCGGCTCGGAAGCGCCGCTCAGCGCCGTTTACGGGGGCCGAGACGTGTTTGCGCTCCTGCCTGCCCAGACGAACGGCAGTGGCGCCACGCTTGCGGCACCCGCGCTCGTGAGTGGTCTCGCGCAGTCGTACGGCTCGCTTCAGGTGCAAGGCACGCCGCTGCTCACGCTGGGGTGCGTCGGAGGCGCGCAGTGCCCGTCGGTTGGCTCGATGGACGTCAACGACTTCGGCGTGGCCGCTGTCGTCGCGCAGCTGACGAGCGGCTGGACGGGCCTCTTTGCGTTCGACACCACGAACACGAGCTCGCCACCCGTACTGCTCACCCAGCTGAACGCGCAACTCGGCAAATGCGTGGACCGCCCCGTCCAGTTGCACGTCTTGGGTACGAACAACTCCGGTCAAGTGGCGGTCCTCGCGCGCGTCCAGTGGCGGAAGGGCACGGATACGCAAGTTTGGCGACTCACGCCCACGGGCACGAAGCCCCGCACGACGAGCCATTGCTTGTCCGAGCTGTTCTGAGAGCGGGCGGAGAGCTCGCGCGCTACGGCTGCGTGAGCTCGAAAGGGTGGCCCAGGTTGCCTCGAAGCGCGTGACGTCGAAGAAAGACAGAAAGGCGTAGCAGCTTCTGTCCGGGCGCATTCTGTCGGGACCATGTTGCCCACGCTGGATGCCGAGGTCGGGGGATGCCTGGGGCGGTTCTGTCGCTCAATCGCGCGTGCCGGGTACAAGCGGTAAAGTGGACGATGGTGACGCATCCCGCCTCGGATGCCGTGTCGATCAGGGGGGAGCCATGAAGGGCAACGAGCTGGACCAATTGTGCATCGACACGATCCGCTTTCTTGCCGTCGACACGGTGCAAAACGCCGGCTCCGGTCACCCGGGCATGCCGCTCGACGCCGCGCCGATGGCCTACGTGCTGGCGACGCGTTTCGTTCGCCGGAGTCCCGCCAATCCGAGCTTTGTCGATCGGGACCGCTTCGTGCTTTCGGCGGGCCACGCGTCCGCCCTCTTGTACGCGGTGATGCACCTCACCGGCTATGCGGACATGACGCTCGATCAGCTGAAGCAGTTTCGAAAGTGGCAGAGCATCACTCCCGGCCATCCCGAATACCACTTGACCCCGGGCGTCGAAGCATCGACGGGGCCGCTCGGACAGGGCATCGCGAACGCGATGGGCATGGCCATCGGCGAAGCGCATTTGGCTGCGCACTACAACCGCCCGGGGCACGAGGTCTTCAACCACTGGACCTACGTGCTCGCCAGTGACGGAGATCTCATGGAAGGCGTGCAGGCCGAAGCGGCCTCGCTCGCGGGTCATCTGGGGCTCGGAAAGCTGATTGTTCTCTACGACTCGAACGACGTGACGCTCTCCGGCACCACGTCGCTCGCTTTCACGGAGGACGTCGCAGCGCGCTACCGCGCGTGCGGCTGGCACACGCAGCTCGTCGCGGAGGGAAATGACGTGGAGGAGATCGCGCGCGCCGTCGAAGAAGCGAAGAACGAGCGGAGCAAGCCTTCGCTCATCGTGGTCAAAACCGTGATGGCGTTTGGATCGCCTGACTTGCAGGGGTCGTGGAAGGCGCACGGCAATCCGCTGGGCGTCGAGGAAGTGCGCAAGACGAAGCGCAATCTGGGCTGGCCCGAGGAGCCTCCGTTTCACGTTCCGCCCGAGGCTCGAGCGCACTTCCGCAAGGCGCTCGAGCGCGGCAAGGCGCTCGAAGACGACTGGAACCTCCGCTTCGCCGAGTACGCCGAGGCGTTCCCGGAGCTGGCCGGCGAGATCGAGCGGCGTTTCCGAGGTGAGCTCCAGGAGGGTTGGGAGCGTCAGCTGCCAGAGTTCCCGGCGGACGCCAACGGCCTGGCCACGCGCAAAGCTTCGGAGGCAGTGCTGCAGGAGCTAGCGAAGACGGTGCCTCAGCTCGTCGGCGGCTCGGGGGATCTCGATCCCTCGACGTACACGTGGCTGAAGGAGCAAGGCGACTTCGAGTCTCCGCTACGGCCCAGCCAGAGCGTGCAGGGCACCGCGGGCGGCGACTGGGGCTACGCGGGCCGCAACATTCACTTCGGTGTGCGCGAGCACGCGATGGGCGCGGCGGTCAACGGTCTCGCGTACCACGGCGGCTTTCTTCCGTTCGGCGCAACCTTTCTCGTTTTCTCCGACTACATGCGAGCGCCCGTGCGGCTGTCGGCGGTTACCGGCGTGCGGTCCATTTGGGTCTACACGCACGACAGCATCGGAGTCGGCGAGGACGGACCAACGCACCAACCGGTCGAACAAATCGCGAGCCTGCGCGCCATCCCGCGCCTCACGGTGGTGCGCCCCTCTGACGCCAACGAAACGCGCGTCGCTTGGCAAGTCGCCGTCGAGAACCGCGACGGACCCACGGTGCTCGTGCTTTCGCGCCAAAACACGCCCACGCTCGATCGCGCCGAGCTCGCGTCTGCCGAGGGACTGCGTCGCGGCGCCTACGTGCTCAATCCCGAAGAGCGCGACCCGGAGTTGATCCTCATTGGCACGGGGACCGAGGTCGCGCTCATCGTCGGTGCAGAGCCGCTCCTGCGTCATCACGGCGTGCGCGTGCGCTTGGTGTCGATGCCCTCGTGGGAGCTGTTCGCCCAGCAGAGCGAAGGCTACCGAGAGAGCGTTCTGCCGCGAGCGCTCAAAGCACGACTCGCCGTCGAAGCAGCGAGCTCCCTGGGCTGGGAGCGCTGGGTCGGCGACGAAGGGGACATCCTGTCCGTCGATCGCTTCGGAGCTTCAGCGCCGAGCGGCACTCTCTTGAAAGAGTACGGCTTCACGGTCGACCACGTCGCAACGCGCGCGCTCCGGCTCATTCGGAAGGGCACATGAGCAAAGCTGTGGCGTGATCCGTCAGCTCGTGGGACGGGCCTCGCCCAAGAGCCCGAATCGCCTATGCTCCGTCCCATTCATGGGCGAGCCGAACCTTGTACGTCTTCAAGCCGCCGCGCCCGCTCGCGGAGATCGACGCCGAGCTAAAGACGGTGACGGACCGCATTCTCACGATGATCGCGGGGGGCTGTCGCAGTGAATGACCTTGCTTGGCCATTCTTGACGAAAGGAAAGACGTGTCGTTCTTGCTCCCGCGCGGCCTGGCGAGCACCGAGATTTTCGGCTTGCACCGTCCCCGATCGGTGGTTAGGTTTCCCGGTAGCAAACCCGCCGGGCCTCTGTCGAAAGGCATGCTCTCTCTCGGCGGGTATTTCTTTTTGTGTGCTCGCGTTCCCTCGTGGTGGCCGTGCGCGAGCATTTCCCGCCCTGCGAGGGTCAAGGCGATGAAGTACGCCAAGCCCGCGCTCAGCTTCGAGGAGCAAGCCGACCTGCTGCTTCAACGAGGCATGGTGGGCGATCGCGACGAGATGATTCGACGCCTTGCTCGGGTCAGCTACTACAGGCTATCCGGGTACTCGTTCCCCTTCCGGCAGTCCGATAACACGTTTCGGCCGGGTACGACCTTTCGCGTCGTGTGGGATCACTACGTCTTCGACCGAAAGCTGCGGCTTCTGCTCCTGGACGCCATCGAGAGAATCGAAATTGGCCTTCGGACGAGCCTCTCCTACCACCAGGGCCACGACTTCGGTCCGTTTGGCTACATGAACGATGCGGCGGCGCTTCCGAAGCTCGACAGCGGCCGGCGTAACGACCTTTTAACGAAAGTTCAGCTCGAGACCGACCGGAACCACAAGGAGCAGTTCGTTGCTCATTTCGTGGGAGCGTACGGTGATCATCATCACGCGCTACCGATCTGGATGGCGACAGAGGTGCTGAGCTTCGGAACGGTTCTGAGCCTCTGGCAGGCTTCGCCAAATAAACTCAAGCGCGAGACCGCGAAAGTATTCGGCGTCAGCGACGACGTGTTGAAAAGCTGGTTCTGGACGCTCAATGAGGTTCGGAATGTTTGCGCGCATCACTCGCGCTTGTGGAACCGGTTGCTGGGGAACAAGCCGATGATCCCGGCGGTCAAGCATCATCCGGATTGGCACGAGCCGGTCGCCATTCGGAACGACCGACTTTTTATTGCGCTCACCATCTGTCAGTTTTGCCTGCATCGGCTCTCGCCTGGCAGCACTTGGGCGAGCCGTCTGCGGGATCTTTTTGACGGCTACCCCGGGGTACCCAAGCGACACATGGGTATTCCGGACAAATGGCTCGATTGTCCGATTTGGAAGGCCTCGTGACCGACGCCGACATCCCCCAGTCCGGCATCGTCCTCTATCGAACGGAGGACGGGCGGACGCACATTCAGTGTCGCTTCGAGGACGGGACCATTTGGCTCACGCAGGCGCTCATCGCGGAGTTGTTCCAGGTCACTCCCCAAAACGTGACACTGCACCTCAAAGCCATTTTTTCGGAGGGAGAGCTCACGGACGAGGCAACTTGTAAGGATTACTTACAAGTTCGCCGGGAGGGCGCCCGGGAGGTGGCGCGCAGCCTCCGCCACTACAATTTGGCTGCGATCCTGGCCGTCGGCTACCGCGTCCGGAGCGAACGCGGCACGCAATTCCGACAGTGGGCCACCGAGCGGCTCAGCGAATACCTGGTGAAGGGTTTCACCCTGGACGACGAGCGCCTCCGGAACCCGCCCGGTCCGGATGTGCCCGACTACTTCGACGAGATGCTGGAACGCATCCGCGACATCCGCGCCAGCGAAAAGCGGATGTACCTGCGCGTGCGCGAAATTCTCGCGCTCGCCGCGGACTACGTGCCGGGTGACAAGGAGACGCAAGCCTTTTTCCAGACCGTGCAGAACAAGCTGCACTTCGCTGTGACGGGTTTGACCGCGCCGGAGCTCATCGCAGGGCGCGCCGACGCCGCACAGCCGAACATGGGCCTCACCAGCTGGAGGGGCGAAGTGGTGCGCAAGGGCGACGTGACCGTGGCGAAGAACTACCTCGACGCGAACGAAGTCCAAGAGCTGAACCGCATCGTGGTCATGTTTCTCGACTACGCGGAGGATCAGGCGCGGCGGCGCAAGCAGGTGTTCTTGCGCGATTGGAAGACGAAACTCGACGAGTTTCTGCGCTTCAACGAGCGCCCCGTGCTCCCTGGAGTCGGCAGCGTGAGTCGCGCTAGCGCCGATCTCAAGGCGAACGACGAGTACGAGAAGTTCGCGGTGCGTCGCCGCGCGGCGCTCGAGGAACAAGGCGAGGCGGAGGCGCTGCGCGCGCTCGAAGGTGCGGCCCAGGTGGCCTCGAAACGGGCGACGTCGAAGACGGACAAAGGGCGAAAGTCGTGAGACTTTCCCTCACTCCGGCAAAACCCCCTCAATCGCCTCGTACCAACGCGCCGCCATGAAGGCGTAGCCGTTTCTGTTCGGGTGCACTCGGTCGGGATCCAGCATCGTCGCGGCGTTGAAGCCGGTGAACATGTCCACGAGGGCCACGTGTTTGCCGGCGTTGGCGCGCTCTTGAACGATGCCGGGGAGCGCCTGGTTGTAGGCTTTGATGACGGCGTTGTCGCCGTAGCCGAGCGGAATGATTTGAGCCACTACGATGTACGCGTCGGGCGCGTGCGTGATGAGCTTGTCGAGCAAGCCGGATAGGTCGCCCGCCATCTGCGCGGCTGTGTAGCTGCCCTGATCGTTGGTGCCGATGTGCAGCAGAACGATGTTCGGCGTTCCGCCGCTGTTCATGCTGAAGGCGGGGGTGGGAATGCGCGTGGTGATGCCGGCATTGTTGCCGCTGAAGGGCGTCGTGCGTGAAATGCCCCACCCGCTGTGGCCTTCGTTGCGTCGTGGAAAGGGCTGACCGGAGACGGTGTTCGGGCCGTTCGAGTGCGAACCGGTGAAGGTGATTTTTTGCCCAGCCGCCACGACGGAAGCGAAGAGCGGCCCGCGGTAGCCCCCGTTGCCTTCGTCGCCCACGCCCCAGGTGATGGAGTCGCCGAACGGCAGAATCTTGCACGGGCTCTCCGGACACGGCTGGTAGCTCGGCGCGCCTCCCGTGCCTGCGCCTCCCGTGCCTGCGCCTCCCGAGCCTGTGCCTCCCGCGCCCGGCTCGCCGCCGCTGCCTCCCACACTCGTAGCGTCGCCGCCCGAGCCGCTGCCACCAGCCGCTGCGCCGCCCGTTGCAGAGTTGCCGCCCGTGCCACTGCCTCCGCTCGCAGCATTGCCGCCCGTGGCCGCCCCACCGCTGGAAGTGTCCGGCGCGCCGCCGCTCCCGGACGCGCCGCCCGTCCCTGGACTGCCGCCGATAGCCGAGCCGCCGCTTCCGAGCTCGCCCCCTGAACCCGTGGAGGGCTCGCCAGAGCTCGTGTCGTCTGCGTCCTGCCCCGCGCAGCCGACGAGACAAGCAGCGAAGAGTCCCACAACCAGAATGAACTTCATTTTGTTCTGCTCCGCGCCCGACCGCGTGTTGGTCACGCTCGCTGAGCTCCGCGGCCGAGGATAGAGCTCCCGGTGCGGGGCAGAGAGGGGCGAGCCTTCAGCTCCTAAAGCTCGCTCCCCCCTTTCGAGAAGAGGCGGAAAGTCTCCCTACCGAGGCGCAACTTTTCACGGGTCCGGCGGCGGGGCAGGACGGCCTCCGGGACCGCCCGGGACAGGGG
>JAEYVE010000071.1 GCA_023432025.1 Pseudomonadota bacterium
ACCGTGGAGGGCGCGACGAGCAGGTCCTCCCGCGCCGCAACGCGGCGTAGCTGGTGCGCCATTTCTTCGGCCGACTGAAAACGCTCGCTCGGATCTTTGGCGAGCGCCTTCAGGCAAATCCAGTCGAGCGAGGGCGGCGGCCGGAGCCCCGTCTCGCTCGGCGGTGGCACCGTACGCTCGAGCACGTTGCGCAGTGTCTCTTCGGAGGTCGCGCCCAAGAACGGATCGACGCCCGTGAGGCCCTGGTACAGCACCACGCCCATCGAGAAGAGATCCGCCCGCTGGTCCACGCGGCGACGCAAAATGCGCTCGGGAGCGACGAAGCTCGGCTTGCCGCGCGTTTGAGACGACGACGCGTGACCCCGCGCCTTGGCAATGCCGAAGTCCGTGACGCGGCACGTACCGTCGATACCGACGAGCAAGTTGTGTGGGCTCACGTCGTTGTGGACGAGGCCCAGGAGCTCACCGCTTTCTCCCTGCAGCTGATGCGCGGCGGACAAACCTTGGAGCGCGTCCAGCACGATCGAAAGTACGATACCCGGCTCCATTTGGCGGGCGCTCGCCGTGAGCAGCTCCTTCAAGCTGCCTCCTTCGACGTAGTCCAGAACGAGGTACGGCTGCTCGGGAGACCCGACGTCCACGATGCCGACGATGTTCGGGTGGTGCAGCTGCGCGAGCAGGCGCGCTTCACTGAAGAACAAGTCGAGCGCCTCTTCTTGCTCCGTGAGGTGTTGGTGAAGCACCTTCATGGCGAACAGACGCTGGAAGCCGGCGCTGCCCGAAAGGCGACACAAATAAATGCTGCCCATGCCGCCGCTCTTCAGGCGCGCCAGCACTTCGTAGCGCCCCACGCGCGGAAGCTCGCCCCCTCCTGCCTCTGGCTCTTCCGTGCCTCCTTGGGCTGGGGGCGGGTCCTCGTCGCGACGCGGGATGGGGTGATGGGTGCTGCTCAGGGCCTCGTTGAGCTCCTCGAGCCGCACGAGCGAGGATTTGTCGAGGCGCGCGCTCGGCACCGGTCCGGTGTCGGGCTCCGAAGCCTCGATGACCACCGGCGGCGGGCTCGCGATGCGACCTGCGCCGAGTTGGCCGTAAGCCATCGTCGCCGTCGGCAAGGGGCTGTCGATGCGCGGCACGGCGGCCGGGGCAAAACCCGTCGGCGCGGAAGGCAGGGGACTGTCGATGCGCGGCGCGGAAGGCAGGGGACTCTCGCGACGCCCTGGCCCCGCGAGCGTTGCCGGAGGAGGGCGGGACGAGATCTTGCGGGAGGCGCGCCCGCCAGTCGGCACCGGGACGAAGTCCTCGGCCATGGCCGGCGGAGGCACCGACGAGTAACCGGTCTGCGTGAGCTTGCCGCGCTTCTCGCCGGGCGGACGCGAGCTCGTGCGCGAAGAGTCCTTTTTCGGCCCGAGGTCGTGCGGGATGGGCGATTGATACTGGAGGAGCGTCTTGGTGCCGAAGCTCGCCACGTCCACGGTGGGGCTGACGTCCACACGCCGAAACTGACGGAGCACCTTCGGGGTGATGGGCAAATCCAGGGTCTTCTCCGGGACCCCTCGCGAATCGATGACCTCGAACTGCCCCCGCTCGTAGGTGAGGATTTTCTCGAAAGCGATCGGGCCGCGAGCGCCACTGCACTCTGCGTGAATGAGCTTTCCGTCGCGGAGCGCCAAACGCGCTGGTCCGTCCTCCCCAGCGATGACGATTTCTACGTTCGTCCGCTCGGGGGCGAGCTCGAGCAAAAAGTCGAGCAAGGACTCTCGAGAGAGATCGTGAAACATGAGAGGTTGGGCTCGGGGCCGCCGGTGTCGGCTCTACCCGAGAGGCGCCTAGTTTAGGACCCCGGCTCGATTCAGCAAAACTTCTACCCCCGCGCGGGCTGCTGCCCTTTCGGGAGAGCGCTCGGGGCAATGAGCGGTCCGCGGGATAGCCCGAACGAGCCTAGGGACCGTGGAACGAGCTCAGGAGGTCGCGAGCTCGAGCCGCAGCCCGGGGGCGAGGCGTTCGAGCTGCGCTTGGTAGGGCACGAGCGGCCCCAGCACCCGCTCCGTACCGGAAACGTCCAGCACGCTGTAGCCGGGCCGTGGAGCGGGACGCGGAAACTCCTTCGTCGTGCAGGGTTTGACCTCGGCGTGGCTCCCGATGGCGTGGCCAATGGCGCGAGCAAACTCGTACCAGGTGCACTCGCCCCCGTCCGTCACGTGAAAAATTCCACGTTGTCCGGCGTCGAAGAGCCGAAGCGCATTCTCCGCCAAGGCCTGAGCCTCGGTGGGCCGCCCCCTTTGGTCCGCTACCACTTGAACGGACGGGCGCGTGGTCAGGAGCTTGGCCATCGTGCGCACGAAGTTGTTTCCCCAAGCGCTGTACACCCAGCTGGTGCGCACCAAGAGATAGCTCGCGCCGGACGCCTCCAGCTGCTGCTCCCCAACTGCCTTGCTGCGACCGTACGCCCCGAGCGGGCCGCGGGGATGGTCCACCCGGTAGGGCTCCGTCGCCGCGCCGTCGAACACGTAGTCCGTGCTGAAGTGCACGAGCGGCACGCCGGCCCGCGCGCACGCGCGGGCGAGCACGCCCACCGCCTCACCGTTCACGCGGGTGGCCGTGGCCTCGTCCGTCTCGGCGCCGTCCACGTTCGTGTACGCCGCGCAGTTGACGACCAGGTCCCCGGATGCCGCCGCCTTTTCCAGGGGCTCGTCGAAGCGCAAATCGCACTCCGCGCGCGCCCAGCCCACGTACGAGCGCTCCAGCGCCGAAAGGCGCTGACAGAACGCGCGCCCCAACATTCCATCCGCCCCCAAGACGACGACTCGGCTCATTCTTTCCTCACGCTTCACTCACGAACCGAGCCGAACGTCGGCAGGCGCCCCGAGCTCACCAGCTCGGCGAGGCGCGGCGCCGCTTCGTCCTTCGGCGACAAGAGCGGCGCGTCGACGGGCCAAGCGATGGCCAAGTCCGGGTCGTCGAAACGTACGGACAGCTCGGCGCTGGGCTCGTAGAGCGCCGTGCACTTGTAAGCGAAGTGCGCCGTTTCACTGAGCACGCAGAAGCCGTGACCGAACCCCGGCGGCACGTAGAACTGGCGGTGATTGTCCTCGGACAACTCCGCCGCCACCCACTTTCCGAAATGTGGCGAGCCGACTCGAAGGTCCACCGCGACGTCCCAGACGCACCCGGTGAGAGCCATGACGAGCTTGCCCTGCGCCGAAGGATTCTGCAGGTGCAGGCCGCGCAAGGTGCCACGTCGCGAGAACGAAACGTTGTCCTGAACGAAGCGCTCGGTGAGGCCCGCCTTTTCCCAGGTCCGCGTCGAGTGCGTCTCGAAGAAGTAGCCCCGGTCGTCCCCGAACACGCGCGGCTCCACGAGCAGCACCTCCGGAATGGCTTGCGGTGTGACCTTCATTCGCCCCGTCCCTTCCGCTCCTCGAGCAGGCGCGTGAGGTAGGCCGCGTAGCTCGTCTTGCCCAAGCCAGCGATGCCGCGCTCGAGCTCCGAGGCCGTGAGCCAGCCATTTTGGAAGGCGATTTCTTCTGGGCAGGCGATTTGTAGACCCTGACGATCCTGCACCGTTTGAACGAACTGGCTCGCCTGCAACATGGCGGCGGGCGTGCCCGTGTCCAGCCACGCGACGCCGCGACCGAGACGCACCAAGCTGAGCTTGCCGAGCTCCAGGTACACGCGGTTCAAGTCGGTGATTTCGAGCTCGCCACGCGCCGAAGGCTTCAGCTCGGACGCGATTTCGCAGACGTTGCTGTCGTAGAAATAGAGACCCGTCACCGCGTAGTTGCTCTTGGGCGCGGCCGGCTTTTCTTCCAGGCCGATCACCTTGCCCGACGCGTCGAACTCCGCGACGCCGTACGCGCTCGGCTCCGCCACGGGATAGCCGAACACGACGGCTCCGTCGGTCAGGCTGCTGGCCGCGCGCACCTCGCCCTGCAAGCCGTGGCCGAAGAAAATGTTGTCGCCCAAGATCAGCGCTGCAGGGCTCTTGTCGAGGAACTCACGGCCCAAAATGAACGCCTGCGCCAACCCATCCGGCGAAGGCTGCGGTACGTAGTCGAGCCGCATGCCCCACTGGCTGCCGTCGCCCAGGAGCGCCTTGAACGCCGGAGCGTCGGTCGGCGTGGTGATGACGAGCACCTCCCGAATACCCGCCAGCATGAGCACGCTGAGCGGGTAGTAGATCATCGGCTTGTCGTAGACGGGGACGAGCTGCTTGCTCACCGCGCGCGTGATGGGAAACAGCCGGGAGCCGGTACCGCCGGCGAGGATGATGCCTTTCACGCGCTCTCTCGCTTTCCGTAGTTCTGCTCGATCCAGTTCTTGTACGCGCCGCTGGTCACCGATTCGACCCAGCTCGAGTTGTCCAAGTACCAGCGGACGGTCTTGCGAAGCCCGGTTTCGAGCGTTTCCTGCGGCTTCCAGCCGAGGGTGCGCTGCAACAGGCTGGAGTCGATGGCGTAGCGGTGATCGTGGCCCGGGCGATCGGTCACGAAGGTGATGAGCCCGAGCAGCTCGTCGAGCTTGGTGCCGGTCTCTTCCGCCAAAATGGCGCACAGCTTGTGCACGAGGTCGAGGTTCTTCACCTCGTTGTTACCGCCCACGTTGTACGTGTCGCCGGGCTTGCCCTTCTCGATGACGGTCCAAATGGCCGAGCAGTGATCCTCGACGAAGAGCCAATCCCTCACGTTGTCGCCCTTGCCGTACACGGGCAACGGCGCGCGCAAGAGCGCGTTTTTGATCATGAGCGGGATGAGCTTTTCCGGAAACTGGTACGGGCCGTAGTTGTTGGAGCAGTTCGTGATGAGCGTGCGCAGTCCGTACGTGCGGTGGTAGGCGCGCACGAGGTGATCACTGGCGGCTTTGCTCGCAGAGTACGGGCTCGACGGATCGTACGGCGTGGTTTCCGTGAAGAAGCCGGTAGCGCCCAACGAGCCGTACACCTCGTCCGTGCTGACGTGATGAAAGAGGATGGAGCGCTTCTGGTGCGCCGCGCGCGCCGCCTCCAGCAAGTTGAAGGTGCCGTTCACGTTCGTTTGCACGAACGCCGCCGGACCCAAAATGCTCCGATCGACGTGGCTCTCGGCCGCGAAGTGCACCACGACGTCCGGCTGCGTACGCTCGAAAACCTCTCGCACGGCGTCGCCCTCGGTGATGTCGACTCGCTCGAGCGAGTAGTTCGGCCTGTCCTCGATGTCCGCCAGGCTCGCGAGGTTCGCGGCGTAGGTGAGGCAATCCAGGTTGATGAAGCGATCGGTCGGTCGGGCCACCACGGCAGAACGAAGGAAGTTCGCACCGATGAAGCCAGCGCCCCCAGTGACCAGAATGTTCATTTGCCTACGAGAGCATTCCGGGGCCCGGGAACGCAATGGCCTGACGGAGCGAGCCTCGCCCCACTCGCCAAGCCGGATCCTCGAGCCGAACGGCCGCCACGCGCGCCCCCAACCCGAAGGCCTCGGTGGAACGCCCCGGGGGAAACAAAGGAAACCCGGCGGACGCGCCGCGCGACCTTCACCACCGCCACCACGTAGGACAAGCTAGCCGGCCCTCGCCCGTCCCCCCGCCCACCAGCCCATGAAGCACGAAGAACTGCGCATCGCTATCGTCGCCCCGCACGCTTCGGCACGCTTCGGCGGGGAGTCCATCTTACCGCTTCACTACTTTCGGCAGCTGCGCGCACGTCAGGTGGACGTGTGGATGGTCCTCCACGAGCGCACCCGGGACGAGCTCACCGAAATCCTGGGCGACGACATCGAGCGCGTCCACTTCGTGCGCGACCTGGCGGCCGAAAAGCTGCTCGCGCGGCTGAGCCAGTTGCTGCCGGCACGCGTCGGTGAAAATACCTTCGGCTTCGCGCTCTACGCGCTCGGCCAACTGCGCCAGCGTCAGGTGCTGAAACAGCTCGTGGCCGAACGGGACATTCACGTCGTTCACGAGCCTTCGCCGGTCTCGCCGAAGACGCCGTCGTTCATTTTCGGGCTGGGCGTGCCCGTCGTGATCGGTCCCATGAACGGCGGCATGACGTTTCCCCCGCCCTTCGCCCACATGCAGGGCCGCGGCGAGCGCCTCTTCGTGAACGCAGCGCGCCGCGCCACGCGCGTCGTCAACTGGCTCTTGCCGGGGAAGAGACGAGCCGCGGCGCTCCTCGTCGCCAATGCACGCACACGCCGCGCGCTGGCGGTTCCGCTCGACGAACGCGTCATTCAGCTCGTGGAAAACGGCGTGGATTTCGACGTCTTCGACGGACGACGCGTGGAGCGCAAAACCTGCGATGGCGCCGAGCGCCCCGTTTCGCTGATGTTCGTGGGCAGGCTGGTGGACTGGAAGGCGCTCGATTTGCTGCTGGAGGTGCTCGCCGATTTGAAGGAGCTGCCCTTCGAGCTGCAGGTTCTCGGCGACGGCCCGGAGCGCGCGCGGCTCGAAGCGCAGAGCGAGCGGCTGGGTCTCGGCGATCGCGTGCACTTCCACGGCTTTCTGCCGCAACGTGAGTGCGCCGAGCGTTTGGCGGCTGCCGACGCTTTGGTGCTGCCGAGCCTCTACGAATGTGGCGGCGCCGTGGTGCTGGAAGCCATGGCCATGGGCCTGCCCGTCATCGCGCACGATTGGGGAGGCCCGGCGGACTACCTGGACGAATCCTGCGGCATTTTGCTGGACCCCACCGAAGGCGTGGAGTCGCTCAAAAAACAGTGGGCTGGCGCGGTGCGGCGCTTGGTGGAAAACCCCGAGCTGCGCCGGGCGCTCGGCCGCGCCGGATACGACAAGGTGCGACGCGAGTTTTCTTGGTCCAAAAAGGTGGACGCGGTGTGGACCATTTACCGCCAAGTCGCGGGCCGCAACGAAACCCGACCGGCCACCGAATGAAGGAGAAGGAGTCGCGAGATGGATGACGGTTGGATCGGAAGGTGGTCTCCACGCATCGGCGACCCGACCTGGGTCGGCTGGTTCACCGTACTCTTGTATTTTGCGGCTGCGTTCGCGGCGTTTCGCTTGCTGCGCGCACAAAACGCCTCCTTCGACCGCCCCGAGCTCTGGTTCTGGCGTGGCCTCACGCTCTTGCTCGTGGCGCTCGGACTCAACAAGCAGTTCGATCTGCAGACCGCCTTCACCGAGCTCGGCCGAGTCATCGCGTACGAACAAGGTTGGTACGAAGAACGGCGCGGCGTTCAGCGCTTGTTCATCGTCGCCATCGGGGTCACGGGGCTCGTCGTGAGCGCCGCGGTGGCGCTCGCCGTGCGCCGCGCGCCGCCCGCCACGAAGCTCACCCTGGTGGGGGTCGCGTGCCTGCTTTTGTTCATCGTCGTACGCGCATCCTCATTTCATCACGTCGACGGATTCTTGGGTGGCACCGTCCTCGCCCTGAAGTGGAACTGGGTGCTGGAAATCAGCGGCATTTCCATCGTCTGGCTCGCGACCGAGCTACGCAGACGGGGCGGCGCCCTCACTCGCAGCGCGCCTCGGCGTCGTCCGAGCTCCGGGACAGGACGAACCAGTGAGCGGACTCCTGCGCCCCGAGCGAAACGGTCACCGAACGGCCGCTAGCGTCTTCGGCGTGAGCGAGCGGCCGCGGCGAGCTCGAAGCCGCGCCCACTGCGCGCGCGCAACGACACTCCGTGCGGAGCAAGAGACGCCCCAGCACGGGCTCGGCGCGAAACGGCAACCGCCCACTCGCCGAGGCTTGCGCGGTGACGCTCACGAGCAGCTTGCCCGAGGTGGCGATGGGTTGCCCGTCCAAGCTGCTCACGGCGACGGCTGCCTTCGCGGTCGATAGCTCGATCGTCACGTCGCGGAGCTCCACCGAGCGCCCTCCCAGCCAGCCAGTGGCCGCTTGCGTCCGCGGCGTGTCAATCAGCTGGTAGCCCCCGCTCCAGCTGCGAAGCAGCTCCCCCGTGTCGGACACGACCTGCGTTGCGTCCGCCGCCAAGAGCGATAGCCCAGGCTCGACGACGGTGCGGTCCGCCCGCGTCTTGGGCAGCGTGTCCCAGGAGAGCTCGGGCACGTCCGGCAGACCAATCACCAGGCGGCTCTGCTCGAAAGTGGTCCGCAGCGCTGCGCTCGTGACGGGCGTGAGATGCTCGTCGTAGAGCGCGCGCCCGGGCTCGAGCCGCACGGTGCGCTTGGCCTGCGCCACGTCTCCGCGCCGAAACAAGAGCGCCGCTGCGGGCATTTGTGTCGTGAGCGCTGGGTCGTCCACGCTGGACCACGGATCGACGTCGCGCGGCGTACTGCCAATCCCCGATTGTCGATACGCGTAGTGCATCACCATGTCCCACCCTTGAAGCGCGCCCAGAGAGGCAACGTACAAGGGCGCAGCGAAGCGATCTCGCGCTGGATGCGGGACATTCCACTCCGTGACGGCGAGCGGAAACCCCGCAACCTGCGCGCTGGCGATCCACGTCGCGAAATTGGCTTTGACACGCGGATCGACCTCGAGGAAGCCCTCCTCGCCGTACGCGTGCACGTCGATCACGTCGCCCGCCGTGAGCGACGGCAGAGACGACAGCGGATTGTCACCCCAGGTGCTGGTCGTGGCCACCAGCGCCCCCACGCCGAGCTCGGCGAGCAAGCTGCGCGAGCGCCGAAACCAGGCGTGCTCCAGATCCGCCAAGAGCAGCTTGGAAGGCCCGGGCTCCCACGTGCGCAGGAGCTGGTCACGAGGCAGTGACGTTTTCGCCGCAAACTCTTCCGCACGCGCCCGGAGAAGCGCGGTGTGCAGCGGCGTGGGTTTGTCCGGCAACATCTTGTGGCCGAAGTGCCCCGTCAGATCGTTCTCGTTCGTGAGGAGCACCGCCACCACGGCGGGGTCCTCCGCGAAAGACAGGCCGTTGTGCGGGTTCTTCCGCGACAGATACTGCCGCGCAAACTCGCGCCACGCCTTCTCCAAGTCGGCGTTCACGTAACCAAAGCCGCGACTGTCGCTCGCGTCGATCTCCGAAAAGCCCGAAATGCGGTCACCAGGGCGATACTTTCGCCCGACCTCGATGTCGATCCACGTGTAGATGCCGTGCTCGGCGAAGATCTTCACGCGCCGTCCCAGCGATTCGAACGACGCGTCGTCGATGTGCCTCGTGCTGTCGCCCGGCTGAAACACGTTCGGCGTCACCCACGCCGAGTCGTGGTGATGAAGCCGCACCAGGTTGAAGCCCAGCGCCGAAATGTGCTGCGCGAGCCTCACGATGTCGGCGTCGCTTCCGCCGAAGAGCGCGTACGACGTCAGGTTGGTGCCCCACAGGCGCGCCTGTGTACCGTCGCCGAACACCAGTCGTTCGCCGTCGCGGCGCACGCGTCCGTGACTGCCCGCGGGGCCGTGGTCGCGGTTCAAGAAGCTCACGTCGGCAACGTCTTCGGCGCCCTGGTGGCCCGGACGTGGAAACGGCACGTGCCAGTCGCTGCTCGGTGGAGCTTGCTCGCGCACACCGGGCTCGGGCATGACGCTCGTGACCTTCGCCTCGCTCGTGGCAGGCGCGAGCGGAGCGAACGCGCGGGGCGGCGCGGATGCGCTGGCCCCGCTCCCGCCCGCCCCGTCGCAGGCGCGACAACCCACGACGCCCGCCAGGCACAGCAAAGATCCGATCGCGCAGAGCCGCATGAAAGGTCCTTACCTGGGCGCGCCGAAGCACGAAAGTCCTCGGGGCCCTCGTCCCCTGCGGGCGCGGAGCGTTCCCCCGCACGAGTCGCCCCTCGTGCGGCGTTCGTTGCATGGAGCGATTGCGAGCACGGAGACGTGGCGCACGGTCCGTCGAGCTGACGCCCCCTCTCTCGCCCCCCCCCCAGAGTTGCCAAGCCTCTGCGCGAAAGGAATACTCGCGCCCAGCCTGCAGCGAGCGCGCGCGGCCCACCCTCTCGGCCTCATCGATGACGAACTCCGTCCCTCACGCGCGCCTTCGCGTCGCCAACATCGCCGACTTTCCGTCCCAGTGGCGGTGGGTGCTCGATCGCTCGCCCATCGCCGAACGGATCGACCCTACGTTCCTGTCGACGGCGGAGGCGCCCGCCCTGCTCGCTCGAATTCCGGGCGGAAAGAGCCTGCGGCGCTCTTGGGTCGCCACCAGCTTGGCTCTCTCGGCGCGGCGTCGCCCGTTCGACGTGGTCGTGAGCCACAGCCCCATCGTCACGGCGCGCACCTCGGAAATGCTCGAGGTGACGGGTTTGCGAACGCGTCATCTCGCCTTTTCCTTCAACTTCACGGACTTGCCCGGGGGCTGGCGGCGCGCCGTGTTCGCTCGCGCCTTCCGGCGCGTGGATCACATCGTCGTGTTCACGCACGCAGAAGCCGAGCTCTACTCGCGCTACTTCGACGTGCCGGAGCACAAGTTCTTGCGGACGCCCTGGGGCGTCCAGAAGCCCGCGACCAAGGACATGCCGCGCGTGCTCGAAGCGCCCTACTTTGCCGCGCTCGGCGGCGAAGCGCGGGACTACGAAACACTGTGCGCCGCGGCGCGGCTCCGTCCCCACGTGCAGTTCGTCGTCATCGCGCGGCCGTGGAACTTCGACGGAGTCGAAGTGCCGTCGAACGTTCACACGTTCTTCAACCTCCCGTCGGAGGAGGCGTGGGCCATCGTGCAGCACTCGCTAGCCGCCATCGTGCCGCTGCGTAGCCGCGAAACGCCGTGTGGCTTGGTCACCGTCGTGGGTGGAATGCACCACGGAAAAGCGCAGATCGTGACGGAGGCAGCCGGCGTCTCCGAATACATCGAGCACGGTCAGCGGGGCCTCACCGTCACTCCCAACGATCCGGCGGCGCTGGCCGCAGCCATCGATCGCCTGGCGGAAAGCCCCGAGCTGGTGGAGTACCTCGGGCGCAACGCGCGACGCTACGCCGAGGAGCATTGCTCGGAGACACAAACCATCGAGTTCGTCTCGCGCCTCCTACTCGACGCGCCGCGTCGAACGTGAGCCGTCCGCGAGGACGCACGAGGGCGGTCTTCTACGGCGGTCCTTCGCTCTCGAGGGAGATTTTCCCGGGAAAAACATTCAGGTGAGACCAAGGGAGCCAAGGTGGCGCCGCGCGCCACACACCCCACCGGCGCACCTACAGCGGTCTCTAGCGGCGTGATGCGCCACGACTTCAACGTTGCTCGACACTTGCCCGCGTCGAGCAAGCGTCGTGTGCACGCCACGGAAGCGTCGTCGCTCTCGCGTTGCGCTCCGCGCGCATAGTGAATCAGTTAGCTCGACGTGAGACGCCGCGGGAAGACGCGAGCGTGTCGTCGCGACCGCCCGCGCCGCGTCTGTTGCCAATGCGTCAGCGCGCCAGGATACTGGCGCGGTGACAGTCAAGCGCGAGCGCTCACCAGACGAGCAACGACACTACCGGCCTTGGCGCGCATCACTCTCCGCCTTGGTGCTTCTGTGCAGCGCGGGCTGCAGCACGTCCATCGACGGCGACTCCGACGGTGACAAGGACCCGCAAACGGGTTCGCAGACTGGTCACTGCGGCGTGACCGCGGACCCCATCCGTCGCCTGACGCCGGAAGAGTACGTCAACAGCGTCGCGGCGCTGTTCCCCGACGTCACGCTGCCGGACGATCGCCCGCTGCCGGACGCGCGCATCAACGGCTACACGAATCAATCCGCGGGCCAAAGCGTGTCCGAGCTCGGCGTGCGCAAGTACGAGGAGCTCGCGCGCACCATCGCCGCGGCGGCGTCCACTCAGCTCGAGTCGTGGGCCCCCTGCAGCGAGGACAACGCGGAGTGCGTGCGAGAAATCGCCATGCAGCTCGGCACACGCGCGTACCGGAGACCGCTCACCGCCGAAGAAACGACTCACATCGAAGAGTTCGCGTCACAGGCGTACGACGACTTCGGTCTCTCGGAAGGCCTGGCCATCGTGGTGCAGGGTCTCCTCGAGTCTCCCTGGTTCTTGTTCCGCCCGGAGTTCGGCTATGCCGACGAGAGCTCCCAGGGCAAAATGCCGCTCGACGACTACGAGATGGCCAGCCGCCTCTCGTACTTCTTCCTCAGCACCTCGCCGGACGACGAGCTCCTGGCGGCCGCCGAGCGCGGCGAGCTCCGCACCACGGAGGGCATCGAGGCCCAGGCGGCGCGTCTCATGGCGGAACCCGCGGCCCGCGCGTCCCTCACCAAGTTCTTCACCGAATGGCTCGGCGTGTACCGCTTGGCGCAGCTGAACTTGGACACGGGCACGTTCCCGGAGTTCGACACCGCCATGCGCGCGGATCTCGAGCGCTCTGCGGAGCTCTACATCGACAAAGCGCTGTGGGAAGACGACTCGCTCGACAGCCTGCTCACGGGCACCTACGCGTTCGTGAACGACCGGCTCGCTCCGCTCTTCGGCGTGGAGCCGCCGGGCTCGGAGGAGCTCGTCTTGGTCGAGCTCGACCCGAGCGAGCGGCGCGGCATCCTCACGCAGCCCGCGCTCTTGGCGTCCACGTCCCACGGCATCGCGCACTCGCCCATTCTGCGCGGCGTGACGCTGCTCCGTAACGTGCTGTGCAGCTCCGTGCCGTCTCCACCCGCAGGCATCCTGGACAACCTGGATCCCGTCGAAGTGCCCGAAGGTGAGATCTGCACCACGCGCGACAAGCTCACCAAGACGCACACCATTCATCCGGGTTGCCCGACGTGCCACGTGGCCATCGACGCCGCCGGCTTCGCCTTCGAACGCTACGACGCACTCGGCCGCTATCGAACGGAAGAGAACGGCTGCTCCGTGGACTCCACGGGCACCTTCCCCGCGCCGCTCGGCCCCGTCGACGACGCAGTTCAGCTGGCGGACGTGCTCGCCAAGAGCCCCGCGGTCGCCGAGTGCGTCACCACGCAAGCGCTGCGCTTCGCGCTGGGGCGCGCCGACACTCGAAAGGACGACTGCGAGATCGGTCGCGTCTCCCTGACGTTGCAGCGCGGCCAAAGCCTGCAGGGTCTCGTGCTCGATCTGGTGTTGTCCGCGCCCTTCCGCACCCGCCCCGCAAACTGACCCAACGCGCGCCAAGAGCTCCGGAGCAAGAAAAGACAATGAGCAAGTTCGACCGCCGCGACATCCTGAAGCTCATCGGCCTCGGCGCCGTGGGTCACGCTGCCCTGCCGTGGCTGCGTTCGGCCAGCGCGCAGTCCGGAGAAATCCCGCTGCGCCTGCTGTTCGTGGAGCTCGGCCACGGCGCGCGCCGAGGCACCTGGGAGCCCACCGTGGCTGGCCCCACGGATCCCGAAGCCACTCAGGTGGTGGACGACTGGGCGTTTCAGCCACTCATGGAGGCGCTGGCGCCGTACCGTTCGCGGCTCAACATGTTCCAGAACCTGGACATGGTGAGCCACGCGGTGGACCCCACCGGTCCTGCGGACGCGCACACCGGCGGCCAAACGCACATGCTCACCGCAGCAGATCGTCTGACGGATCAGCTGAGCGGCGGTGTTTCCATCGACCAATACATCGCGAGTGCGCTCAGCGAAGGCGGCCTGCTCACGCGACTGCGTTCTCTGGAGCTTGGAGCGCGCGAGCACAGCGAGGGCTACAGCGACGTATTTTACCATCACGCGTATGCGACACCGGGCGAAAAGCTCCCGTTTTTGTCGCATATTCCGAACATTTGGGCGCACCTGTTCTCCGAGCCGCTGCCGATGGACGACGCGGCGCAAATGCGCGCCAATCAGAAGCGCACCAGCGTCTTCAACTTCGTGAAGAGCGACTACGAGCGTCTCGCTGGGCGGCTTCCGCAAGGTGACCGAGAGAAGCTCGAGTCGATGTTGGCCGCGCGGGACTCTCTGCAACGCTCGCTGACGGTCATCAACAATCGCGCCGCCTTGCGTCCCTCCGAGAGCGTCATCGACCCGTGGCGTTCGCTGGACGAGGGCTACATGAAGGGCACGTCCGACAACCGCCTGTGGGACACCAAGGCGGACATCGTCAACCAGCTGGTCGGCGCCGCGCTCCACACGGACACGACGCGCGTCGTCAACTACGTGCTGGAGCTGCCGCCGGACTACGAGGCTGGCTACTCCGCGGGCACCACCTACGACGGCGTGCAAACCACGGACTGGCACGACCTCGCCCACAAGGTGAGCGGCGACAACCCCGAGCTCTCCAACCCGGAGGCTCAACAGGTGATGTACAACTTCGAGAAGCGCACCTACGACAAGTTGGCGTCGCTGCTCGCGCACCTCGACAGCTTGCAGGAAACGGACGGGCGCTCGCTCTTGGAGCACACGCTCGTCGTGGTCCACTCACACATCGCAGAGGGTTCCCACGACGTAACTCGCCTGCCCTGGCTCTTGATCGGTGACGCTCAGGGCAAGCTGTCGACGGGGCACTACGTGCGCTTCCCCATCCGGCACCGCGAAAACCCCAATCAAATCGGTCGCCTCGAGTACCCGCTGCACGCCGCCGAGCGCATCTACAACTTCCGCGGGCGCCCGCACAACGACCTGTTCGTCACCATCGCACGCGCCATGGGGCTCGAGCTCGAGAGCTTCGGGCGCCAGCTGCCCGAGTGCCGCGGCGTCATCGAAGAAATCCTGGCCTGAGCTCCGTCCGGGCTCGCCCAGGCCGGCGCAACACGACACGAGAGTTTTCGCTCAGGCGCTCCCCAGCAGGAGCCTCTCGTAGCGATCCGTCGCGTACGGAACGGTAAACTGCTCGAGCCACTCGGTCGGATCCTCCGGTCGATACTCACCCGAGAGCACCGCGCCGATGCCTTCAGCGAGCGCTCGTGAATCGTCCAGAGGCACCAGCTTTCCAAAGCGCCCGCCATCGAGGATTTCCTGCGGGCCGCTCGGGCAATTCGTCGACACGACCGGCGTGCCGACGGCGAGAGCCTCGAGCAGCACGGTGGGCAGCCCTTCCCAATCCGAAGACAGCGCAAAGACCGCCGCTTTGGCCAGAAAGGCGAACGGATTGTCGACGAAGCCGAAGAGCTGCACGTCCTCGTTCAAACCGAGCGCCGTGACTCGCTCTTCGAGCCGGCGACGCTCCGACCCTTCGCCCAGAATCAGAAGCCGCGCCTCACGCTCTTTACGGAGGAGCGCAAACGCGCGCAGCAAGTTGTCGAAGTTCTTCTGCGGCTCGAGACGCCCCACGCCCAAAATGACCGGAGGCCCCTCGCCGTTCAACCAAGGGTGCGCCACCGGCTCGCGGGAGCGCGGCAGAATGTCACTGGCGAGCGCAGGGTTGTACACGGTGGTGAACGCTTCACGCGGGAGGTTCAAAAACGCCGCGAGGTCGTGCGCCGAGCCGTTGGACACGGTGACGCGTGCCGCGGCCCTCGGGTAGGCCCACTTGGCCAAGCGCGAAATGCCCAGCCGTCGCGGATGCCAAAACGAGAGGCGTCCCAGCTCGACGGAGAGCGTGGTGTGCTCGGAGACGATGATGCGAGCGCCCGAGCGCGCGAGTTTTTCCGCGAGCACCGCCACTTCGTTCGAGAAGTGCGTCGCAGAAATGACGGCGTTCGGCCGCTGCTCGCCGAGGTACTTGGCGAGCGCCCAAGGACGATACGCGGGGAACTTCACGTCCAGGTCGACGACGTTCAGCTCCTTGGGGACGGTGTTCGCGAAGTAGCTCCCCTTGAAGGAGTTCAGCACGAGGTCCACCTGCCAGCCTCGCTCCTTCAACTGGAGGCCCAGGTTGTAATAAACCCGCTCGATGCCACCGTTGAATACGGTGTGCAGGTAAAATGCGACTCGCCCTCGTTGCACGTTCGACACGGCCGTCTCTCTCCTCGACCCCCCCTTGCAACACTCTCAAAAGCGCGCCCTCGACTCTCGCTCCCAGCGCGCGACGGACGCGCAAAGAGTGAGCCTCGAGGGCACGAGCACGAGCACGAGCGCGAGCGTCAACCGCCCGCTCCAGGCACGTCCGCGAACGGGTTGTCCGCGCTCTCCGGGAAGTGCGCGGACTTCCACTCACGCTTGTGGCGAAAACGCTTCAGCGGAGCCGTGAGAGCACCCATGCCGCGCTCCCAGTGCAAGAGGCTCACGTAGTCCCAATA
>JAEYVE010000112.1 GCA_023432025.1 Pseudomonadota bacterium
GAGCCAAGCGCAGCCGTACCCCCCGCAGCCGTACGGAAGCGCCCCCTACGGCAGCACGCAGCCTCAAGGCCCCTACGCGCAGGGTCCTTACGCGCAGGGTCCTTATCCCGCTGCGCCACAGCAGCCGACAGGACACACGCCCCCTGACTCGCAGCCTTCACAACCGACGGGCGCCGGGACGTATCAGCAACCCGCCACGGCAGCCGCAGCTGATCCGATCTCGCTCGTGGACACCGCGTACCTGCGCGCCACGGCCCAGGGCATTCTCGCCGAGCTCGTTGCCGCTCTGCCGGCCGCACAGCAGGGGCGCGTCGCCGGCATTCCCATGGTGTTCGATCCCGAACCGGGGGAGGTCAACGCCTTCGCCGCATGCACGCAGCAGGGTCGCTCGCTGATGGCCATCAGCGACGGCTTGCTCGACGTCGCTGCTCACCTCGCGCAAGCGGCAGCCAACGACGAATTCTTCGGAACGCGCAAAGTCGACGAGTACGTCGCGCTTTTGGCGCGCCATCAGGCGCCCGGGCAGCCCTTGCTGCGGCCCGCGGCAGGCTTTTTCGACCCGAGCCACGCGCTCGACGCGCGCCGCATCGCCCGACAACACGCGCTCTTCGAAGAGCAAGTCGCGTTCGTGCTGGGCCACGAGCTAGCGCACCACTACTTGGGTCACCTGCCCTGCACTGCGAGCGGCGCATTCGCCGTCACCGCTTCGGAGCTGAACGCAGCGTTGTCGGGCGCGGTGCCGCTTCTCAATCAGCCCAACGAGCTCGCCTCGGACGTGGCCGGCACCAACAACGTGCTCCGCGCCGGAGCCCGTCGCACCACCGGCAACCGTTGGACGGAGGGGGGCGGCCTCTTGACCATGCGCTTCTTCATCGCGCTCGAGCAGCTCACGCCGGCGGACGTCGTGTTTGCGTTCGAACGCTCCCACCCCGCGGCGCTCATTCGACAGCCGGTCATCCAGCAGACGGCCGCCACGTACCGCGCGACGGGCGGGGCCACGCTGTTTCCGTTCTGACGCCCGGCTCGGACACGCCGTCCCGTTTCGACGCGCGGGGTTTGACGGGCGTCGAAGTCGGGCGTCGAAGTCGGGCGACGCGGATCCGGGCGCGGAGACGCGGCTCGCGCCATCGCGCGGGCCATGATAGTCGCCGAACGTGGCCGGGGGAGGATCGTCCGCAGAGCTCGCAGAAGCACGTCGCCGAGGAGACGTCGCGGTCTCACGCCGCCTAGCCGCCGCGCTGGGGCTCGGCGCGGGCGCGCTGTCGCTGCTCTTTGTCGCTCGAAACGCCTGGGACTCCTGTGGCGCGCTCCTGCGCCGGAGCATTGCGCTCGCTTCGGCACCCGAGCCGCCCTCGGCGCAGGACTTGGGTCGCGATGCCATGCTTTCGCTCGCATCCATCCTCGCAACTACGCTGGCGCCTCTGGTGGTCGCTTTCGCGCTCGGCGCGCTGGCTGGCTCGCTGATCCAAGGGGGCCTGTGTTGGCGAGCGCGACGCGCGAAAGAACGCCCCCTCGAGCCGTACCTTCGTGTCTTGCTCGGCTGCGCGTGCGCACTGGCTCTCACCCTCCTCCTAGCGCATCTCGTGCTGCGTTCGAGCGTGGAGCTCCAAGCCGCGCTCGAGCCCCACCTCGCGCTCTCCCGCCCCTCGATACTCGAGGGCCTCGGACGCGTGCTCGACGTAGGCAGCGCGGGCGCCGCCGCCATCGTGACTTGGACGGTTCTTGCGTGCGCCGCGTTCGGGGCGCTCGACGCCGTCATCGAGCGAGCAGCGTGGCGACGACGTCAATCGTCGTCATCCGCTGACGAGCGCCGACAGCAGCGCGCCCGCGAGGTCGCGCCCGAGGTTCGCGCTGCTCGCCGCGAGGCGCACAAGCGCCTCGCGGCTTTGCGCTGAAAGCGCGCACTCGTTCCTCCGCGGCGAGCCTTCGCGAGCACGCCCTCGTTCCTGCTCCGTACCGGGCGAGCCTGGCGCCTCGTGTAGTGCGGGAGCACCGCACTCGGTCGCGCTTTGCCTTCCCACTACTTGCGGAACAGATGCAAAAGCAAAGAAACGACCGCGCTCAAGAGCAGACACGTCGCGAGCGGAAAGTACACGCTGCCGTGTTTGCCTCGCCAACTGAAGTCGCCAGGCAGCCGTCCCAAGAAACGAAGGTGCGGCACCTTGTCCAGGATCAGAAGCACGACACCGAGCAACGCGATGCCGAGACCGAGAGCCAACAGGCCTTTTCCGAGGCTGGAAAGTGAGGTCATACGCTCTGGTGCGTCCCGCGCTGGATCCGTACCCCACGGTGCTCGTGCCCCCAAGCCGGCGGACGGCCAAGGGCGTCGCCGGCGCGTCACCGACGCCTGCGAAACGGCTCTTCGGAAAGCCCGGAGAAACAGAGTTTTTGGCCGTCCCAAGCTGACTCAGGGGTGCTAGCCTGCGGCTTACATTGAGGACGAATCACGCTGTTGTTTGGCTCGGTGGGGCGCTTTTGGCTGGCGCCTCGGGCTGTGGGTCCCTCATCGGGCTCGACGACTATCGAGTCACCGACAGCGGGAGCTCCGCGGGCGGCACCGCCTCGGGAGGCACGGCCACGGGGGGCAGGGCGACGGGGGGCAGCGGAAGTGGTGGAGACGCCACCTCCGGCGGCAGTTCGTCCGGCGGCGCGCGCCCCACGTGTGAGACCGACTGTGACGACGGAAACGACTGCACGGTGGACTCCTGCAGACGAGGTGAGTGCGTTCACTCGCCGTTGGACGTCGGGGAAGAGTGCGAGAGCGGCTTTTGCGACGACCGTGCAGAGTGTGTGTCGTGTGTGGATGACCAACCCGACTTCACCATGGACTCGGGCTGCAGCGCCGTCACCCCGCGGTGCGTCGAAAACGCGCAGGGCGAGACGTCCTGCATGGGTTGCATGGTGAGCGCCGACTGCAACGACGGCAACGATTGCACCGAAGAGTCGTGCGAGGACCACTGGTGCGTCGTCACTCCGGTCGCCGCGGGGAGCGTCTGTGGGGACGGTCGCTCCTGTAGCAATGCGGGCACCTGCGAGCGCTGCTGGGACACCCAGCTCGACAGCGAGCAGGACGCCGGGTGCCCAAGCGGTGCTCCCGTTTGCGCGACGGTCGACGGCACGCTCGTGTGCACCGGCTGTACCACCCAAAGCGACTGCGAGGATGACAACCCCTGCACCTCGGAGCTCTGCAACGAAGCGCGCGAGTGCGTGTACTCGACGGTGGACGCGGGCACCGCGTGCTCGGGCGGCGTGTGCAATGGCGAGGCAGGCGCCGAAGGATGTGTCACCTGCGTGGACAACAACGAAGGCAGAGGACTCTCCGACGCGGACGCGGGGTGCACCGACGCGGAGCCTTTCTGTGTCGACGGCTCGGGCGGCACGACGTGCCAGCGGTGCGTCGACGACGACGCGGGGACGGCGCTCTCGGACGTCGACACCGGCTGCACCGGGGCGGCGCCCTTCTGCGTGAACGGCTCGGCGTGTGTCGCGTGCCTGAACGAGGCGCACTGTGACGACGGCATCGCCTGCACCACGGACTCGTGCAACGAAGGGGTCTGTGGTCACGCGGAGGTTCACTCCGCTTGCCCGTACGACGCGACCGGCAACGCTTGTGGTCGCTGCTCGGCGAGCGCTCCCGCCGGAACCGGCTGCGGTTTGGGCACAGCTCCCACCGAAAGCACGAACTTGCTCTCGAACGGCAGCTTCGAAGACGGCCTCGCTCCTTGGCTGCAGTACTCGAGCAACAACTACTCGGTTCGGACGCAAATCGACTCGTACGCCGGGGGCTGGTCCTGCTGGCTCGGCGGGGACGAAGACGAAGAGAGCCGCGTTTGGCAGACGGTAACGCTTTCGCCCAACGCCGTTTGGGTCAGAGTTTCCGGCTTCGTGCAGCGTGAAACCGCGCAGGGCGAGGACGGCAAGGACGTCGCCTGGGCCCGAGTGTACGAAGACGTAGAGCGCCAAAGGCTCCTCGCGGAGCCGTTCGGGTGGACGAGCGGGGACGCCGTTTGGTCGCCCTTCGGCGCGGCGCGCAGCAGCGGGTTTTCCGCGGCAGGGCGAGCCGGCCAAGAGATCACGCTCGAGCTCGGCGCCATCACCTCGGACGAGCCCGCCGGCTACACCAACTTCTACTTCGACGCCGTGTCGCTCACTCAGTACACGTGTCCTTGAGGCCGCACGGGCGCCGAGCTCAGCTACACAGCGCTTCCCACGTTTCCGCGGCCTCGGGCTCGTCGAAGCTGCGTGACAGCTGCGCCAAGAGCCGTGCGCAGGCCCTTTCTCCTCGTTCGTCCCGACCTTCGCGGGAACGAGCCAGGGCATGCAATGCCTCGATGAAGGCCTCGCGCGGACGCCCCGAAGCGCTCAGCCCCACGGCGAGCGCGAGGCGCGCGCGACACTGCTCGGAGGGGCTCGAGTCGAGGCTGCCTTGCTGCGCCGCTCGCAAGGCCCGCAAAGCCTCCGCGGACTCGCCGCGCACGAGATTCGCCATGGCGTCCAGACGCACGGCGAGCGCCTCCTGCTTTTTCTCGCGGTAAGCCGCCGCCATGCGGTCCAGGCTCGAGGCGTCACGTCGCTCGAGCACGTCCGCGACGTTGCCGGGGAAAACGCTGTCCGTTTCGACGCGCACCGCCGTGGCGGCTTGTCGAAAGCGCTCCACCTCGTCCGAACGAAGCGACCGTGGCGCCTCCTCGGGCTCTCCTCTTTCCACCCCCGCTACGGATTCGAGCTCCTCGACGAGGGGGACGAGATCCACCGAGTCCAACTCGACCGCTTCGGGCTCGGACTGCGCCGGCTCGGGCTCTGGAATGGGATGCAGTGGTCGTGTGATGGCTTCGTGAGAGGAAGGTCCGTCGGCCTGCTCCGGACCGACCCCTATCGAACCCAGACGAGACGCGCGCTCCGAGTCCAGGTTCTCGGACGGCGGCGCGAGCGAGCGAAGCGGATGCACCAGATCCA
This sequence comes from Pseudomonadota bacterium, assembly GCA_023432025.1. Lineage (GTDB taxonomy): Bacteria > Myxococcota_A > Polyangia > Polyangiales > Polyangiaceae > NIC37A-2. The sequence goes on from JAEYVE010000112.1 coordinate 4,957, forward strand.
AAATGAGCGCCGGCACGGCTTCGCGCCCCGCGCGCGCCGATTTCGGCGCGCCCGCGGTGCGCAGCTCTCCAGCGGAGGCCTCCACGAGCGTTGGCGAAACCAGCACCTCACCCGGACGAGCAAAATCCGCGAGCTGCGCGGCGTCCGCGAGGGCATCCCCCGTGCAGAGCGCCATGCGCGAGCCGCCCGTGAGCGTGGTGAGCTCGCCGTGCGTCAGACCGCAGGAAAGCTCGGGGCTGAGCGGCTCATCCAGCAAAAAATCCACGGCGTCCTGCAGGCCGTCCACCGCGAAGTCGACCGAGATGCTGCCCGGCTGCCAACCGACGATGCGCCCGCCCAGCGCCGTCGCGCGCTCCGCCAACGGTCGCACCAAGACACTCCACGGCTGCTCGAGCGTCTCCTCCGGAAGCAGAGCCGCGGGTCTGAACCGCACGCAAACGACGAGGCGCAGCGCGCTTGTCACGGCTCGACTCGAAACCTCCGCTTGATCGCCTGAAGCTCGTCCTCCACCTCGGACGAGGGTTCACTCGGTGACGAGCCCGAAGCGCCCGCCTCCAAGCTCCGGAAGCGCGCCTCCAGCTCACTTTCGCTGAGCCCCGTCGGTCCGCTGGGCCGAAGCACCTGATCGAGCTCGCGCTGGGCCTCCACGGCAACCTCGACGCCTTCGATTTCGGCTTCCAAGCGGCGCAGCTCGGAAAAAGCAGAGCCGCCGCGTTCGGCGCCGAGAGCCTCGACCCCACCGCCTGCGCGCGCCTTCTGGAGCTGGACCGCCAGGGTGCCCTTGGTGGCTTCTATCTCCGTGATGCGCTTTTCCATGCGCTCGAGATCGCTCTTCATTTCCAAAGCCTGTGCGCGCCGCTCGGAGCGGAGCGCCTCCGCCTGCGTACGCTCTTGCTCGACTCGGCGCCTCTGGAGCAAAGCTGCGCGCGCCAGCTCGTCGTCCCCGCTCTTCACGGCCAGCTCCGCCCGACTGTTCCAGCGCTCGATTTGGCCGCTGAGCTCCTCGACCCGCGCCTTGAGCTGTCGCTCTGCCGCGACCCCGCTCACCACCTCACGTCGCGCGGCCCGAAGCTGCTCGCGCATTTCACGCAAGGTTTGCTCAATCGACTTCTTGGGGTCGTCCATCTTGTCCAGCAGCGCGTCGAAGCTCTGCGAGATGGAGCGTCCCATGCGTCCGAAAACGGTCATGCCTTCAAGAATGCCATGAGCGAAGAGCAAGTTCTTCACAAAAAGCATGTCCGCAAAGCTGCAGCGCGCTCCAAAGCGCTACAAAAAAAGCGCGCGCTTCGATGGGTCCCATCGAAGCGCGCGCTCGAACCTTACCGGTCCAGCCCGGCG
>JAEYVE010000131.1 GCA_023432025.1 Pseudomonadota bacterium
TGTGGGGCTGGGGGGACTTTGCGCCAATGCAGCTGGCGAGCACGGGAGAAACGGAAGGGTACCTGGAGCGCATGACACTCAGCGGCAAGCCGTACGGCAACGACTACAAGCCTCCGGGAGCGAGCACACTGCCAAGCTCGCCGCTGGAGCTGCCGCCTGGCTGCCAAGTAACGAACTTCGATCCGAATGGTTTGTGCGCCGAGTGTGCGCCGGGCTGTTGGAAGTGCTGGGGAATTCACGGCGTCAAGCCGAAGGACGCGCAGTGCGTGGAGCCGTAGAAGTGAGCATGTGCCAAAGCGTTGGGATCGCGGTGGCGGGCTGTGCGGCAGCCGTCGTCGCTTGTCAGCGTCCCATCGCGCCCGCACCGAGTGACGCGACGGCGTCGACAGGAGTCAGGATGCGTGGACAGCGCTCGATTGCGAGCGGCGGAACGAGCTCGATATCGGAGCCTTCGACGGTCGTCGTCGAGTCCGAGTCTCGAGCGAGCTCGGTCGTGCGAAGATGCTCACCATCCCAGGAAACGTGGATTGTCGGCCCGTCCTCGGAGCAGCGCAGGTCGAAGGCGACGTCCTCTCCACGGCGTCACGCCGGAGGACGCGGGAGTGAGCGGAGCTGTAACGTGGACTCGCCCTCAATTCGTGGGGCACGCGAAGACGGATTCGCCTTCGGATTGAATGGCCTTGGCGACTGCGGCCAGAACGGACGCCTCGTCCACGGGAGGGCGAGCGTAGCTCGTCACCAGCTCGCTCATGCGCGCCGCGTGGCAGTACGACGCGTCCAGCGTGTTCGACAGGTAGACGACGATGAACGACCCGGTTTCTGGCCCGTAGGGAGCCTGAACCGTGAGGTCGAACGTGAAGTCGGGGGCGCCGTCGCGGTTCAGGTCCGCGTGAGACACCAGGCGCATGTTCACACATCGCGCGGGATCGAGGTCTACTACGAGGGTGGCTTGGTTCGTCGCTGGAGCGACGACGGCGAGCTTGAAGTGCGATCCTTGATAGACGGCGAGCGGGACCACGAGCAGCCGCTTTCCCGAGAGGCTCATGGAGTGCACGGAGAGGATGCGGAAAGGGACCCCGGGGTCCGAGTAGAAGGCGTCGAGAGCCGGCTGGAGCAGCAGCCGTAGCTCCCTTTCGCTGGGCGGCGGCTGCGACTCCGCGCTGTTTGGAGCGGGGCCCGCGCCGCTCGGCTTTTTCGAGGCCGCGGGCGGTTCGTGTTGCGTAGTGCGACCGCCTTGCGACGTGGAGGTGGCGCTCGTCGGTGCGGCGGTGTCGCGAGCTCGTGGTGTGTTGGTGGCGGCGCCAGCGCAGCTCGCGCACGCGAGCGCTAGACCGAGCAGCGGAGCGAATGGGCGTTTCCGAACGCGCGTCATGGGCGCTGAGCGGTGAGGTTCGCTTGCACGTTGTAGGTGTTGCCGTTGTAGGTCACGCTCAGGGTGACCTGGAGCGTCGTTTCCGTGCTGTCGCTACGGTAGCGATAGATGAACGCGGCCCAGCGCTGGCGGTCATCGAAGCCGTTGCCTCCGCCGTTGACCAAGACGCAGGCGCGCCCTACCGACGCTGTGCCGAAGTCGCGGTCCGCGACTTGATTGATGTTCCAGTTGCCGCTGCGCTTGACGGCGGGCTGCAGCCGGACCGCCGCAGGGGCCGTGACCCCCTGCCCGCGGCCACTGATACGTTTCGAAGCCCAGTAGAAGCCGCCGGAGTCGCAGACGGCGAAGTTGTCGGTTTCGACGATTTGGGGGTCGAAACGGTGGGGCTGCCCAGCCCACACGGCAGGCACGTCATTCGCTTCGAAGTGGTGAGTGGAGGTGGCGGTGATGCGCGCGTCGACGAAGGTCGTGGCCTGCGCTAGCTGACGATAGACGCCGTACTTCTTGTAGTTGCCTGCCCAGGTGAGCTGCATGATGCCGCGGCCGTAGAAGGCGCCGTACGGCATGTTGTTGCCGATGCCGTACTCGCGGACGGTCGCCCAACGATCGGTCTCGACGTACGTCTGCGCGAGAAAATGAGTTTGGCGCTTGACGTCGAGCAGGTTGTACCGACGCATCGTGAGGTTCAGCTGGAGGTAGCGCGTCGAGAAGCGTTGCCGCGCAGTCGCCCAAGTCATCTGGGTGGGGGTGGTCAAGGGCCGGCGTGGCATCAGCTGCGTGAGCTCGTCGAGGCTCAGCCAGCCGCACTTTCTGAAGAGAGCGATGAATCTTCTCGGATGGAAGTGCCAATGTACTGGGTCGATGCCCAGCGCGGCCTGCGGCCAAAAGGCCAGCGCGGTCGCGTGAGCTCGGAGCTGCTCGAACTCCGCCGCCGTCATCGGCGCCGTGGGATCCGTCAGTCGCCAGCCGCACTGAGCGTCGAAGGTCGACACGTCCCACTCGGTGCGATGCTTGCAGATCCGTCCGGACAGCGTTTTCTGCAGCTGGGGATCGTTGAGTGACCGGGTGACCTCGTCCGCGGGGAGGCACCAGTCGTGGTTGGCGTCCAAGAGGTCTTGGATTTGCAGATCCTGACAACGACTGTCCGCGCTCGCCGAGCCGTCGACGAGCACCCAATGTTCCCAATGCGGAAAGTCCGCGTCGCTGAACTTGCGGACCGGGGCGTCGTTGAGATTCACCCAGCCCGTGCCACCGCCATGAGGTACTCGGCGCCAGTGAGCCGTGTTCGCCGGCAAGGGATCCGGACCGAGTACCCGTCCGAAGCGACGAAGGTCGTAGCCCGCGCTCGGCGAGCTCGGAAAGTCATGGCTCGCGTTGACGCACAAGTTGTACTCGTATTCGGGATCCACGTCCTCGGCGCCCACCGCAACGCCGTCAGCGGTGAAGGTGCTCACGACGGCGTTGCCGCGGCGCAGCTCCACGCGGACGTAGGACTCCGCCGTGGTGGTGTGGGCTACGGCTGGCAACGCCGCGCCTGCTTGAGGCTCGCTGGCGTAGTAGGGCGTGTTGGCGGGCAAGACGTACCAAATGGCCCCGAACACGGCGTCTTCACGACCATCTGCCGTGGTCGGTAGCCTGGCTTCCGCGCGGCCCGTGAGATTTTGGACGTTCGCGTCGTCGCAAATGATCTCGAAGTGGATGCGATCGTTCTGCCCGTAGATGCGGCCGGCAGCGCCCAGAACGTCCTTGCGGTAGATGCGTTGTCCCTGAACGACCGTCGTGCCGATCGAGCGCAGGTGCATGTAGATCGAGAAGTACGTGACTGTCGTCGGCGCGGTCGAGTTGCGCGGGACACCAATTTCCGTTTCGTGCCGAATGACGACGCACCCGTCGTCGGTCCATCCCCCGCGATAATTCAACGGGTGGGTCGGATCGGTCGTGGCGGGCGTCGGCTGGCGTACGTACGCCACGGTGCCGTCTGCCATCGCCCGGACGGATGCAACGGTAGGAACCCCTTGCACCACGGGCCCCGCAGGCGCGGTGAGGTGGAGCCCTCCGTGCCAATTGAGATCGACGCTGACCGGATAGCCACCGTCTCCCGCAGCGCCGCCAGACATGGCGCGTTCCAGGTATTGCTCTTCGGGCTCTCCGCCCGCCGGCACCGGGTTGGGAGGTTCGGGGATGAACGGAGGGCTCAAGATCATGGCTGCGCGCCCGAAGGAACTCAGAGGGAGAAGGGTGGCTGGAGCCGTTGCGGCTCGCGTCGAATGGGGACGTCGAAGCGATCGTTCGTGTCGAAGTCGGCTTCGACGGCGCCGTCGATGGTGAGACTCACGACGACTTCCAGATAGCGAAACTGCCCCGTGTCGTTCGACAGCTGCAGCGTCGCCTTGCGACCCGTCACGGCGCCGAGACCGTCGAACTCCGAGTCCAACGACAGCTCGATACTCCGAGGACTGAAGTTGGGGTGGGGCTCGTCGGTCGGCTTCGTGTCGTCTTCCGCAGGCGCAAGCTTTGCGAGAGACGCCGGGTCGCAGAGGAACTTGACTCTGCGGTCGACGAGCACGAGCTCGCCCTCGAGCTCACCGAGCGCGACCTCGTGAGGCGCAGGAGGGTTGCGTTGGGCCGTCCACAGCCGCCCCTTGAACTCGAGCTTTGCGTGCTTCGGTTGGGTGTTTGCTGCGGTGGCACCGCTCCCGAAGAGCGTAAAGCTCGGTCGGAGCCTGACGACAGTCGGCTTGTCACTCGCCCCGCCCGGAGGCCAAGGCACGGGGTCCAGGCGGACGCGAATGGAGGACGGCACAGCTATCGCGCAACTACCACGAGTTTCCGGGGACCAACAGCGATGCTCACCAGCCGAGCGTTTCGCGCAGCGTCGCCGTCAGCGTTTCTGCCATGCGCTTCTGTGTGGCAATGGTGGGGTGATAGTCGCAGCCGAGGCCTTCGTTGGCGCGAATGCTGCCGAAGTCCAAGTAGTGCACGCGCGCGTCGCCGGCTTCACGGCGCTGCTTGATGGTTTCCTGCAGCACCGCGCGCACGGTCGTGGACGCTTGCATGCCGGGTGGATAGCTGTCCGTGAGCATGGGGCCCACGGCGCAGAAGATGTGCGCTTCTGGGTAGCGCTCGCGCACCTGAGCAATGAAAGCAACGTACGCCGCCGCGAAGGGCGTCGTGTCTTTCACGTCGGGAGCAAAGTCGTTGGTGCCCAAGTTGATGATGACGGCGTGCGGCGCGTTCTTCGAAAAGTCCCAGAGCGGCTCCGCGCGGGTCGGCAGAGTGCGCTGCCAGAGCTCGGGCATGGGTTCGAGCTCGGTGGTGCTGCCGCGATTGGTGAAGACGCCGCGCCCGGACCACGCCAAAGTGGACAAGTCGGCGCCCAGCGCGCGCGCCGTGATGGCGCCGTACGTTTGGTAGTGGTCCTGAGTCGCTGGAGAAAAGCCGCACGTGGGATCGTTGCCCAGGTTGCCGTAACCGGTCGAAATGGAGTCGCCGATGAGCTCGATGCGTCGCTCCGCGGCCGGAGCTGTGGCGAGCATTTTGCCGCCGGGTGACAGGCGAAGTCCCGTCAACACCGTTTCGCCCACGAGCGGCTCCGTCAGTCGGTAGAGCGTGACGGTGTGGGGACCGCTCGAGAGCCCCGAGGCGAGCGTGACGGTGTGCGTTCCAGGGCCGAGTACGAGTGGGGCCTGGGCGGCTACGCCGTCCAAGAGGACGAGATAGCGGTTGTCTCCCGTGTCGCGGAGCTCGGCTTCGAGCGACGTGCCCTCGAAGCGCACGGTCACGCTGCTGCCCGACCAAGCGAACGCGGCGCCTTCTTCACGCAGATCGAAGCGCCCGGTGAAGCGTGGTGCTGTGGGTCCCACCAAGTCTTTTTCGAAGGGGAGAGCGTTCACGGGGGAGACGGAGCCTTCTTGCGCATCTCGGGCGCTGGCGCACCCGAGTAAAAGAGAAGCACAAACCAACGCTCCTCCGAGGACGCGTAACGGGGCTGCCTGGCGCGAAGCGAGGACGCGTTCGAGACGGAGCGGGGACGTGCAAAGTTGCATGGGGGCCGGACGATACCGCGTCGATGAGGTGAGAGAAGTGGCGCTTCACTCGCGCGCGGGTATCGAGTGCTCTTGACGGGCTTGGTCGCTGCTCGAACGATGGTGACATGCGCCGTACGCTTCTTTGCCTCGCTTGCTTCGCCTGCTGGCTCGCGGGCTGCGAGGACTCGGGCGGGGCGGAGAACGCCAAGGCCGGTGGCAGCGCAGGGTCTGGAGC
>JAEYVE010000133.1 GCA_023432025.1 Pseudomonadota bacterium
GACGAAGACGACGACGAAGACGAAGACGAAGACGCTTCGGACGACGACGACGAAGACGACGACGACGACGCTTCGGACGAAGACGACGACGACGACGACGACGACGACGACGCTTCGGACGACGACGACGACGACGACGACGACGACGACGCTTCGGACGACGACGACGACGACGACGACGACGACGACGACGACGACGACGACGACGACGACGACGACCGCTGACCGGCTGTTCGGGCTTTCGGCTCAACGACACTCGCGAAAACAGCGAGGTGAGCTCGGAAACAGCGAAACGAGGCGAAGTCTCCGGTCGATGAGGGCGGCGTGCCGACGTTGCCCCCACTTCCGCGGTCCCCGAGTCGCTCTGGAACGCGCGGTCGCGCGCTCCGTGAATTGGCGTGTTGGCTACTCTGCTTCGTGGAGCTCGGGTGCAGCCCCGAGCTCGCGGGCGGTCGCCCGCGCGGCGGCACGCGCGTGGAGTCCCTCGATGGTCGGCCGCTCGATGCTTGTTCTCCGGCGCCGCGGCTCGTTGTTAGGCCGCGGAGCATCGCGCAGGGCGCGTCCCTCTTCGCAGGGCTACGGCTGTTCGAGGGCGAGTTGAGCAGCTACGCGGAGCGTCAGCTCCGCGACGGAGAGATGACGGCTGCTCTCGCCAAACGGGAGATCCCGCTTTCGGTCTGGTTCGAAGAAGGGGCGCTGATCGCGCAACCCGCGCGTTTTCTCGACCCGGACGCAACTTACACGTTAACGACACTCGGCTCCGGAACGCTCGCCGTTTTGCGTGTCGCGCTCGAGCCCTGGCTTCCGCTTCATCGCGTGTGGCCGCCCGCCGTCGCCGCAGGTGGCAGCGTTCTGTATTGCGCGGACTCGCCGTGGGCGGGGCTTGGCGCGTGGCTCTCCGCGTTATCGTCCGCTTTGGCGCCGAGCGATGAAAAGGCGGTGTTGTCTCCCGGCGTGGGGCTCGCCGGCGTCGACGGCGCTCGCTGCGTGACGATGGAGACGCCGGAGGAGCTCGCTGCAGACTTCTTGCTGCCGCCCTTCGGCCCGAGTAGCGCCGCGGACCTCGAGGGGGACGACACGAATCCTGTGCCGTTGTTCGATCCGACGCCCGTGGGCGTGGCTCATCGCAGCCGAGAGGACTTGCGCGAAAGCGTGGACTGTGTGACCCCGCTCGGCCCGGCGTGCGCTTCCTTCGTGGGGCCGGAGCTGGTGCTCGAGGGGGCCCGCGGCGCGTGGGCGGTCCGCGCCGAAGGACCCGAGGGAGCGCGGATTGAAGGCTTGGCCGTGTCGGCGGAAACGACGCGCGTCGGGTTCTTCGGCTTTCGCGCGGGGACGACTTACGAGCTCTCGGGCACACACTTCGACGCGTGGGGCTTTGCAACGCACGGCGCCCTGAGCATGCAAACGGGAGCGCCTGCGGCGCGTCTGGTCTTGAACGAAGTGTTGGCCAACCCGTTGGGCGCCGAACCCGCGAGCGAGTGGATCGAAATCGTCAACGTAGGTTCGAGCGCGACTTCGCTCGCGGGCTACTTCGTCGAAGACGGCGGGGGCCGCATTGCCTTGCCTGACGTCGTGCTGCAAGCGGGCTCGTTCGGCCTCATCGTGGGGCGCGACTACAGAGCGGGCGGCGAAGACATCGTGCCGGACGCGGCGGCGGTGCCCATCGTGGTGGAGCGGGTGGGCGTAGCCGGCCTCGGAAACGCAGGTGAGCGAGTGGCGCTGGTGAGCGCTGACGGCGAGACGGTATCGATGATCCCTGCGCTGCCTGCCAAGCGCCCGGGCGTCAGCTGGGCGCGCAAGAGCCCTTGGGCTCCCGACGTCGCCGATAGCTTCGGGATGCACGCTGCGCCGGGCGCGTCGCCCGGCGCAGACAACGTACTCGGAAACTAGCGGGGTTCAGCTACCAGCGATCGTCATGGACGCGACGCGGAAGGTGGGCGCGGCCGTTGAAGTCTTGAGCTCCAAGTCGTTCGCGACTGCGTCGATGCCGCGCAGCATGGCGTCCAAGTTGGAGGAGATGGTCACCTCGCTCACGGGAAACGCGATGCGACCGTCTTCGATCCAGAACCCGGCAGCGCCGCGCGAAAAATCGCCCGTGATGCCGTTGAAGCCGAAGCCCATCATTTCGGTGACGAGGAGGCCGCGCGACGTTTGGGCGATGAGCTCGTCGCGCGAGCGATCTCCCGCCTGCATGACGAAGTTCGTCGTGGAAGCACCGATGGCGCCGCCGCCGCGTGACGCGCTGGCCGTGGACTCGAGGCCGAGCTTGCGCGCCGAGTAGCAATCGAGCAGATACGTTTCGAGCTGGCCGCCGCGCACGACCTCGTTCTTGCGACTGCGCAACCCCTCTCCGTCGAAGGGCCGCGAGCCGGGGCCACGTCGCAAGAAGGGATCGTCGACGAAAGTCACGAGGGGGCTGGCGACCTCCGTGCCGATGCGTCCCAAGAGATAGCTCGATTTTCTCCAGAGCGAGCCGCCGGTGATGCAGCCGGCGAACGTGCCGACGATGGAGCGCGCGGCGTCCGTGTCGAACACGACGGGAGCCTCACAGGTGTCGATTTTTCGGGCGCCGAGCTTGGCCAAGGTGCGACGAGCTGCCTCACGTCCGACGTCTTCGTCCGCCTCGAGATCTTCGAGGTGACGGCGCGCGGTCCAATAGGAGCCGCGGCGGCGCTTGCCTCCCGCGTCCTCCACCACCGGCGCGACCACGAGCGACGCGTACGAGCCCGAGAGCGTTCCTTCGAAGCCGTTGGAGAGCACCATGGCTCGCACGCTGGACGTGCGCGAGAAGGTGGCGCCTTCGCTGAGGGTGATGCGGGGATCGAAGTCGAGCGCGGCGCGCTCGGCTTTGCGTGCGCGGGTGATGGCGGTGTCCGCGTCGAGCGCCGCCATCCCGCTGTCGAACAGGTCCAAGTCGGGGTGGGGGGGAGCGCACAACAGCTCGACGGGAGCGGGGCCCGCGAACTCGTCACGCTGGCTGAGCTCGGCGAGCTCCAGCGCGTCGCTCACGCACCGCTCGATACCCGCTTCACTGAGGTCGCTCGTGGACGTCATGGCCACTCGGCCGTCACGAATGACGCGAAGCGAGACGCCGCGCTGCCCGGCTTCTTCGACGAGCTCGGGCTCGCCGAGTCGGACCTTCGCGCTGAGGTCCCAGCTACTGCCGGCGCTCGCTTCCGCCACGTCCGCCCCTTGCAGGGCGCGCTTCACGATCTTTCGGGCCAGTGAGAGGAGCTCGTCGGTGTCGTCGCGCATCGCTTTTCCGTTCGTACCATGCGTGGCCCGGGCGGGGCAGGGTCACTCGCCGAGTCGGCGAAACTGGACGGCGGTCCAGGCGGTCGCCGCGGTGAAAAGGCTGCCGAGCCAGAGCAGAGAGTAGCCGAGCGCCGTGCCAGCCACGGAGCGTAGGCCGAAGTTGCCGTGGAACTGCTCGTACGTCGCCTCGACGCCGAGCCGACGTCGAGCCAGCGCGAGGAAGACGAGCAGTAGCGCGAGCGCCGGCACGAGCACGCGGAGCAGCGTAGCGGGTGAGGGCGAGAGGTACCTGCGCGCCGCGTAGAAGCCTAGCCACACGCTGCCGCAGTCGAGCAGCAGTGAGACGACGATGAGCACGCCCAAGTGCTCGCGCGTATCCAGCGTGTAGAGGAAGCTCCAGTCCGGCGCGAAGGCCAAGAAGTACGCGTTGAACGGGACGAAGAGGAGCAGCGTGTAGGCGAGAGCCAGGAGCTGTCCCCGTGTTTCGACCGAGGTGCCCGGCGCGGCGCGCGAGAGCTGTCGGCTGCCGGATTGGTGGAAAACGAAGCCGATGAGCAGGCCAAGCAACGGAGCGAGGAGCGCAGGCACTTTGCGAGCAGACCACGGCTTCGGGAGGCGGCCAAGCGGCGCGCCTCTGCCCCAATTGGGCTCGGGGTCGACTGCATTCGTGTGCTGGACTACACCCACGAGGCCATGGATCCCGAGCGTCTACGTTTGCTCCTCGAAGCGGTCGCGCGCGGCGAAACGGACGTTTCGGGCGCGCTGAGCCAACTCGCGCAGCTGCCTTACGCAGATCTGGGCTTCGCGCGCATCGACCACCACCGCGAGCTGCGCCAGGGGCACCCGGAGGTCGTGCTCGGTTCCGGCAAGAGCGTGGAGCAGCTCGTCGCGATCGTCGGTCGCCTCGTCGAAGCGCGGCAGAATGTCCTTGTGACGCGCGTCGACGAGGAGAAGGCCGCGCGCGTACGCGAGGCTGTGCCTTCGCTGCGCCACGACGCTGTTTCCCGCACACTGACGCTCGAGGTGCGACCCGTGGAGTCGGAGGCGGGCGCCCCCGTCGCCATCGTCACGGCGGGCACCAGTGACTTGCCGGTGGCCGAGGAGGCGGCCGTGACGCTCCACATGTTCGGCCTTGCGTGCGATCGAGTGTTCGACGTCGGCGTCGCTGGTATTCATCGTCTCTTCGGTGAGCTCGAACGCCTGGCGCGCGCACCCGCCGTCATCGTCGTAGCCGGAATGGAGGGAGCGCTGCCGAGCGTGGTCGGTGGGCTCTTGGGTACACCCATCGTGGCGGTGCCCACCTCCGTGGGTTACGGCGCGTCGCTCGGGGGCTTCGCCGCGCTTTGTGGCATGCTGAGCAGCTGCGCCGCGGGCGTGACGGTGGTGAACATCGACAATGGCTTCGGCGCGGCCATGGCCGTCGCTCGCATGGTTTCCACGCGAAAGCGATTGGGAGGCTCGTGATGCCGAGAACGCCTCGCGTGGTGGAAGAGCATGCCCACGGTCACGGCGCCGGTGGGCACGTCCACGACGACGCGGGAGGGCACGGCCACGGGCATGGCCAGGGCCACGGCTCCGTGAATTTCGTGCCGTCGCCGCGCGGCGGAACGCGTCCCACGCTCGAGCGCGGCGCGGGGCGAGGGCAAGTGCTCTTCCTGGATGCCTTCAGCGGCGTCGCCGGGGACATGACCATCGCCGCGCTGATTGATCTGGGTGTGCCGCGCGAGGTCGTGGAGCAAGCGGTCGAGGCGCTCGGCATTTCCGGCGTGGAGCTCGTATTTCGAACGGGACACGTCGGCGCGCTGGGTGCGACTCACTTCGACGTGGTCGTTCGAGGCGAGCAACCCGAGCGCTCGTACGCGCAGATCCGCGCGCTCATCGATGCTGCGCCCTTGCGATCCGAGGTGCAAACGCTCGCCCAGCGCATTCTCTTGCGCCTGGCGGAAGCCGAGTGCGAGGTGCACCGCATCGCGCTGGACGAAGTCCACTTTCACGAGGTTGGCGCGGTGGACGCCATCGTGGATGTCGTCGGGGCTGCGGCTTGCTTCGAGTATTTGAGCGCCGAGGTGGTGGCGAGCCCTCTGCCGATGGGGCGCGGCTTCGTGAGCTGCCATCACGGGGTTCTACCGCTCCCGGCGCCAGCCACCGTGCTTTGTCTGCGCGGCGTGCCGACGTACGACGCCGCCGTGGAGTCGGAGCTCGTCACGCCGACGGGAGCGGCCATCGTGGGCGCCGTCGCCGAGCGCTTTTCGCGCTGGCCGTCGCTGGCTCCTTCGGGGGTTGGTTTGGGCGCAGGTACCCGCGCTCTGGCCGATCGCCCCAACGTGCTGCGCGCCGTGCTCGGGCAACCCCGTGCGGGTGGGTTCGCCGAAGCCGCGACGCACGCCGTGCTCGAGGCGAATGTGGACGATGCCACGGGTGAGCTCGTCGCGCACACCATCGCGCGTCTGCTCTCCGAGGGCGCGCTCGACGCTTGGGCGTCTCCCGTGACGATGAAAAAGGGACGCCCGGGGCTCGTGCTCTCCGCGCTTTGCCGCGTCGGAGAAGCGGGAAAGCTCGCGGACACGATTCTGCGCGAGACTTCTACGCTCGGTGTTCGTCAGGCGCTCGTCCGCCGCGTGGAGTTGCCTCGGCGCATCGTTCTACTCGAAACGGAGCTCGGAAAAATCCCGGTGAAGGTAGCCGGCGAGCCACCGTTCAAAGCCAAGCCGGAGTTCGACGTGTGCGCACGAATCGCGGGCGAGCGAGGGCTCTCGGTGCGCGACGTTCTGACGGTCGCTACGCAGGCCGCCGAGGCGTGGCTCGCCGAGCAGCGCTGAACGTCACCGTGGACCGAATCGCGTTGGCGACGTCACGTGTGGCGCCGAACGCGTCTTTGCCGCCGCGCAGCCGCCGTCAGTCGGGACGCGTCAGGCGCAGACCTGCGGACTCCCACGCCAATACGCCACCTTCGAGGAAGGACACGGGAAGGCCCTGCTTGGCGAGCTGGGCGGAGAGCTCCTGAGAGCGCTTGCCGTCACGACAGTACAGGACCGGGATGGCCGGAAGTTGACCGAGCTCGGCCAGGCGAGACTCGAGCACGTCCGCCGGGAGATTCACGGCGCCTTGAATGTGCGCGCGGGCGAACACTTCCGGTGGGCGGGCGTCGACGAGCGCAATGCGACGCTGGGCGAGCAGCTTGTTGACCTCTTCCGCTTTGAGCGCGCCAGCCGCGCGAGGCAAGAACGGTTCGAGAAGTTGCTGAAGCTGCGCCTTGCGGAGCGCGCCTTGGCGCCCGTCCACCGGTCGTCCTTGGTGAAACACCACGAACGTTGGCACCGACTGCACCCCCATTTGCTGCGCGAGTAGCGGCGCCTTGTCGATGTCGATTTGAACGACCTTGGCCTTTCCAGAAAGCTCGCGCGAAAGCGCCTCGAGCTCCGGAAGCACGAGCTTACAAGGACCACACCATTCGGCGCCGAACTCGACGAGCACGGGAACGTCGCTGTCGAGAATTTCGCGCTCGAAGTTTTGTTCGTTGATGAGGGGCAGCGCCATGATGAGCCGGGTTTACACTGCTACGCCCCTAGCGACCATTGCGTAAGAGGCGGGACGAGCCGAAATCCACCACGAGAACGAGCAGCACCGTGACACACAGCGCGAGGGCGCGGGCAACCGGCGCGCCCGACGGCGCGAAGGCAGCGCCGAGGCCCAGGACCTGTGGCCCCAACTCGCAGAGGGTGAGAATCGCCTCCAGGGTCACCACCAAGAGGGCCGATTGCGCCACGGTGATCCAGACTGCACCGCGCACCACCGCGCGCCGGAAGTCGAGCGCCACGCGCGATTGGGTGAGAGTGAACCCGCCCGCAAAGAGAGGAAGCGTGTTGGCCCGGCGGCTGCCGATCCAACGCGCCACTGCGATGGCTTGGTACAGGCCGACGGTGAGCCCGACCGTAAGAACGCCCGGCAGCTCGAGGCCACGTGCGACGAGGGGGGCAAGCACGACGAGCGGAACGGCGCCTCGCGCCTCCGTCAGTCGTGACAAAAGGCCCATGCTGGCGAGCGAGCCCCGCGCCAAACGCCCCAGCGTCCAGCCCAAGAGCACGGCAGAAGCCATGGCCACGAAGGTGGCGCCAACGGTGAACGCGAGAGCTTCAATCACGCTTCGCTCCCTCGCAGGCGTCGCGCGCCGAGCAGGCCGTCCGCCACGATCTGGGTCAGCGCGGTCAGGAGGCCCAGCGAGAGACAGACGGCCATGAGCCACGCCGTGTCCCCCGCGCGGAGTGCCTCGACGGTCTTGGGTCCCAACCCGGGCAAGCGCCACGACCACTCGATGACGAAGGCAAGTAACGTAGCCTCTACAAGCGCAAGCGGCGCCCAGGTGGGGAGCAGCGTATTGGCCCAGAGTCCCAACGCGGCGACGCGGCGGATCGGGCGTCGCCCCGCGAGCACGTAACGCCCTCGCCAATCCACGCGCTCGTCCATTTCCCGGAAAAACAAGTGCAGCGCCGGCGCGGCGCCCAGAAGCGCGCTGACCAAACACGCCTGCGCCAGCGTGCCCTCCGGGCGAAAGAACGCCAGTCCCGGCACCAGGAGGCCCGCCAATACCGCGGTCAGAGCGCGCAAACGCGGGCCCGCGTTGGGCAGCAACGCGTGCGCGGCGGCGGCAACGGAGCCTCCCAGCAAGAGCCCGCCGAGGAACGCCGACAGGAGAAGCGCTCCCGTCACACGCGCGCGCTCCCCGAGGGCGTGCAGGAGCTCACTCTGATCACGTCCGGTGAGCTCTCGCAAGCTGCGCACGGCCCAGTGCGCGTAGCGGGTTTGAAGAATGGCTGCCGTGACCCGGCGCAGCCCGGTGACGTCCGTAAACTCGTAGCGGTGATCGTCCCACCAACGGCGCGACGCGGTGAGCACGACGCGCGCTTGCTCCGCACCGGCGGACGCGGGCAGCGCCCAAGGCTCGGAGGTGATTTCGGCGGCGACCCGCAAGAGCCGCTTGACGCGCGCCAGATCGTCCTCGGTTCGCACCGCTCCCAGATTGCTCATGAGCTCCGGGAGCGCAAACGTGTCGAGCTGAATCAAATCCGTGCGGCTCAGGGTCAAGGTGCGCTGGCTCAGGCGGCGAACCAAGCGGGCGACCACGACGTCCCGAAAATCCAACGAGCGGTCCTGCCAGAAGCGCGTCCAAAAAAGCACGCTGCCTTCCGGATCGTCCAGCGCGGCTTCGTCCCGGACGAGCCCCATGCGGCGGGCCACGGGCGCGAGGGCGAGCGCGACACGTTGTCGCTCCACCGGGGAAAGCTCCGGGAGCCTCGGCAAGACGAAGGGCAATGCGGCGCCTCCGAGCTCGGCGAGGCGCTCGGCGGCGCGTGGGTCACCCCCGCGCGCGACTTGGGTCAGAGCTTCGCCGGCGTGCTCGCGGATCCCGCGCGGGTGTGTGTTGAAGAACAGCGGGAAGGCGGTCTCTCCCGAGGGCGCCCCCCAGGAGAGGAGAGCGAACAGAAGCGCCGAACCCACGCCGACGATGGGCAAGAGCCAGAGCAAGCGCCGAAGGGCGTCGACCATGTCCGTCGATTCGCCTGGGACGCCGTTAGCGGAGCAGCACGAAGCCGAGCACCGTCACGATCAGCATGGCCGCCATGACGAGGAACCCGACGGTCGCGGGGCTCATGCCCGATGTGGGCAGCTCGACCGGATCGTCCGAGGGAGGAAAGCTCGAAGGTCGCTTTGCGGCGCTCGCCTGCGGTGGCGGGCGCGAGTCCCGAAGCTCCACGCCGGCGAGCGGGTTGGCGACGCCAACCATGGTGTGAGAGACGCGAAGCTTGCGCGTTTCGCGTTCTGCTTCGTCGCTGCGCGCCCCCGACTGAAAGAGCTCCGGGTGGGTGCTGGCGCGTTCTCCGCTTTCGGCGGGGATGGAGCCCGTGTCGGGGAGCGCGTACTTTTGGTAGCCGATTTCGTCGGACGCGGTCCACTCGGGCACGCCCTCTTCGAACCGCGCCACGATCACGGTGATGTTGTCGTGGCCGCCGGCCGCGTTGGCGCGATCCGTGAGCTCTTTGCACGCCTGGAGCGGATCCGGCTGCGAGACGAGAACCTCGCGGATCTCGTCGCTGCGGATCATGCCGCTCAATCCGTCCGAGCACAGGAGGAGCGTGTCCCCACGTCGCAGATCGACGTAGGTCAGGTCCACCTGCACCGTCTCCGAGGTGCCCAGCGCCTGGAGGATGATGTTGTTGTGCTCGAAGGTTTCAGCTTCCTCTTCGGTGAGCTGTCCGGCTTCGATGAGCTGATTCACCAGCGACTGATCGCGGCTAATCTGCACGAGCTTGTTGCCCCGCAGAATGTACGCGCGGCTGTCGCCGACTTGAGCCACGAAGAGGCGACCGTCGAGCAAA
Source organism: Pseudomonadota bacterium (assembly GCA_023432025.1). Taxonomy (GTDB): domain Bacteria; phylum Myxococcota_A; class Polyangia; order Polyangiales; family Polyangiaceae; genus NIC37A-2. The sequence goes on from JAEYVE010000133.1 coordinate 9,630, forward strand.
GCGGCGATGGTCGCCGTAGTGCCCATGCCGCGCCGGCTCCGATCCGCTCGAGCTTCGTTGAAAATGCGGGCGCCCGCGGTTTCCACCGCACGCACCAGACGTCGCGCCAACTCGTCGTGATCGCTGGGCCGGTCGGCCTTGGCGAGCTGCTCGTGGATGATGTCCACGGCGAGTTGACTCGCGACCTCGCCCGCAGCAGCTCCGCCCATGCCGTCGCAGACACCGAGCACGGTGCCGTGAGGGCCGACGATTTGTTCGCGATCTTCCGCCATCAGGCCACGGCGCCCGGTGGTCAGGTTCGCGACGAGGAAGTTGTCCTCGTTGTGCTCGCGGATCTGCCCAACGTCCGTACGCCCGAACACGCGGAGTCGGATCGGCTGTGACTGCACCGCCATGCCCGTTTCAGCTTGGTCCGCCACCGTGGACATCTAGTCGGAAAAGGTGCTGCCCAATGCGGACGAAGTCGCCATGGGACAAGGGTTGGTGGCCACGGATGGCGATGAAAGTGCCGTTCGAAGATCCAAGGTCCCTCAGCGTGTACGTGTTGGAGGTGGCCGACCGCCGGATGGCGGCATGACGTCGGCTCATGAAGGGGTCGTCGGTGAAGACGATATCACCGGCTTCGCGTCCGACGATGGTCTCCGCGCGGGAAATGTAGAAGATATCGCGGGACTGGTCTTCAGTCGTTTGAACGACGAGCCGCGCCCGGCGCGGCACACTCGGGCTGCCGAAGACGCGGGTGGTTCCCCGTACGGCCACCCCGTACCGTGACTCGGACTCTTCCACGATCTCGAACCTTAACACCGCGAGCCCTATCAGCAGCAAGTCGCCGTCTTTGAGCTCGATGGGGCCAGCGCCGAGCCGCACGTACACCCCGTTCACCGACCCGAGGTCCTCCAACGAAAAGCCGCGGCTCTTGTAGGTGAGGCGCGCATGCAGCGGGCAGACGTAGGGGTCCTTGCCCAGTACGATATCCCCCTTTTCTCGGCCAATTTCAGTGACCGGGCCGCCGAGGGGGTAGTGACGGCCTGGCGTGCCGTCCTGGGCGATGACGACCAGAGAGGCGGAAGGCATGGCATCGACGTGCGGAGAAGCCGGGCTGGCGCCTCGATCGTCGACGCTGCGGGGGCCCGAGCCGTCGTCGATGGGTGTCCCACAGAGCTGACAAAATCTCGCTTCGGCCGAATTCGCGCCGCCGCACCGCGCGCACGAGCGAGGCTCGGCGCGAGGAGGCGGCGTCTGCTGCCGCGCGTTGGGCGAGCCAATCAGGGGCGAACCATCACCCAGGGCTGAGCCACTACCCAGGGACGAACCATCACCCAGGGCTGAGCCACTACCGAGGGACGAACCATCACGGAGGGGCGAACCATCACGGAGGGACGAACCATCACGGAGGGACGAACCATTGTGCGGCGCTCCGTTTCCGGTAGGGCCGGGGGGTGATGGCTCGCGGGGTCGCCCCACGAAGAGGTCCGAAGCACCCTCGTCCATCTGTGCGACGTGGCGCAACTGACCCAGCGGGGGTGATTGCAGGGCGGTGGAGCGCAAGGCAGGTGGCCCGGCGAGCGGTGACGTCCCATTGACGTGGTGCGGCCCATTTCCATTGACGTGGTGCGGGCCTGTGACGGCGGGGAACGCGTTCACGGCCACGTGAGCGACGTCCGTGGGGACGGCGCCCAGCGAGACCATGGTGCCGGCGAGCGCACGGCGCGAAACGGCGCGATGGAGCGGCCCACCGCACTCGCAACAAAACGACCCATCCGTCGGATTGGGTGTTTTGCACAGCGGACAGCAGAGGCCGTCGGCATCTTCCATGCGAGGGGAGAACTCGAAGTGCGGCGCAGCCGGGCGACCCGAAATGGTCCCTTCGCGTGGTGTCTCTCGCACCTGCGTCGCAGCGCTCGCGTGGACGGTTGCCTCGGCGCCGTTGCCCAACTCGCTGCCGCAATCGAGGCAATACCGCATGTGCTCGGGATTGCCGCGCCCGCAACGATCGCAGTCCACGGCACGAGGGGAGCGCGCCGCGACGGCCAAGTCAACCCAGTGTCGCTCCGAATTTCACTTCTGTCGGGCGGGTGAGGACGGCCCGCCGGTTGTTACCAGCGTGGGAGGGGGTCACGAAGCTCAACCGCGAGCTCCAGAGAGGCCAGGTGTGCGATGCCGAAGCCCGCAAAAACGTCGGCGCGCCGCTGCCCGGCGCTGTCGGTCCAACCGCGAAAAACGATGGGCCGATACGCGAGCGAGCCACCGATGGCCAGCGCCGGGGTGACCTGAAACTCGACGCCGAGCCCCAAGAGGGCTGCACCGCCCGCGGTTTCCACTCCCCATTCGCTCCCGTAGAGGGCGATGCCGGCTCCGCCGGCCAGGTAGGGAAGGAGGCGCTGACCCCGGTCCCAGTAGTAGCGACCCTCCGCGCGGATCTGCTGCAGGATGGGGAGGATCAAGAGATTGGACGAGTCGTGCCGCGAGAACTCGTAGGCGCCACCGACATACCAGGGAAACCGCGATCGGTAGCCGGCGCGAATCGTGAGACCGCCGCCTGCTTGGAGGATGCACGGCTGTGCTGCGTCGTCGGGGCAGACGTCTCCCGCGTCGGGTACGGCCTCTGCAGTGAGCGCGCCCCCGTACTGGAAGTGATCGAAGCTCGTCGGCGAGGGACCGATCTTGGGCTGGGCGTTGCCCTCGGTGGCCACGAGCACGACCGCGAGCGCGGCGCACAAGCACGAAATGTTCGTTCGTGCGCGGAGCGCGCGACGCGGCGCTCCTGCACGTCGGGTCGGGACGGAGCGTCGCGTTGCACCGTCCGGGAGCCGCTTCGTTTCCGATGACGGACCCAACGCAGAACTCGGCCCCGCCGGGCTCCGATGCTGGGAGCGGCGCTCTTCCCTGAAGGCTCCGATTGCTCCGCGCATGGCCCTTGGAACATGAGTCTCCGGCGGCCTTGACGTCACTGCAAGCCTTGGCTTAAAGGCGACGCAAGGTGTGAGGCAGAGCGTCTGCACACGCCCATTTGCGCTCTCTTGCGAACCCCCTGACGGAAGTCGGCTTCCCTCGGGCGAGACGCGAGCAGGCAGTAAAGGCGGCCCCGGCTCCGTCGGGCGCTCCAAGACCGGTAGAGAGTTCACCATGGAAATGCATCTCGACAGGCGTGCCGTTCGTCAGATCCGGGTCTCCGCGCAGGAGGCCATCGAGGAGGACGATACCGAGTCTCTTCGCGAGGAGATCCTCGAGGCCTTCTCCGAAGATCAGGTGGAGGAAATCGAGCGCCGCCTCGACCACGGCGACATGTTCGAGTTTTTGACGGACGTCGTCGACGAGTGGAGCGGCGACGACGTGGACGAGCTCATGGAGCTCCTCGAGACCCAACTCGGCGAAGTAGGCATCGATCTCAAGATCGATCAAAAGGACGACGAGGAAGAGGAAGAGGACGAGGAGCCCGAGGACGACGACGAGGACGAAGAGGAAGACGAAGACTTCGAGGCCGACGACGGCGACTTCGCCTCGGACGACTGAGGTCTCGCTTCCCGAAAACCCGCGTCACTCGGCGCGGGTTTTCGCGTTGGTGAGCGCATCGATCTCTCGAAGTACGTAGTCCGCGCACGAGCCGTGCGCTGCGCTGGCCTTCGCGAGTGAAGGACAGATGTGCCCCGCGCATCTCGCGTAGCGGGACTCCGGAATGTCCCGCAGCAAGAGTCGGAGTGGGTCACACGCGGCTTCGTCGCTTTTTGCTCGGGCGAGCTTCGCCTCCTGCCAGAGGGCGTCGTCCCGAAGACGGCTCGTCGGAAAGCTCTCGTAGAGCACGCGAAAGGCGCGCCGCGCCGCGAGGACGTCGTTCAGATCGTCGCGGAGGATTTGGGCTTTCAGAAACTGGGCCGGCGCGAAGCGCTCGCGTTCCGTGGTGCCGCTCAGCTTCGACTCCTCACGCGCGTCCAGCAGCTCCTGGAGCGCTTCGAGGGCGTCTTCGAAGCGACCCCGCTGACGCTCGAGCTCGGCTCGGCGATACAGCGCGTCGTCCCAGTAGGCGCCGAACGGGTAGGGGTGGCGGCGAGCCAAGTCGCCGTAGGCGCGAGCGGCTTCGTCCAGTCGGTGTTCGGCTTCCAGGCTCTTGGCTCGGTCGTAACGGAGCGCTTCGTCGAGACGCGCGGACCAGGTGCGCTCTCGGAGCAGCTTTTCGATGGCGACCAGTCGCTGGGCGGGGGTCGGCGCCGTGAGCGCCAGCCAGCGCCGGGCGGCTTGCGTCGCGAGCGCGGACTCGGGGTACGTGCGAAAGACGCGGGCGTACAGCTCGATCGCGCGCGCCGGAGCGTCGCAGCGCTCCTCGATGCGCGCGGCGTCGAAAACGGCTCGCGGCGCGCGCTCTCCTTCGGGCCAGCGCACCGCGAGGTCCTGGAGCGCGTTCGCCGCGCGCTCCAGATCTCCGCTGCGCTCCGCGCACTGGGCCGCGCGGTAGCGAGCCTCTGCGCGATCACGGTCGCTTTCGGCGAGGCGTTCCGCCTCGCGCCACTCGTGCTCCGCCCTCTCGTAGGCGCCGCTGACGTACGTCGCCGAGGCACGCTCGGAGGCCCTTTGGTACTCACTTTTGCCGAGCGCGCAGGCGCACGCGAGGAACGCGAGCGCGACGGCGCACCGCCTCACGCGTCGTCCTTTTCTCGTGCGACGAGCGCGCTCGAAAAGAACTGATAAGTGACGACCTGCACCGCTTGCGCCAAGTTGAGGGACGGTTGATCCGCCGCGATGGGGATGCGCATCAACAGATCGGCGTGGGAGAGGTCCTCGTTGTCGAGGCCGCTCTTTTCGTTGCCGAACAGCACGGCGATGCGCTTGCGTGCTTCCGCCAGCGGCACGAGCGCTTCGGCGATCTGCGCGGGACTCTTGATACCAGAGATGCCGCGCCGAGCGCTGGTGCCCACGACGACGTCGACGCCGACGATGGCTTCGTCCACGTTGTCGTAGATCTCCGTCGCGTCGAGCACGTCCAGGGACTTGACGGCCATTTTTCTGGACATGGGATGCGAAGCCACGGCGAGCCGGCCCGGCCGCACGACGCCCAGTTTGGTGAACCCCATCGTCTTCAAGGCACGCGCGGTCGCGCCCAAGTTTTCGGGATAGTGAGGACCGACGAGCACGAATTTGGTGTAGCGGTGGATCGGAAGCTCGAGCATCGAATGCACTCAACGGGCACGGGGCGACACGTCGCTCGTGGACGCGCTCATGGCGCAACGGAAGCCGAGGTAAGCCGCGCGCGTGTTTGCTGGCTCGTGAGAACGAGCCGCGCCGCGCAGCCGAGCCGGTGGCGCCAGGAAGTGTCCACCACGGACCACGCGGTCCGGTCCCGGCCGGTCCACGTCCGTGTAGGGCGCGTACGGCGTGCTGGTCCACTCGGCGACGTTGCCGGAAAGATTTCGAATTCCCTCGGGGCTCTGACCATCCGCGAACTCACTTACCGGAGAAAGCTCGAGCGCGCCGTCGCTGTCGTCGCTCCCCAAGGCGCCCCAGCGCCCGTGATTCGCGGCGCGTCCGTGAAAACGAGAACCCCAGGGGAAAACGCGCCGCTCGGCGCCGCGCGCAGCTCGCTCGAACTCGGCTTCGCTCGGCAGACGCGCGCCACGAAAGGAGCAATAGGCACGTGCGTCGTCGTACGTCACGAACACGACGGGCAAGTCGTCTCGCTCGAGCCGCTCGGCGCCGTCGTACCTCGCGGGCGAGCAACGGCCAGCTTCGACGCAACGCTGGTACTCGCGGTAGCTCACCTCGTGGCGGTCGAGCCAAAATGACTCCACGACCACGCGCGGGCCTCCGAGCTCGTCCGCGAAGGTTTCGGGCGTACACGCCGCAGCGCCCGCGTCGCGGTTGCACGCGAGGGCCGCCAGCGCCACCTCACCCGGGGTGGAGCCGAGCGTGACTTCCAAGCGGGAAAGCCACACGCGGGCGCTCGCGGGGGTGGTGAGCGCCTCCGTCGTTCCCGCGAGCGCTGGCGTGACCCCCAGCGTCGCCGAGAGGAGCAAGAGCTGACGCCGCATCATCGCGCGTGACCCGGCAGCGCCGACGGGGGAGGCGTGGAGGGGGTTTTTTCGGCCGCAACCGAATCCGTACGCGAGGGGCGCGACTTCTGCTGGGTGCCCTGGGGCGCGCTGACTCGCGCCTCGGAGACCGCGCTCGCGTCCCCGGCCGGAGCCGCAGCGCTGGGGGCCTCGGTGGTTCTGAGCTCGCTTGCCACACGGAACACGAGCAGGGTGAACAGCACTCCGGCCAATGCGCCTCCCAAGGCGATGCGCAGCTTGAGCGTCGAGCTCGGCTGCGCCAAGGCGAGGGCGCGGTGATGGGCGTCGGGGACAGTCACTTGCGCGGGCCGGAGCTCCCCGTCGCGCGGCTCGATGACCTCGGAGAACGCGTGCCCCAACTCGGCGCAGCTCGAGTAGCGTTTCTCCGGGTTCTTCGCCATGCCGCGAGCCAACACGCGGTCCAACTTGGGATCGAGCCCCAGGCTGCGCGCGATGGGCAAGGGCTCTTCGGTTTGAATGCGGTTCGCTACGCCGACCGCGTCGTCGCCGGGGAACGCACGCCGACCACTCACCGCTTCGTAGAGCGTCGCCGCCAGCGAGAACTGGTCGCTGGCCGCCGAGTGCTCGCCGTGAGTGATGGATTCGGGAGAGCTGTAGGCGGGCGTGCCGAGCAGGCCGCCGCCCTTGGTGAGCGTGGATTCCGGCACCCGCGCGATGCCGAAGTCAGCGATTTTGGCGCCGGTCTTCGTGAGGAGGATGTTCTCCGGCTTCACGTCGCGGTGCAAAACGCCAGCTTGGTGTGCGGTCGCCAGCGCGTCGCCCAGCTGGGTCGCGAGCCGTGCTGCGGCCTCTGGAGCCAGCGGGCTCCGCGCCAAGCGCGACTTCAGCGTCGTGCCTTCGGCGTGCTCGAACACCAAGAAGACCCCGATATCGTCTTCTTCGCCCATGTCGAACAGGGACACGATGTTCGGATGCGTGACGCGCGCCGAAGCGCGTGCTTCTTGGCGCATGCGACGAAGGAGGGTCTCTCGCTCCTCTACGCTCAGCTTGAGGTCCTGCCGCAGAAACTTGATGGCGACGTTGCGATCCAACACCGGGTCGCGCGCCAAGAGCACCCGCCCCATCGAACCGCGTCCCAAGACGCCCACGACCTCGTAGCGCCCCACGCGCGCGGGGAGCTCTGCGGAGTCCGAGCCGTCGGTGGCACCTGTCATCGTCGACCCCGTCCTAGCTCAAGGACCTTGCCTCGCCCAGATCGGCCGCCGAGCAGACGGTAGCCGCCGTCCATCTGCGGCGGCATGCGACACCCGGCGGGGGCACCTCGTCGGGGCGGCGGGGGCGGAGCCGCGCCCGACGGGTTGGGGGGAAGGCAACTACCTCACGCCGTCCGGTGCTCCCGCACTACGCCCTGAGCGCTCCGGCCCCCGATGGCTCCGCGCACTACGCCCCTGAGCGCTCCGGGCCCCGATGGCTCGCGCACTACGCCCTGAGCGCTCCGGCCCGCCGGTGCTCCCGCATTACGCCGCCACGGCCGCCCTTCGCGCTCTTTGCCTGTAGGCGCTTACTTGGCCGCCGGCTTCTTGGGGCCAGCGCGGGGCGCGCCCTCACGCGGCTCCACCTGCTCGGGCTCCTTGGGTTTCGGAACCTCGCGCTGGGGAGGCTCGCCGTACTCCTCGAGTAACTTGTCGCGGATCCCTTTGGTCAGTACCTGCTCGTGATACTCGGGATACTGAGGAATTTGCACGACGAGCCGAACGCGGCCGTTCGCCTCGAGCACCTGGACGCTGGCGGTCGCGGCGCTGGAGTCGGCCTTGTACTTGAACAAAAAGTAGCCTGTCTCGACGTCCTTCTCGACGATCTCGTGCTGCTGATCGACGCGCACGTAGCGGAGCGCGCCGTTGTACGTCTGCGCCCGCGTGTAGGGCGAGTCGACGGTCACCTTGGCCGAAGTGGCGGTCGTGCTCGACAGAGCGAGGCCGAGCGCGGCCAGAGCGACGACGAGAAAGCGGCGGTGCATGACCGTCGTACGCTAGAGGCCACCTGTGTTGGTGGGCCAAGTTTTCCGCCGGCGAGCGCTCAGAGCGGGCGCCCCTCCAGAATGGCGCGGGGCCCGTCTGCGAACAGAAACTGGACCTCGCTCGAGTCGTAACGCCGCTCGAGCCACTCCAGGGCCCTGGCGAGCTCGGTCACGTCGTCGGGGCGGTGCGCGTCGCTGCACGCCGCCTGGTACAGCTCGAGCTCCAAGAGCTCTTCCGCGCAACGGCGAGCGGCGCTGCCGTACTTGCCCACCAGCGCGCAGGCGTCCAGCAAGGCGACCGACCCCAGTTCGATCAAACGCTCCAGACGTCGCGGTTCGCTCCAGAGCGCGCGATAGCGCTCGGGGTGGGCGATGACCGGAACCAGCCCTCGCCGTTGCAGCTCGAACAGTCGTCGTTCGAGCCCCGAAGAGAACGGCATGTCGTAGAATTCGACCAATACGGCGCGTCCTCCCGGGTACGGCAAGGCTTCGCCGGCGAGGAGGCGCTCGAAGACGACTTCGTCGAAGTAGTGCTCGCTGCTCAAGTGAACGCGGGGCAAGTGTTCCTCGCGAGACAGCGGATCCATCATGGCCTCGTAGGCAGCCGTGAGGCGCGCTCGGTCATTGTCGAACAGGCCGGGTCGCATGTGCGGGGTAGCGACCACCTGCTCGAAGCCGAGTGCGCCGAGGCGCCGCAACATTTCGACGCCGTCCGACGCGGAGCGCGCCCCGTCGTCGATGTCGGCAATCCAGTGACAGTGGAGGTCGATGAAACCGGGCATCGGGCGGCTGCATCCTACAGTGAGCGCTGCGTCTCTGCTCGGGCGGTCGCCTCGCTCCGCGCGTCCGCTATGCTCGAAGAGCAGCATGTCACTTGCGCCACTTTTGGACCGGCACCGGGTGCTCGTTTGCGTCGGGTCCGGAGGCGTCGGCAAGACGACGGTCGCCGCGGCGCTCGCGCTCGCGGCCGCACAGCGAGGCAAACGCACGCTGTGTCTCACCATCGATCCCGCCAGGCGTCTCGCCAACAGCTTGGGCCTCGAGCACATGCCGACGGAAGAAGTCACCGTCTCCAGCGAGTGGCTCGCGGGTCACGGTGTGCACCTGTCCGGCGCGTTGACCGTCATGATGCTCGACACGAAGCAAACCTTCGACGAGCTGGTGCGGCGCTACGCGCCGACCGAAGAGGTGCGTGAGCGCATTCTAAACAATCGCCTCTACAAACACGTGTCGACGAGCCTGGCCGGGACGCAGTCGTACATGGCCATGGAAAAGGTGCTGATGGTGGAGCAGGACCCGTCCTACGACACCATCGTGCTCGACACCCCGCCCATGCAGCACGCCCTCGACTTCTTCGAGGCTCCGGAGCGCATGGTCGAAGCCATCGACAGTCCGGCCCTGCGCGGGCTGGTGCAAGCAATTCAAACGTCCGGGCGCTTCAGCCTCAACCTGGTCGCGAAGAGCATCGGGGCGGTGCTGCGCACGATCGGTCGCATCACGGGTGGAGATCTGCTGCAGCAGATGGCCGAGTTCGTGTCCTCGATGAACTCTCTCTTCGGAGGATTTCACGAGCGCGCGGAGCTCGTGGCGCGAGAAATGCGGAGCCCGCGCTTCGGGTACGTCGTGGTCAGCTCTCCCGCCAAGTTGACGCTCAGCGAAGCCGCGGCGCTCGACGACCGCATGCGCGAACGCGGGCTCCATACGAGCGCGCTGGTGGTGAACCGCGTGCATCCCGCGCTCGGCGCGCTCCCGTCGCAAGACGAGGTGCAAGCGTTGCTCGACTCACTCGGGGTCGATCTGGGCCCGACGGGCGCGGAGCGCGTGCTCCGCGCGGCCGCCGAGGAGTCCGTGGTCGCCGCGCGTGAGGTCGGCGTGCTCGGCTCACTCAGCGCGCGCTTGGGCACGGGCCGCATCCCGCTGCAGGTCCACGTGCCCGCGTTTGCGGTCGACGTTCACCACCCGGAGCGCTTGGAGCAGGTGGGGCGCTACCTCTGCGGCGAAGGGTAGGGGCGCGCGCGGGAAGCGTCAGTCGCCCTTGCCGCCGCGCTGACGGTAGAAAACGCGCAGCGGCATGGCGTTGAAGCCGAACTCCTTGCGGATCTGATTGATCACGAAGCGCTTGTAGCTCTCGGCGATGTTGTCGGGCGCGCTGCTCCAGGCGACGAACGTCGGCGGGTTCACCGAGGTCTGCGTGATGTAATAGATGCGCGGCGCCCTCCCGCCCTTGGTCGGCGGCGGACGGTGCTCGAGCACTCGCTCGAAGAAGCGGTTCAGCTGCGACGTCCCCACACGCCGCATCATGTCCGTGCCGGCGCGTTCGACTTGGTCGATCAGCTTCTTCACGCCGTGGCCCGTCTTGGCGCTGAGCCCGACGATGGGCGCCCACTGCGCGAAATCGAGCTCACGTTTGGCGTTTTCGATTTGCGCCTCGAGCTCCGCGGGTTTCAAAAGGTCGGACTTGTTCAGGCCCACCACGATGGCGCGGCCTCGCTCGGCGCACAGGCCCAAGAGGCGCATGTCTTGCTCGGCGATGCCCTCCGTGGCGTCGCACATCAATACGACCACGCGCGCGCGGCTCACCACGCGCAGCGAACGCAAGACGCTCTCTGCTTCCACGCCGCGATCCACCTTGGATTTTTTGCGAATGCCGGCGGTATCGATCAAGAGGAAGCGGCGGCCGTCGACCTCGACGATGGAATCGATGGGATCGCGCGTGGTGCCGGGCCGATCGTCCACCAGGGAACGCTCGCTCTTGGACAAGCGATTGAAGAGGGATGACTTGCCGGCGTTGGGGCGGCCGATCAGCGCGATGCTGATGAGCTCTTCCTTTTCTTCGTCCGCCTCGGGCGCGTACGGCGGAAGCTGGGCGACGATGGCCGCCTCGAGCTTTCCGGTGTTGCGTCCGTGCAGCGCGGAGACGGGGATGAGCGAGTCGATGCCGAGGGCGTACAGCTCGGCGGCGTGGGCCTCACGTGCTTCGCCGTCGACTTTGTTGGCCACGAAAATCACCGGTTTTTCGCTGCGCCGCAGCAGCTGAACCGCGTCGCGGTCGGGGGCGGTCGGCGGCCCGCTGCCGTCCAACACGCAAACCACCACGTCGGCCTCGGCGATGGCTGCGTTCACGTGGCGCGCGATGCCTTGGCCCATGGGGTCGTCCGTGGTCGGATCGAAGCCGCCCGTGTCCACGATGGTGACGTCCCGCCCGTGCAGGTGCGTGTCCGTGTAGTTGCGGTCGCGCGTGACGCCGGGGGCGTCATGAACGATGGCGAGGTTCTTACCCGCGAGGCGGTTGAAGAGCGTGCTCTTGCCCACGTTGGGGCGTCCGACGATGGCGACCAGCGGTGTCACGATTCGTCCTCCGCGTCGTTCGAGCTCCGGTAACTCTCGATTTCACCGGCCACGTCCGGCGCCGCCTCGTAGCCGAGCTCGGCGAGCTGGCGCGGTACGTCCTTCCAATGCGGAGTGACGCGCACGAAGAGCTCCAAGTGGACCTTCTTGTCGATGAGAGCCTCGATGCGTTCACGCGACGCCATGCCGATGGCCTTGATGCGCTCGCCACCTTGACCGACCACGATCTTGCGCTGTCCCACCTTTTCGACGTGAATCGTCGCGGAAAGGCGCAAGAGTCGCGGCGATTCATCCGCCCGATCGATCGACACCGCGACGGCGTGCGGCACCTCTCTTTCGCACTGCCGGAGCACGGCTTCTCGCACGTATTCGCGCACGAAAAAGAGCACCGGGCGATTGGTGAGCGTCTCCTCGTCGAAGCCGGCGGGCCCCTCGGGGAGGAGCCTCGCGATCTCGTCCAGCGCCGTGCCGAGGCCGTCGTCACGGACGACGCTGGTCGGGATGAGCGCCTCGAACTCGTACGCCTTGGAGTAGGCGTCGAGCATGGGCAAGAGCAGCTGCTTGTCGCGAACGAGGTCGACCTTGTTGATCAGGAGCACGCGTGGTCCCGGCGCAAAGGACGTGAGCGTTTCGATCACCTCGCGGTCCCCGGGGCGGATCCACGGATTGTGGAGCGGGGAGGGAGCGGTCCCCGTGATGCTGCCCTTGGGCACCTTGTCCCACACGTCCGTCATGAAGACGACGACGTCCGCCGAGCGCGCCGACTCGTAGGCCGCGGTGTTCATGCGGCGACCCAACTCGGTGCGCGGTCGATGGAGGCCGGGGGTATCGAGGAACGCGAGCTGTGCGTCCCCGCGGCGCATCACGCCGAGCAGCGCGTCCCGCGTCGTTTGGGGCAGGGGCGAGGTGATGGCGAGAGGCTCGCCCAACGCCGCATTGAGGAACGTCGATTTTCCGACGTTGGTGCGGCCGACGAGAGCAACGGTTCCGAATCGCATGGCGGGCGCGGGTACATGCCTCGCGGGGGGCTTCGAGGCAATGGCGCGCCGGTCGATCCTGGGCGGAATGGGCCCGCCCATTTCGAGGAGGCGTTCCAGGTGACGGAAGTGGGTGACAGTCCCCTGGATCGGGGCTATGGCGGGGACGTGGCTGGAGGAGATCGATCCGAGTATCCGCCTCCGAGTCGTCCGGGCGCCGAACGGCGTGAGGCCGAGCGAGTCGACGTCGAGTGGGCGGTGGATTGCGAAACGGAAGAGACGTTTCTCTTCGCGAACATCACCAACATCAGCGCGCTCGGCATTTTCGTGTCGTCCCGGCAGCCTTTGCCCCTCGGCACGCGCGTGCGCATGCGCTTTTCTCCTCCGGGAGCCGCGGAGCCGTTCTCGCTTTCGGGTGAGGTGGCCTGGGTGAACCCCGTGCGGCTCCTTTCTCCCTGCAAGAATCCCGGGATGGGCATTCGCTTCGTCGACCTGAACCGGGAGGATAGAGAGCGTCTCGTCGACGCGGTGCACACCATCGCGTACCTCCGCGATCGGTCGAACTGAGCCACAGCCTAGGGTTCCGTGGCGAGTCGCGGGCTTCGCGCTTTCTGGAGCAGGTCCTGCGGGTCGCTGCGCGAGCCGGGGGACGTCACTCTCGGGGTTGGGCCCCTGCCGGTTTGGCTGGAGCTGCCGCGGGAGCTTCGGCGTCGGCGGCAGCGTCGACGTTATTGGGGCCCGCGGTGGTAGCAGCGGGGCGCTTGGCGGCCTCCCCCTTGGAGTCGCTCGAGGCGGCCTTTCGCGTCGCGACCGCAGCCGCCTCCGGGGGAGCGTCCAGCGCCAAAATGGCCTGTTGGGCTCGATTTGCGTAGGCGGGGCGCCCTAGCAAGCTTTCGTAGTGCGCGCGCGCGCGCGCCACCTGGCCGAGCGCGCGATAGCACGAAGCCGCATGCCACGAGGCTTCGTCAGCGACGCGCGAGCCCGCGAAGCGGCTCGCCACCGAGTCGTACAGCGCGGACGCCCTCTGGCAGCCTGAGCCGTTTCGGGCGGAGTGCGCTTCCTGGAGGCTCGCCGTCGCCGCCTCCGAGCCTCCGGCAGCCGCGAGGGCGCCGAACAGCTGCTCGGCCTCCGCATAGCGGCCAGCTTGGTAGGCGGCCATGGCGCGACTCATGCCGTCGCTCGCGCCATCGGCACGTTCCTCTTTGGCGCGCACCTCGGCCGCCGCGACGGCTGGTGGCAAAGGGGCCGCAGCGCGCGCCGCTTGCGCCGCCTCGGCGTCCTCTTGCGCCTCCTTGCTTTCCACGTCGAGCGCGAGCGCCTTGCCCTGACCTGTCGGCTCGGCCTCCACACCGGGCACACCGCGCTCGGTGACGCTCACTTGGTCGTGGTCTCCAGGCCGCGCGCGCAAGAACACGAGGCTGGAGCCCACCATCAAGAGGAGCAGCGCGGCCATCGCCAGCTGCGGTCGCATGGCGTAGCCGGCCAGCACGGAAATGGCTCGACCCACCCGCTCGCGCGGCGAGAGCTCTTTGTGCGCGAGCCTCTCGGCTCGAAGAATGCGATCACGCAAGTCCGCCGGGGGCGCCGCCAGCGTGAGCACGCCGACCTCCTTGGTGGCGTTCATGGACGAGTAGATGTTCTTGCAGCGCGTGCAGTGATGCAGGTGACGGCGCGCGGCGGCCGACGTCAGCTCGTCCAGCTCGCCGTAGAGCAGGTCGAGAGCGATCTTGTCGAACCTCTCGCAATCCATGGGCCGTGGTTCCTTGGTCATCGGAGCGCCCGCGCGTACTCCTCGAAGTCACAGAGCGATTTTTGGAGCCGCTCGAGCGCGTAGCGCATGCGGCTCTTCACCGTGTTTTCACCGACTCCGGTGATCGTGGCGATGTCTCTGAAAGATACGTCGCCCACGTGGCGCAGCAAGAAAACCTCCCGTTGATCTTCAGGCAGCTCTTCCACGGCCAGGACCACTTGAGCCCGAATCTCATGGGCCACGGCGCTGCGCTCGGTGCTGCCAGCGGGACGCGAGTCAGGCAATTTCTCTTCGAGGGAGCGCCCGTCGGCGTCACCGCTTTGCTCGAGGGACGGGTGGCGTCTGTGGCGCTGCTTCCTCAGCTGATCGACGCACAGGTTGCGAGCAATCGCGTACAACCACGTCGAGAAGCGCGACTCGTGCTTGAACTCCGCGGCGCGCTGCACGATGCGCATGAACGTGTCTTGCGTCACGTCCTCCGCGAGATCGGCCGATCTCAAAAACCGCAACGAGAAGTTGAAGATTTGCGTCTCGTAGCGCCGTAAGAGCTCTGCGAAGGCGTCGCGATCTCCTCGCTGGTAGCGCACCATGAGCATTTCGTCGCTCGTCTCACCGTGAGCCGCAGTCATGCGTCGTCCCCCTCGGCAAGAGCACCGTCCGAAACTCGGACGTGCGCGCTCGCACCGTTCGGCTCCACACGAAAGAGCATGACGGCGTGCTGGGGCGGGAGGGCCCTCCGCGGCGGGGGGGAACTCCCTGGGGGGATGTCAGTTCGACGTCCGAGCACGAGCTTCGATCTGCCGCCGGGCCACCGGCTGGTCGCCGCGAAAAGCCAACCGCCCCCCGCAGCGTCCCGAGCCTAGCCCATCGAGACGACTCGGACGGTATCGCCCGCCGCCCCCCAGGCGCAAGGACCCAAACCGCCGAGATCAGGGGAAGATTCGCGACCAAGCCACCCGGATCCGTCGGCTCGAAGCGGTCGGAGAGGAAAACGTCTTGGCATCCGAGGAATGTCGAACGATCATCCCGCCTTGCGGATGGACAAGGGGTACCCCGTTTGCGGGCCGCCTTTTCGAGGGTCCTGTGTGAGTGCCGCGCGCACGGTGCGGTCTAGCGTGTTTGCGGGAGAGGATGCATGTCTCGATTGACTCAGTCGGTTCGGCTCGTGGGACTCGCGGTTGCTCTGTTGGGCTACTCCACCTGGGCTTCTGCGCAGTCGAGCGACGCCAAGGCAGGAGCAACGGCGACGCCGGCGGCTGCTCAGACGACGACGGCAGCTCCAGCGACGACGGCCGCTCCCGCGTCGGCGCAGCAGCCTGCCGCGCCGACGCCCGCTCCCGTCGCTGCGCCCACCACGACGCCCACCACTTTGGCCGCCACGGGCTCCACGCCGCCTCCCAGCGAAGAAAAGTTGGACGGCGCGACGTACCAGGTGCGCTTGCGTGATTTGGAGCAGCGCGTCGACGAGCTGAAGGAGCAGATTCGACGCAGCCACACTCGGCTCAGCTTGCTCAGCGACACCATCTTGAGCGGCGGCGTCGGCGGGTCTCGCGCAGAAATCGTGTTCATCAACGAGATGAGCAGCGCCTTTCGCGTGACCGAAGCCGTGTTCGTCCTCGATGGCGCCGTCCAGTACAAAAAGCAGGACGATACGGGCGCGCTCGCTTCGCAGACCACCATCCCCATCTTCAGCGGCTCCATCCCCGCCGGGGACCACACGCTGCAAGTCCTCATCAAGCTGCGCGGTCACGGCTACGGCGTTTTCTCGTACCTCCGTGGCTACAAATTCGAAGTGCGGTCCGATCACTCGTTCACGATCACGGACGGCAAAACCATCGAGCTGAAGGCGACGGCGTTCGAAAAGGGCGGAGCGACGACCCCGCTCGAAGAGCGGCCCGCCGTGCGTTACGTCGAGAACGTCCGCAGCATGAGCGAAACCGCCCCAACCGCTCCAGCACCAGCGGCGACGACGTCTCCGGCCGCTAGCTCCCAGTCGGGCGCGAGTACGGGCCCCGGCTCCGCACAAGCGGGCGGCGGCCTTTCGGTGGGCAGTGGATCCGGCGCTGGTGGCTCGGTGGGCGGAGGAAAGTAATGGGCGTCTTGCGCCGAGGGGGTCGGCTGGGGTGGCGTAGCGCCTCCCTGTCTCTTTGTGTGGCGTGGGGAGCCCTCGCGTTCTTCGCGCCCGGGACCGCGTCCGCGCTCTCGAGCGACGCGGCGCGGGCGTCGGCGCAGTCGACCGTGGCATCGGTCGAAAGTCAGGTGGGCTCGGTTCGTCGAGTCGCGGCCACCCTTCGCCGACAGAATCCGGAAAAGCTCGTGGCGGCGGCGCAGCTGCACATGGGCACGAAGGACTACTCAGCCGCGATCGATCAACTGAACAAGGTGGTCGAGCTCGCCGCTCAAGGAAAGGTGGGCGAGGCCACCGCGGCGGACGCCACGTTCTTGCTCGGTGAGGCGTACTTCGCCTCCGATCAGCTCTACTCGGCCCGCCGTTACTACGAAACGGTCACGGCGCGGGCGGATCGGCCGTCCTTTGCGCCTTTCGTCGGCCGCGCCGCGAGTCGTCAGGTCGACATCGCGCTTCGCACCAAGCGTCCGGAGCAGCTGGAGGACATCGCCGCTCGCCTCAACGCGCTCACGACGAACGATCCGTCGGGCTCGCTTCAGTACGCGCGCGCCAAGACTCAGCTGGCTCGGGGGGACCTGGCGGGCGCGCGCTCCATCGCGGCCACCGTCCCAGTCGGCGCCGAATTCTACCATCGCTCCCTCTACTTGCTCGGCGTGGCGGAGGCGAAGGCGGCACGCGCGGCGGCTGCCGCTGGCGGAAAAACCGACGTCGTTCCCGACTACTCCGCCGCCATCGCCACGTTCGGCAAGGCCGCCACGACCGCGGCTCGCGACGCCTCCCAGAAGCACGTGGTCGATCTGTCGTGGATGGCGATTGGTCGGCTCGAATACGAGGTAGGCAGCTACCTGGAGGCGGCGCACGCGTACGCCAAGGTACCGCGCTCCTCTCCGGAGTTCTCCACGGCGCTGTTCGAGATGGGCTGGTCCTATGTGCGCCTCGAGGATTTCGATCGCGCGCAGCGAGCCCTGGAGCTCCTGACGGTGCTGGATCCAGCGCACACGGACTCGGCGGACGCAGCGCTCTTGCGGGCAGACTTGCACTTGCGGGCGGGCCGCTTCCAGGAAGCCTACGAGGCCTACGGGCAAGCGCGCGCGGAGTATGCGCCGCTGCAAAGGCAAGTCTCGAGCTTCCTTTCGACGCACACGGATCCGGCGGACTACTACGACGCCCTCACCGCGGACGAAATCGAGGTCAGTGGAGAGCTCCCGCAGGTGGCGGTCACCTGGGCGCGTGAGGAGGCGCAGGGGGAACGTGCCTTTGCGGTCATCGACGAAATCGCTCACTCGCGGCAGTTGCTGAAGCGCACGGGGCAGCTCGTGGCCAAGCTGCGTACGGTGCTCGCGTCGCCCTCACGGGCGAAGATGTTCCCCGAGCTCGAGCAAGAGCTGGAGCGCGCGCTCACCCTCACCAACCAAATCGGCGTGGCTCGCCGAAACCTCGCGTTGGGGTTGGACGACGAGGCCGGCAAAGTGAGCGGCGAGCTCCTTCAGGTGCGCGAGGAGCGCCGAAAGCTGCTCGGCCGACTGGGCCAGCTCCCGACGGCTGCCATCGATTTTCAGCGGAGGGAAACGGACACCGAGCGCTCCTGGGCCTCCGTATCTCAAGAGCTCCAAAAGCAAACGCTCATCGCAGACTACTTGCAGGCGATGGTCAACGGTCTTCGCCGCGTGTTCGCGGACGCGGATCGGTTCCAAGTCACGCAAGATCCTGCGGCGCGCGCGCGCTACGAGGAAGAAATCAAAGCCAACGAAGCCGAGCTCTCTCGGCTCCGTCAGCGCCTCGAACAGCTGCGCCAGGACGTGGAAATCGGCCGCGTACAAATTGGTCTCGGCGACGAGCGCTTCGCCGAGGACGATCGGGTGCGGCGCCGCTTCCGTGAGCTCTTTGCTCGTGAGGTCGCGCTCGTCGCGGCGGGCGGTGACAGGCCGGACGCCGTCGCGTATGCGCGCGCCATCACGCCGCTTCTCACGCGCGCGGATCGCGCCGAGGACGCGCTCGAGCGGGCGCGTGCGGAGCTCGAGGCCGACGCGGCCTTGGGCGCTCGAGAGGTGTCCGTCTTGGTGGAGCGGGAGGCCGAGGCCATGGCCGGTTACGCGGCTCGCCTCGAGGCGCTGGACCAAAGCTCCCGCATTCTCGTGGGCGAGGTGGCCATGAAGAGCCTCGAACGCGTGCAAGAGCGATTGAAGAGTGTGGTTTTGCGGGCGGACGTCGGCCTGGTCCAGCACGCTTGGGAAGTTCGTGAGGAGCAGATGCGTCGCGTGCGGGATTTGCAGCGTGAACGGGCACGCGAAGAGCGTTTCCTGAACGACGAGCTGCGTGAGGTTCTGGACGACGCGGAGGATGTGCAGTGAAGCTTCGCAACACGCTGCTTTCGCGTGATTTCTCTCGGTGGTCTTTGATTGCGGCGCTCGTTCCGGGCGTCGTGCTCGGCTCTCCCGGGGCGTTGGCTCAAGCGGGCACGTCTTCGGCGTCCGGCGCCGCTACGACGACCGCCGGTGCGCAGGCGTCTGGCGCGAACGCGAGTGTCCCGCCGCCGCCGGTCCCCGCTCCGGCGAGCCCTTACCCCCTGCAGTGCGTGAGCTCGGGTCGAGGCCTCCGCGTTGCGGCGGCTCCCAAGTTGCCACCTCCGAGCGCCGAGCAGCTTCGTGCGCTCAGAATTCTGCAGAACGAAGCCGATGCGTACACGGAGAGCGCGCGGGATTTCAAAGGCACGCTGACGACGATCGTTCGTCATCACTACGAGGAGCGTCGTCGCCGCACGCTGTCGGGCGTGGACCAGGAGATCGAGCTGGAGCGCCGCGGTCTGGGGGACGCGCGCAACGAGGCGATCCGCCGCTTCGAGGAGTTCGTCGCGCGCTACAGCGGCCCGAACGCGGATCCGCAAGGAACCCCGGACGCGATGTTCCGTCTCGCGGCGCTCTACGAGGAACGCGCGCGGGAAAACTTCGACGCGGACTTGGACCAAGGGCTTCGGCCGGCCGTGGACCTCTATCGGCGCATCATCGCCGAGTACCCCGGCTACGAAGAGATCGCGGCGGTTCACTATTACCTGGGCCACGCGCTCACGGACGCCGCGCGCATCGAGGAAGCGCAGCAGGCCTGGCGCTCCCTGGTTTGTTCCAACCGCTACCAGGTCAAGCCGGATCCCAAAAACCCCGAGGGCCTCTACGTCCAGGGCTTGCCGCAGGATCACGACGATCGCTTTTGGGACGATTGGTACAACAAGAACCCCATTCCACTGGATCAACTGGGCCCCAGGCAGGCGAGTCGTAAGGACGTTGGCGCCAAAGGAGAGGAGCTCACGTTCGAGGATCCGTACGCGGACTGCGAACCGCTCCCTCAAAAGAACGCGCTCGGAGAGGAGCCGCGCTACCTGGCCGAAGTCTGGTGGCAGCTCGGCAATTTCCACTTCGATCAGCTCGACTCGAAGGGCGGCCCGTACAGCCTGAATCGTGCGGTGAGCGCCTACAACCAGAGCCTCGAATTCAAGAAGCCGCCGCTCTACGGCGTGAGCCTCTACAAGCAGGCCTGGGCGTACTTCAAGCAGCAGCGCTACCGAACGGCGGTCGAGGCGTTCGTGGATCTCCTGCACTACGCGGACGAACAGGAGGCCAAAACGGGAGACCCCGGAGCGGACTTCCGCTCGGAGGCGTTCACGTACATCGCCGGCTCACTCACGTACGTCGACTTCGACGGGCCGTCGGAGAACGACCCGAACATTCCGCGCAGTGACGTGCTGGACGTCGAGCAAGACCCGCTGCTCGCCGAGCAAAAAATGGCGATCGCCATCGATCGCCTGCAAGACCCGACGCTCATTCCGCAGGACAAAAAGTGGACCGTCGAGGTCTACAAGGCGCTGGCGCAAGAGTTCACGGAAATCACGCAGAACCGCAACGCGATTCGCACGCTGGAGCTTACGGTCAACAAGTTCCCGCTGGATCGAGACGCGCCCGTCATCGTCAACAAGATCGCCGAGCTCTACGACCAGCTCTCGCGCCTTTCGCCCGAAGGCTCACCGGTGCGCATGGAGTACGCGAGCCGCGCGCTCGAGGCACGCACCAAGCTGGCGAGCTACGTCGGAGCAACGCCCTGGACGGACGCGAATCGGGACGATCCAGAGGCGCTCGCGACGGCGGAGGAGCTGGTGCGCGTGGGCTTGCGCCGTGCGGCGGCGGATCACACGAACTATGGCCGCGCCTACAAGGATCGCGCGCTCCAGCTGAGCGACCCTGCGGAGCAGACGCGGCTCTTGGAGAAGGCCATCGAGGAGTACACGCTCGCCGCGCAAGGTTGGGCCAGCGTGCTCGATCAGGACCCGAGCGCGCAGGACGCGTACGACAGCCGTTTCTGGCTGGCGGACGCGCGTTTTTGGGCGACGGTGCTGCCGGTGCCGCTCGGACGCTCGCCGTCTCCCGAGAACGTCACCGCCGCGCGTGAAGCCGCCGCAGCGGTGCGCGACTCGAACGAAAACGACAAGTACAAGCAGCCGGCGGCGTACTACGCGGTCACCCTGGCGGAAAAGGTGCTGGAGGATCAGTACCGTCAGTACGAGCAATCCGGCGGGGCCCGGGGCATTCCACAAAAGAACGAGGTTTCGTTCAGTGGCGAGGGGGAGGCGCGCACCGTTTTGCGTGAGCCGCTCCCGGCGCCCGTGCAGCAGGCGGTTTGCGCGCGCGACGAGTACAACGCGCGCATCCCGGTCGCCGAGGATCCCGAGCGTAACGGTTTGCTCTACGCGTTCCAGAGCGCCGACTACTTCTTCGTGTACGGCCAGTTCGACGAAGCGCGCGCCCGCTTCCGGCCCATCTACGACGCGTACTGCGGCAAGAACGAGTGGGGTTACAAGGCCTGGGAAAAGCTCATTTCCATGAGCAACTTCGAGGGCAACGCGGAAGAAAGCCGCCGTCTCGCGGAGGGTAGGAGCTGCGCGTTCGACGAAGAAACGCGGGTGGCGGAGGAGGCCATTCGCAAGCCGGTCAAGCAGGGCGTTGCGTACTTGGACGCGCGCAAGCTCTACGAAGAGGCGGAGAAAATGCCTCCCGGCCCCGAGCGCGACAAAAAGTGGCGCGCCGCCGCCGCTGCTTACAGGGTGGCGCTCGACGCAGCTCCGGAGCGCGACGAAGCGCCGGAGGCGGCCATGAACGGCGCCTTCGCGTACAAGCAGGTCGGCGAGTACGACAAGGCAATCGCCATGTACGAGCTTTTCATCGCTCGTTACGGAAACGAAGGCTCGCTGCAGAAGCTGAAGAACGGAGATCCGAAGGCAACGCCACCGGTGCCGGCGGATCCCCAAAAGTACGAGGAACGCGTCGGCTTCTTGTACGGCGCGTACCAAGCGTTGGCGTCCGCCTACGTGCTCTTCTTCGACTATCCGAAGGCAGCGGCGACGTTCGATCAAATCGGCAAAGTCGAGCATTTTTCGGCCGCCGATCGGAAGCAAGCCACCAAGCAAGCGCTGTCGCTCTACGCGAGCTTGGACGACTCGACCGGCATGGCGCGCAGCCGTGACCGGCTGCAAAAGCTCGGCGCGAGCGAGGAAGAGCTGGCGGAGGCGGACTTCGTGATCGCCAGCGCACCGCTCGGCAAATGGGACGAACGCAGCCCCAACGAGGGCGCCAACCAAAAGGCCCGTGCCGCGGCGCAGAACGCCATGGAGGCGTACTACACGCGCAACAAGTCACGGGACGTCGCGGCGCGGTTCGTCGTACAGGCGGCCTACCACATGGCTCGCGCCAAGAAGGCGGTCGGCAGCGCGGACGAGAACAAGTGGTGGCAGAACACGGTGGCCGCGTTCGATCGCTACCAAAAGCTGGCCCCACGCGCGGGCAACAAGAGCTCGGCGCTCGGCACGCAGGAAGCCTCCATGGCCGCGGAAGCCGAGTACACGATGCTCGATCGCGAGCTCAAACAAAAGTTCGACTACGAGAGCGGTCACCACCGCTATCGAGGGACCGTCGTGGAGGTGCTGAACAAGTACCGGCAGGTCGACATCCCCGAAGCCAAGAAATGGAAGGACAAGCTGCAGCACGTCGTCGACGCGTACGACTCGCCGGAGTGGGCTACGGTGGCAATCGCGCGCCAAGGTTCGGTGTTCGACTCGCTCAGAACGGGGCTCTACAACGCGCGCCCACCCGAGTTGAAAATGTTCACGGCGCAGCAAGAGCGCGCGCTCAAGGCCGCAGAAGAGAGCGATGACGAAGAGCTGCAGGGCCGCGCGGACGAAATCCGCATGAGCGTGCAAACCGCGTGGCGCACCGAGCGAGACAAGGAGCTCGACGGGGCGGACTCCATCGTGGTGGATCGCTACGCGAACGCGGTCATGCTGGCGCGGCGCTACAATCTTTCGAACCCAGCCGTGACGCGCGCCATCAGGCGGCTCGCCTTCCTGACGGACGTCGCGGGAGAAGCGAAGCTGGCGCAGTACACGGCCGGCATTCCGGATCTGGGCTACACCCCGGGCATGTTTCAGCGCATGCGACCTGGTGTCGTGACCGCGCCCGAAACGAACGGCCTGCCCGAACCTCTGCCGGTGATGGTGAAATGAGCGCCTCGAACGAAATGCTCGCGGGCCCGCTCGGGCGGGCCGCCCAGGTCACGCGCAGGGCTCGCCCAGGCCTGGCAAGCTCGCCCCTGCTGCTCGCCCTTCTGCTGGCGGCGGCGTGCGGTGGAACCGCCGCGCCACCACCCGCGCAGGCGCCGACCGCAGGACAGGCCGCCGAAGAAACGGCGGCCGCGCCGGTCGTCGACACCCAACAAGGGCAGCAGATCGCAACGGTCGATGAGCCCTCGTCGCCCCGCGCGAACGCGGCGCCTCGACCCGAAATGTCGGCGCAGGCACAAGAGGCGCACGCAGCCGGTCTCAAGGCGTTCGCGGCGGGCGACCTGGCAGGCGCGCGCGCTCAGTTTCAAGCGGCGACGGCAGCGGACGACAAGGCCTTTCAGTCGTTCTACTCGCTCGGGGTGATCGCGGAGCGACAAGGGCAGCCGGCTGCGGCGTCGGCGGCGTATCAACGGGCCGTCGAAATCGTCCCCGACTACGAGCCCGCCATCGCGGCGTACGGCATCCTCGAGGCCAAGCGTGGCAACGTGGATCGCGCTGCGTCCTACTTGAAGGAGCGGCAGGGGCGCTTCCCGGAGAGCGCGGCCATCACGGCGGCGTTGGCCGAGGTTCGGTCCATTCAAGGCGACTCCGGCGAGGCCCAACGTCTCGCACAAGAAGCCTTGAAGAAAAACCCGGACTATCGCCCAGCGATGGTCACGTTGGCGCGAGACCACTACCGCAATCGGCGCCTGGAGCTTTCGCTGTACGCCTTGACGGGCATCTTGGACGGCTTCGGACCGGAGAACCCGGCGCGCGACAAAAACAACGCCGAGGCGCGCCTGATTCGCGGGCTCATCTATCGCGAAAAAAATCGCCGCAAGCTCGCCATCGACGAGCTGACGCGTGCGGTGGAGCTGCGACCGGACTTGGTCGAAGCCCGCCTGCAGCTGGCGACGTACATGCTCGAAGCAGGAAACGCGCAAGGCGCGCTGCCTCACCTCGAATCCGCGGTGCGCTTCGACAACGGCAACGTGCTCGCGCACTTGAACTTGGGAGACGCTTACCGCCTGTTGGATCGTCCCAAGGACGCTCAGCGCGAGCTCGAGTGGGTCGCCAAGGCCGCACCGAACCGTCCGGAGGTGCACTACAACCTCGGGTTGCTCTACCTTTTGAGCAAACCCATCGACGGCATGACCGAGAAGCAAATGACCGAAAAGGCCATCGAGCATCTCGAGCAATACAAGACGCGTGGTGTCCGCGGCGGACCGGACGATACCGAAGAGCTCATCAGTCGAGCCAAGTCCAAGAAGGCGCTGCTCGAGGCGGCGGAGCAAGAAGCCGCCGCCGCAGGGTCCGGCGAAACAGGGGCCGACGCGGTCGCCGAGTAACAGGAAGGAAGTACCGTGATGCGTGCGATGACGAGGATCGTGGGTTGCCTGCTACTCTTGGCGCCTTCCGCGTTCGCGCAAGGCCAGGGCGGGCGCGTCGTGACGATCAGCGAGGTGACCATCGTCGGTCGTGTTCAAAAGCCGATCGCCGCCGTGGACGTGAGCCGCATTCAACCACGCCTGACGTTGTCGGAGCTCAAGCAGCCGTTCTCCGATCGCATCGAGAAGGCGCTCTACCGCGCGCCCTTCTGAGGCGACGGTGCCCTGGTTACGGATTCTTTGCGTGGCGACCAGCGCGCTCGTCACCGGCGTTTGTTTGCAGCTTTGTTCGGGGGTGCTCGCGCGACAGCGCCGAGCGTTGTGCAGCCCGGCGGAGCTTTCGGAGCTGCGGCGTCTCATTGCTCGAGCGCCCGAGCGTTCCAGCGACGGAGCGCCCTCGTCGAACGTCTCCCCGGATGAAGCGGAAGTCGGATCGTCGGCTCCGGACGTCACGCCGGACGAGGAGGAAGTCGCTACTGCACCTCGCGAGCGCACCGAGCAGCGCGTCGTTCGTGAGGCGCTCGCGGCGCGGTCGCGCGCCTTGGCCGTGCTTTCCTTGAACGAGCTCACGGCGGAGGTGGGTCGAGCGCTCGAGGACGCGCGTGGATTGCCGGTTGCTTTGGGGAGGGTGGCCTTGCTCGCGGGCACCGCTCTCGCTTTGGTAGTGACCGCGTCCGGGTTGGGGCAGGGGCACGCCGTGCGTGCGGCGGTCGGAGGTGGTGTCTGTCTCGCTCTCGCCGTCGTCGGTGCGGTGGGTTGTTCGGTGCTGGGTCGTTCCGCACGTCAGGTGGCGGAGCGCAGACGGGACATGGCGCGCGAGCTCGTTCGAGCGATGAGCACCAGGCTTCCGCCCTGACAGGAATACGGCGGAACAACGCTCGGCTGTGGACCATGACGGAACATCTGGATAACCTCACCCTCTGAGCTACCTGGGCTTTGCGCCCTTTCGGCACAGCCTTCCAGCGCTGCCGTTTTCGGCAGGACCAGATCGAGGACTTAGGCAATGACGCAGCCGCAACAGCAATCGTCCCCCGCTCGTCCAGGACAGATGACCGCGGTGATGCGGGCCGTCGCGGCGACTGGGCCGAAGGTTCTGCGCATTGGTCTGGTTCAAGGCGGTCGTGTTCTCGAAGAACGCATCATCAAGGACCGTACGCACGTCACGGTGGGCCCGAGCGAAAAGAGCATGTTCGTGCTCGCGACGAAGAGCCTTCCGTCGACCTTCAAGCTCTTCGAGTTGGAAGGAAACGAGTACGTCCTGAACTTCTTGGACGGAATGTCGGGGCGCGTTGCGCTGTCGACGGGTATTTCCGAGCTCTCGCACCTGAAGGGGCAGGCGCGTAAAGGAGCCGGGGGCGCCTACCAAGTTCGCCTCACCGAGGACGCGCGCGGCAAGGTCGTCATTGGCGATACGACGTTCCTGTTCCAGTTCGTTGCGCCGCC
The DNA here is from genome assembly GCA_023432025.1 of Pseudomonadota bacterium. GTDB lineage: Bacteria > Myxococcota_A > Polyangia > Polyangiales > Polyangiaceae > NIC37A-2. The sequence goes on from JAEYVE010000133.1 coordinate 35,263, forward strand.
GCCCGTGCAGCCCAAGCCGCAGCTCCCCGTTGCCGTGACGCGCGGAACGAGCGGCATCGATTGGCGTACCACCATCATCGCGGCGTTCGCCTTCTTGGCTCACTTCATGGCGATCGGCGCCATGTATTCGGACTGGCTGGATCCCGTGGTCGACGAAGAAGTCAGCCTGGCGGGTCTCGTGGATACTCTCGATCAACTTCCGCCTCCGCCCCAGGCAGAAGAGCAGCCGCAAGAACAAGACCAAGCAGCCGACAAGAGCGCGGAGGCTCCCAAAGAGGCGCCCAAGGCTGCCCCAGCCGCAACGCCAGCAGCCCAGGCGGACGGCGGCGGCGGCAAAATGTCTTCGGCTCAGAAGGCGGCACTCAGCAGCGAATTGGACCAGCTCTCGATGTCGACGCTCGGCGCGCTCGCAGCGAGCGGTCCAGCGACCGCCGGCGTGTTGCGGGTGGGTGACGTGCCCACCGGGGCGCTGGATGCGGCAGCTGCAAGCGACGCGGGCGTCGGTGTGGGCGGTTCTCTGAAGCTCGGCGCCGGTTCGGGCGGGGCCATCAAGCCCGGCCAAGGGTCGGGTCTCGGTAGCATTGGTACGGCGGGTCGAGGGGCACCGGGTGGCACCGGTACCGCCACCGAGGTCAAGGGCCCTCAGGGCTCGGCCAACGTCTCGTCGTCCATGGCGGCCGGCTCCGTGAGCAACGCGAGCAGCGTCGTGGCCGGCATGCGAGCCGGTTTCCGGCGCTGCTACCAGAAGGCGCTCGGAGAAAACCCGGATATCGAGGGTGGCGTGCGCCTCATGATCAAGGTCGGGCCCAGCGGCGAAGTCACGGGCGTCACCGCGACGCCTTCCGGCAACCTGCCTGCCTCCGTGGTGAGCTGCGTTCAGGCGCGCGCGCGCTCGGGTCAGTTTGCTCCGCCGGACGGTGGAAGCGCCGTGGTTCAGGTACCGGTGACCTTCGTCAAGCAGTAGCGCTGGATGAAAGGCAAAAGGCAGCCGAAGCTACCTCTTTCATAACGCCGGAATGCACGGCGATGCAGAAATATCGAAGAGTTGCCCCAACGCTGGTTTGACATCCAGAGTGTGACGTTTTTATACTCCGTTGGGGTTTTTGGGGCAGGCCATGGGATGGCGGCCTACTGGTATCGGGGCCGGTTCATCGGTTGAAGCAGCTGTCTCGTTTTCGGGTTCCATGAATTTCGAGAACGTTACAAAGGGCGTCTAAAGCCCCCGTGCAGAATGAGCCGCTGGTAGGGCGTCTGTGTGGAGCGAGGAGGACCCATGAAGAGCAGTCGTCGTAGCAAGCTGTCGCTCGTGTTGGTCGGTGCCTTGACGGTCGGCATTGGCGTTGCCAGCGCGCAGCAGGCCCAGCCGGAACCCGCTCCCACTTCGCCCATCGCGGCCCCCCAGTTCGAGGATTCAGCAGACGCGGCGCTCACGCCCGCACAAATGCTGGAAAAGGCTCAGGTGCAGCTCGCGCGGCTGGAGGCGGGTGCGGAAGCCATTCAAAAGCAGCTTCGAGAGGCCCGTCAGTCACGGGACGTCGTCAAGTCTCTCTGTCTGGACGACAAGCTCACGCAAATGAACGTCGCCAAACGCACGGCTGCCGAGCGCGTGTCGGGGCTGGAAATTGCGGTGAAGGCGGGGGACGCGGAGCGCTCCCGTCACGAGCACGCTGTCATCGGCGCGCTTGGAGAGCGTGGAGAGGCACTCTCGGCCGAGGCCAATCAGTGCCTGGGCGAAGAAACGGGCTACATGGGCGACTCGCGGCTCACCGTCGAGGTGGACCCCAACATCGCCGAGACGGATCCGGGGATCCCGCTCGATCCCATCGACAGTGTTCGCCCCGTCGTGTTCGAACCACCGCCGGAAGTGCTGAGCCCCATCGAATGAGCAGCGCTCCTCGCACCAGCTGCCGGCCAGCGAAACAGTCGTCTTTGCTCTGCAGCTTCTGACGAAGAACCCGCACCGTGATCGTTCGGCGCCGACAACTGCCCTCAACCACATGCTTCGCTAACTGACGTCTCCGATGAAGTCGCGCTTGTTCTTCGCGGTACTCACGAGTGCCACGGTTTGTTCGGGGGCCGCCTGGGCGCAGGTACAGCCTTGGTTGTCGGACCGGGACGTCGGCAAGGGCATCGGCATTCGTGCCGGCAATTTCGAGCTGCACCCCGGAGTTTCCGGCGAGTTTGGCTACGACTCGAACTACTTTCAGCGGGCGGACTCGGAGATCGAGGAACAGAACGTCGGTCCCGTCGAGGATACTTTTCGTCTGCGCGTCACACCCAGCATCAGCCTGAGCACCCTGGACCGGCGTCGCGCCGAGGCCACGGACGCTGGGGCGCCTCCGGTCATCGCTCTCAACGCTACGGCGGACGTCACCGGCAACATCTTCTTCAACGAGGAAGTACGGGACGAGGCACACATTCAGGGCGGTGTTGGAGCGGACCTCACGCTCTTGCCGATGCGCCCGTGGAGCTTCGACTTCACCGGCAACTACCGGCGCGTGGTGGATCCGTCGAACCTCCCCGGCATCGTCAATAGCTACAACCGCAGCTCCGTGGTCGGCGGCGCTGGCATCAACTGGCGCCCCGGTGGCGGCCTCTTCCAATGGCGATTGGTCGGCTACGAGCTGCGGGCCACGTTGTTCGAAGAGGACCAGTATCAGCTGTTCAACAATCTGGACCACCGCATCGAAACGCGGGGGCGCTGGGTCTTTTTCCCGCGTTCTGCCTTGGTCTTCGACGGCCAGTACCGCTTTCTGCGATACACCACGAACACGGACCAGGACAATGGCGACCTGCTGCGAGCGCGGCTCGGCTATAACGGTTTGCTCACGGATCGCTTCGGCTTGCTCGTCATGGGCGGCTGGGCGACGAGCTTCTACGAGGAGGGCGACCAGCCGGCGGAGAACTTCGACGACTTCGTCGCGTCGGCGGAGCTCAAGTGGTACATCACGGCGCAACCGCGGCTCCAAGAGGGCTCGGCACCGGTGGGCTTGTCGACCGTAGCGGTTGGTTACGACCGTGAGTTCAACAACAGCTACCTCGGCAACTTCTTCCGCAGAGATCGTGGTTACGCAAAGCTCACGTACTTCGTGGGTGGCGCCTTCGTGCTGAGCCTCGAGGGCGGCTACTCCAAGGTCGCGTACCCAGACTTCGCCCTGATCGATCCCCTGGACGATGCGGTCATCCTGCGGCAGGGCTTCGACGAAGATCGTATCGACGCGCGTCTTTTCGCCGAGTACCGGCCGGCTGGCAGCATCGGTATCAACGCGACCCTGCGTTACGATCAGAATCTGTCGCGCGTCATCACGCTGAGTAACGAGGATCCGTCCATTGCGGACGACTTGGACTTCGCGCGTTGGCAGGCGTTTTTGGGCGTGCGCTGGTTCCTGTGAGCCGCGGGCTGGTTTCTTCTGGAACCGGCTCGTTGATTTGAAGAGCGGCTTCGCTCGGCTCGAAGAGGGCTTTCGGCGCAGAACGTTGCGCGTCGGTCGAGGCGAGGGTAGCTACTCCTCGTGTGCAGGGGCGTGGGCGTGCGGGGGACCTGCGCGGCTCGGAAGCTTGTTTCCGTGGGTCTGCACGGTGCAGTCATGGTGGGTAGCTTGGGATCGGTGATTTGTGCATAGTTCCGGGCCAATGAAGCGACTCCGAACCCTGGCGCTGTGCGGACTCATCGGGGCGCTGGTCTCGGTGGGCTGCGGCGGCGCTCAGAACGCACGGCTCGATTTGGAGCCCCCGTCCGAGAGCACGTCACTCGGACCGGGCGATGTTTTTCAGCTCCAGATCGTGGGCGAGAAGGATCTACCCACGGAGTACCAAGTCGCCGGCGATGGCACCGTGATGCTGCCGTACATCCAGCTGATCCACGTGGCCGGCCTGGAGCCGCAGGAGGTCGCCAAACTGGTGGGCGAACGCCTCATGGAGGAGAAAATTCTCACCAAGCCGAGCGTGGTGGTGTCCGTCCAAGAGTACCGAAGCAAAAAGGTCACTTTGCTGGGGCAGGTGCACAAGCCGGGCAGCTTTCCCTATGTGGCCGACATGACGCTGTTGCAGGCCATTTCTCTCGCGGGCGGTTTGACCGCCATCGCACAGACGAAGCGCGTCAACCTGACTCGCATCAACAAGAAGGGAGAAAAGACCGTGGTGGTCAACGTGGACGCCATTCAAGAAGGGCGCTCCGCGGACATTCCACTTCAGGCGGGGGATCGCGTTTACGTACAGGAACGCGTCTTCTAGCGACGCGCTCTCGCTCGCGCACCGGCGCCACACAGCGAGTGCCGAGCGTCGAGTCAGTTGGTGCGGACGTCGTCGAACGAGGCGAACGCACGACGTCGTGAGGGGAGCGTCGTGAGGCGAGCATCGACAGTCTTTCTCGAGGAAAGCTCGAACGTACTCCGCCGGAACGAGGCGAGCTCTCGATGTGCGCACGACGCCGTGCGCCAAGTGCCGTGGGCCACGCGCCGTGGGGCCGTGCGCCACGCGCCGTGCGGTCGAACTCACTTCGAGGCGCCGTCTCCGACGTGTGTATCCGCTCAACGTTCGTTCGCGGGCGTCGCCGTGTTTGCAGAAGCTCCGAGCTCCCCGACGCGGACCGCCAAGAACGCTCGCCACGTGGGGGACGTGACGCCGAGCTCGTTGTCGTTGCTGCCGGGGCCGCTCGAGAGCGGAATGCCGGTGCCGGCTGCGGCCAGGAGCGTCACGTTTTCCACGAAATGCGCGCCGACGCTTCCCAGCCATTCGGCGGGCAGGTAGGTGCCTTGTCCGGCGTTCGTTTCGGGTTGTGAAGCGAGGGAAGGCAGTATCCAGGCTTCTGCTCCGACGCTCAGTTGCGGAAGCACGTCGTAGCGCGCGCCGAGCGCGAAGCGCAGTTGATTGCCGATGCGTGTGTCGCCCAGAGTCGCGCTTTGTCGGAAGCGCGCGCCCGCCTCTGCCGCGAGGTGCAGTGGCCCGAGGTCTCGGGATGACGCTAGGAGCGTCGGAATGAGCTCGACGCCGTTCGTGCCGGCAAACGAGTCCTCGTCGCCGAGGGGGAGCTTGAGCTCGAAGCGGAGCTTTGCCTGAACGGCGCTGTCGAGGAACGCGTAGCTTGCGCCAATTCGAGGATCGACGATGGCGGTCTTTCGGAGGTCGTTGCCTTGGCGCGAGGTGGCCCCTTCGATCCCCGTTCCGTTTTGAACGAGTCGCACGGGAAACGCGAGCGCGACTTGGAGTCGCGGCAGCACGCCGATGGCCGCGAGCAAGTCGAGCTGCCAAATGTCTTCGACGAGAGAAATCTCACGACCTTCGGGCGAAGGAGATGGCGCCACCAGCTCCACGGGCTTCCGCAAGTAGCTGCCCGCAAGGCCCAACGCGAAGCGGCCCGGCGCGAGCACCGTGGCGTTCTCGATGCTCACGAACTCCGAAGGACCCGCGGGGATATCCACCGCGTTGGCGTCGAAGCAAGACGAGAGCGTCGTGTCACAGTCGGCAGCCGAAGCCGAGGCGGCGAGCGACGAAACCGTTGCTACCCACGCCGCGGCAACCGCGAGCATCCGCGTGGTGCGCGGAATGCCGGCAGAGCGCGGGTGGTGAAACGACGGAGCGTGGAGGCAGTCGGCGCGGAGGGCGTGGTGCGAGAGCCGCGCCGCGGAGGAGCGCGAGACCGGGTGGACGTTCGGTGTGTGCATGCAGTTCCGCAGGAGGGCGGCCACCGCCCTCGACCGGGCTTTCCGAGTAACAGGGCGACGGCGCGCTGCCAATTGGATCGCGTGCGGGGGGCAAGCGGTGGTATGGGGCCGCCGTCATGACGAGCGCTTTGCGTGGCGGCCGCATTCGAAAGGACCGACCTCTGGTGCTGGGGTCCCAGTCTCCGCGCCGCTCGGAGATTTTGCGGGGGCTCGGGCTTTCTCTCCTAGTCCGCCCGGCCGACGCGGACGAAAGTCGCCTGCCGGGGGAGCCCGCCGAGAGCTACGTGGAGCGTGTGGCGCGGGCGAAGCTCTTGGCCGTCGCCGAGCGCTTGGAGAACGAGGCCACGGGAGACTTTGCCGCGATTCTGGTGGCCGACACGACGGTGGTCGTGGACGGCGACGTCTTGGGCAAACCCGAGGGGCACGCGGGGGCCGTCGAAATGCTGAAGCGCATCACAGGGCGTTCTCACCGTGTGCTCACGCGCTACGCAATTTCCGTCGCCGCAGATCCGACGCGAGCCGCCTTGGCGCGTACCGTGGAGTCGGAGGTCCACATGCGCGCCGCCGACGAAGAAGAAATTCGGCGCTACGCAGCGACGGGTGAAGGGCTCGACAAGGCGGGCGCCTACGCCGTGCAAGGCATCGGGGCCTTCTTGGTGGAGCGCATCGTCGGCTCCTACACGAATGTCGTGGGGCTGCCTGCTTGTGAGCTGGTCGTGGATTTGAAGTCGCTCGGTTTGCTCGCGGACTTTCCGACGTTGGAGCGCGCTTCGGAATGAGCGGAGCGCCGGGCGCGGGCGCTCGTGCGCCGGCTTCGTTCCGCGAGGGGCTCGGGTGGGCGGCGCTCGGGCTCGCGCTTCGGCTCTTCGCCACGTGGTGGGCGTGGGGTCGTGTTCCGCCGGGCGCTGACGGACGCTTCTACCACGTCGTTGCGCAACGCATCGCGGCGGGCGACGGCTACACCTGGCTTTGGCCGGACGGCGTGGTCACGTTCGCTGCGCACTATCCGGTGGGCTACCCCGCCTTGATCGGCGCAGCTTACGCCGTCTTCGGTGCAACGCCCGAGGTCGCGATGGTGGTGAACGCTTTGGTCGGCGGGCTGTCGGTGCTCGCGACCCATCGCGTTGCTTCGCGTCTCGGAGGGCGCCGCGTGGCGGCGTTCGCGGCGCTGTTCGTCGCGGCCTCTCCGTCCCTGGTCGCCTACACGCCGGCGCTGATGACGGAGGGCCTGGTCGCGACCGGTCTCGTGGTTTCGGGCTGGTGCGCCCTCGTCGTGCGAGAGAGCGCGGGACGTCGTCGCTTTGCGGTCGGGGCGCTGCTTTGCCTCGTCACCGGGCTGACCGTTCTGGTGCGGCCTCAAAGTGTGCTGCTCGCTCCCGTGCTCGGTTGGTGCGCGGCGGGAGCTGGGGTGAGCGCCGCGCGCAGGTTTCTAGGGGCCGCGCTCGTCACGGCGATGTCCGTCGCCGTGTGCGCGCCGTGGACGGCTCGCAATTGCGCGAGGATGGATCGTTGCGTCTTCGTGAGCGCCAACGGCGGCTGGAACCTCTTGATCGGTACGTTTCCGGAGGGGCAGGGGGCCTGGGTCGCTTTGGACGGACCGCGCGTCCCCGACGAATGTCGCGAGGTTTTCGAAGAAGCCGCGAAAGATCACTGCTTCCGCGCTGCAGGGCGAAGACGCATCGCGAGCGAGCCCTTCGCCTGGCTCGGCCTCGTTCCCGCCAAGCTTCGCGCCACGTTCGACTTCACGGCCAGCGCGACCGCCTATTTGGACGACGCAGGCAGCCCCGCCAGCGACTCGGCCAAGCGCGTGCTTCGTGGAGCAGAAGTCTTGGTGCGCCGGGTCTTGGTGCTGCTTGCGCTCTACGGTTTGTATCGTTGGGGACGTGCGGGCGAATTGGGTGGGGACGGCGCCTCCGCTTTCGGGGCCCCACTTCAGCAAGTGCGCCTGGCGGCGGTGGTACTCGGAGCAGGGTTTCTCTTCACGACGAACGCGTGGGTGGGACACGCACTCTTGCTCTTCGTGGGCGCGACGGTGGGGGCGATCGACCGTCGACCGGTCATCGTGCTCGGGCTCGCCGCCCTGGGGGTGACGTTCGTCGTTCACGCGGTGTTCTTCGGCGCGGGACGGTACTCGATGGTGCTCGAGCCGCTCTTGGCGCCACTGGCGGCGTTGGCTTTCGCGGCGCGACGCGGCGTCGAGGCGGCTGCCGTCGCCACGGTGCATCCCGCGCTTTTGACAGTGGTTGCGCGGCCGGGCGATACTGCTCGCCAGGAGCTCCACCCAGATGCCGTTGATTGAAACCGAAGAAGCCGCCCGCCGTCTGGCTCGTGCCATTGCCAGCGACCTCTCGCTCTACAACGAAGAAAAAATCGTGCGCGGCATCGAAGGGGACAGCCTGTTCGAAGAGCTTCAGGAAGAAATCGAGGAGGGGCGCGCGCTCTACAAGAGCCGCGTTTCGCCCGATCTCTACCAGAGAAATTTCTACGATCGCGCGCTGGTGGACATTTTGGTGCGCTCCAAAGGGCACATCAAAAGCGACATTTGGTGACGGCTTTCGAGCCGCATCGAGAGCCTGCGCTCGTCTGCACGGTGGCGGCCTCCTCGGAGAGCGTCCGGTGGCGTGGGGCGCTTTCGAGCTGAGGCCATGAAAAGGCGACTCGAGTTGGACGCCGCCGTCGTCCGGGGGCGCCTCGACAAGGTTTTGGCGACGCTGATTGCCGCGGACTCGCCGGGCGTGACACGTGGAGCCGTGCAGCGCTGGATTGACGAGGGGCGCGTCCAGGTCAACGGCAAAGCGTGTCGAGCCAAGGATGCGGTGGGCCCAGGCGACGTGATCGAGGTGGACCCCGGTCCCCCGCCGGCGAGCCGCGCGGAGCCTGATCCCAACGTGAGCCTCCGTGTGCTGCACGAAGACGAGGAGCTGCTCGTCGTCGACAAACAGGCCGGGCTCGTGGTGCATCCCGCGCGCGGACACGCCACCGGGACGCTCGTCAACGGCCTCTTGGCGCGACCGGGGTTTTCACGGCCCACGTCTGATCCGCGTGACCCCGAGGGCTCGCTCCGGCCCGGTATCGTTCACCGCTTGGACAAGGATACGTCGGGTGTGCTCGTCGTGGCCAAAACCGACCGAGCTCGTGAAGGTCTCAAAGCGCAGCTCAGCTCGCACACGATGGAGCGCGTTTACCGCGCGCTGACGGTTGGGGTGCCGCGTTCGGGGACCATCAGCACCTTGCACGGACGCGACCCGTCGTCGCGCCTTCGCTTTTCTTCCAAGGTGAGGGAAG
>JAEYVE010000184.1 GCA_023432025.1 Pseudomonadota bacterium
GTGCGGAGCCCAAGGTCTCTCGAGAAGCGCCGACGGCAGTCGTCGCCCGTCGATTGAGCTCCTTGCCTCCCCGAAGCGCGACGATCGACCCGGCGACGCCGCCCCACGGCGGAGAGCGCGACGGTGCGCTCCGCCGCAGCAGCCCTCCGCCGGCGCCCGACCGGTTGCTCGTGCAAGGGTTTCCGCCGCCGCCGCGTGTGCCTGACGTGAACGTCGAAGGCATGAACGTGCCAGCTCGTACGAGGCTCCTCTTGGAAGAGGAGCTGCCGACTCGCCCGCGCCACTCGCGTCCCTTCTTCGAGGGACAGGCGACGTCGATCTTCTACGAGGCGCCTCCCACTTCGCGCACGTTGACGCTGCCGGTGCAGGCGACGCCCGACGTTCTCGAGGCACTTTCGGTGCGGAAGCCCTCGCGCGCTCGGAAGGTTGTCGTCTCCGCGGCCCTCTTTGCGGCCGGCGCGGCCGCATTTGCCGTCTGGTCGGGCGTGAGTGATTGGAGAGAGGACAGCGTGCCTCACGGCAACACCTCGGTGCCAGCGCCGAGCCCCGTCGCGGCTACGTACGCGTCTCACGAGGCGGAGGCGCGCGCGAGCGTCGTCGCACCTCCGGTGACGAGACACTCATCGAGTGAAGACGGCGCTGCGAAGCCCGGCGGTGAACCGAGCTCCGTTGGCGGCGACGCCGTGTCGCCGTCCGTGTCGAAGTCGACTCCGGCGGAGGCGAGACTGGCTGCGGCGCGACCGCAGGGGGAGGTGAGCTCGGCGGTCGTTCGCCCGTCCGCGGAAGTCGCTGGAGGTCCCGCTTCGAGCGCGGAAGGGCGCGCTCCGGACGCGAAGGTTGCTTCTTCTGGTGGGCGCGCGCCCGCGAGCGAGGGCGTCGGTAGCGTGGCGTCCGAAGGACAGGACGAGAGCGCGGTCATGCCAGCGCCGTTCGATACGGCCGCCGCCGTGACGGCGCTTCAAGTCTTGGCCCTTCAGGCGAGCAGCTGCCGCAAAGCCGGTGATCCGTCCGGGATGGCGCGCGTCCTGGTGACGTTTGCGCCCTCCGGCCGCGTGACGAGCTCGACCGTGGCAGGGCCGCCCTTTTCCGGCACCGCGACGGGCGGCTGCATCGCGAGTCAATTTCGCGCGGCGCGTGTTCCCGCCTTTTCGGGGCCGTTCGTGACCGTCGCCAAGACCTTCGTCGTGCAGTGACGTCGTGGTGCAGTGACGTCGTGGTGAACAGTGACGTCGTGGCGCACTGAGCGCTGGAGGCTTTCGACGCCGGACGGCTCGGGCCGTTCGGCGTAGGGGGCGCACCGCCGACGTGATCAGCGCTTGTGGTTGGAGCGCTGATCGATGGCCTCTCGTATGCGGTCGGGCTCCGTAAAGAGACGGTCGAGCCGATCCCACGTGAGATCCGCGGCGGCGCCCTGTTGTCTCCCCAGCGCGCACTGGACGTACGCCGACTCGCGGAGGAGCGGCTCGAGATCCGTGCCGAGTCGCCTTTCCCAAGTTTCTGCGTCGAGCTCTTCGCGCAACGCAGCGGCCTCGAAATCGATTGGAAAAACCGCGAGCGGCGAGGGGCACACGATGAAATTGTGAAGCTCGGCGTCACCGTGGCTCACGCCTTCGGCCTGCAAGCGAACGATTTGATCGATGGCGCTTTTCACGAACTGCCACAGTCCTGCGGCGGTCGGGAGCGGCACGTCGCGCGCCTTCCACAGGTTGCGCTCTTCGGGGCTGCTGCCGAAGGGCGAGTGTCTGTCGTAGGGCTCTCCGGGGAGGAGGCAGCTACGGAAGGAGTTGGACGAATACCCGATGGGCGGAGGCAAGCCCAGGAGCTCCGCGGCGCGCGCTTGGCACTCGTACTCCAGCTTGGGATCGCCGTGCATGCGACCCGGGAAATACGTTTTGCGGAAATGGAGCGGGTACGTGCCGGCGAGCGGATACCGCTCGCGGGTCTCCGTGCCTGCGATGACGAGCTCGGCTGCCATGAGCGGCAAGCTGCCCGCCATGCGCTTGGTGAGCGTTCGAACCACGAAGTCCTGCCGTGGTGCGCGTTCGAACAGGGCGCAAAGCTCGGAGGCCAGGAACACCGAGTGCTGAGGCGAGACTGCAACCAACTGTTCTTCGCTCATGCTGCTTTCCCGTATGCGACGAGCCGGCTTGGGGCGCAACGTGACTCGCCCCCGTGCGGCGGGACGCATGAAGCGGCGCCTTCGGGTCCCCACGGGTGGCGTGCCCGTGTCTCGAGGAATGCGGGGATGTTTCGTTCGAGGTGTCTGCGCGGCGCCGCCGCCCTTCGACGTAGTGCGGGAGCAACGTCCGACGTGTTGGGGCTGCCGCCCCAAGAATGGGTGGACTAGCCCGCGAACGAATCGGGCATTGCATCCGAATGAGCGGCATCCGAGTGAACTGCGTCCGAATGAACGACGTCCGAATGAACGACGTCCCCGTGGGGCGCGTCGGCGTGAGGCGCGCCCGAGCGAGCGCTGTCGCCGTTGCGGGTGGAACGGCGCGAGGATGGAGCGACGTCCGGCGCGTCCGGCGTTACCTCCTCTCCTTCGGTCGTTTGCCTGCGACGCAGGACGACTTCCGCCAGATCTGCGCGTCGCCCCAGGCACAAGAGCACGTCGCCCTCGAGGACCTGCTCGCCTCCGCGTGGATTCATGAAGACTTGGCCGCCGCGCGTGATGCTCAACACCTGGATCCCTGCGTCCCGGAGGCCGCTTTCCTTCAAGGGTTGCCGCGCGAGCGCGCTGCGGCGACTCACGGGGATTTCGGCGATTTCGTAGCCGCTGCCGAGCTTCAGTCGCTGGCGCAAGTCGACCTCGGGGAAGCGCGCGTGCGCCTCCGCGTGCTCGATGATGATCCGAGCGACGTCGACGCCGGTGGCGCGTTCGATGCCCTCGAGCCCCGGTGAGGAGTTGACCTCGAGAACTTGGGGGCCCTCGTGGGTTTCCAGCATGTCGACGCCGGCGATGCCGAGGCCGAGAGCTTGGGCCGCGCGTAGGGCCGTTGCTTCGTAAGCCGCTGACAGCTGCACGGGCTCGGCTTGGCCGCCGCGGTGTAGGTTGCTCCGGAAATCGTCGCCGGTTGCTCTCCTTCGCATGGCCGCGACGACGCGCCCGGCGACGACGAAGGCGCGAATGTCGCGGCCTTTGCTTTCGGAGACGAACTTCTGAATGAGCACGTTTTGTTTGGCGCCCTGGAGCGCGCTGATCATCGACTCCGCCGTGTGGGCGGTTTCCGCGAGAATGACGCCGTTTCCTTGGGTGCCTTCGAGGAGCTTGATGATGACCGGCGCGCCGCCGAGCCGTTCGATCGCCGGGAGGATTTCCTCCGTGCGACGCACGAAGGCCGTCGGGGCGATGCCGATGCCGTGACGACTCAAGACTTGCAGGGCGTGCAGCTTGTCACGCGACATGGTGATGCCGCGTGACGTCGTCACCACGTAGGTGCCCATTTGTTCGAACTGGCGCACCGCGGCCGTACCGTAGAACGTGGCGGAGGCGCCGATGCGCGGGATGACCGCGTGGAACGAGCCGAGCGGCTTGCCGCGATAGTAGAGACGCGGTCGCCCGGTCTCGAGCGAAACGCTGAGCGTGTACGTGTCGAGCACGCGCACCGTGTGACCACGCTCGAGACCTGCTTGTCGAAGGCGGCGCGTGCTGTAACAGCTGCGCTCTCGGGAGAGAATGGCGATTTTCACCGATGTGACTCCCGCGTCGTTCGAGCGTTCGAAGTGGCGACGACAGCGACCCCGTCGCGCTCGCCCCACGTCCCCAAGCTTGTACCATTCGCGCGTGACGTGTTCGAGACGTCAGCGTTGGGTCGGAATCCTTGGCCCAAAAATGGTCGCGCGATTGAACCAACAGCCGAAGAACGTCAGCGAACGCGTGAGGGTATTTACTTTCGGGCCGCTCGGGGCGCGCGCTTCATACTTCTCGGGGGCTTTTCCCGGAAGCCCCCTGCGCCGTAAAAGGCGGGGCCGGCTTTTGGAGCGCCGTGATGCGCGCGGGGGTGTTCGTGCGCTAGACGGAGTGCATGGCGCTCTCGCCCCACTACGTACCGGATCCGCGCTTCGCATCGCTCGGGACAACCTTTTTCGATGAGGTGCGCCCCGCGCGTTTTCCAGATGCTCGCCTCCGTTTCGAAAACCGAGCTTGGGCCGAGCGGGTTGGTTTGGGAGAGCTCGAGCCCAGTGAGTGGGAGCGGCACTTCGCGCGCTTCGAACCTCTGCCGGACAACCTCCCCACGCCGTTGGCGCTTCGCTACCACGGCCACCAGTTCGACACGTACAATCCACACCTGGGCGACGGTCGCGGGTTTCTGTTCGCCCAGCTCCGTGACGACTCGGGGCGCTTGCTCGATCTCGGGACGAAAGGGAGCGGCACGACTCCGTACTCACGTGGTGGCGACGGCCGCTTGACGCTCAAGGGCGGAATACGCGAGGTGCTCGCGACGGAAATGCTCGAGACGCTGGGCGTCTACACGTCGAAGAGCTTCAGCTTGTTCGAGACCGGGGAGTCTTTGATGCGCGGCGACGAGCCCTCGCCGACGCGCTCGTCCGTGCTGGTGCGTCTCGGTCACAGCCACGTACGCATCGGTAGCTTTCAGCGCTTGCTCTACGAGGGAAACCGCGAAGGTGTAGCGGCGCTCTTGGATTACAGCGTGGAGCATTTGATGCCGGAGCTCTCGAGCCATCGACTCAGGCCGGTCGCGTTCTTGCGAGAGGTCTCTGCGCGCTCCGCGCGCTTGTGCGCGAGCTGGCTCGTGGCTGGCTTCGTGCACGGCGTGTTGAACAGCGACAACATGGTCGTGACGGGGGAGAGCTTCGACTACGGGCCCTATCGTTTCCTGCCTCACTACGATTCGGACTTCGTGGCTGCGTACTTCGATCGTGGCGGTTTGTACGCGTTCGGGCGGCAGCCGCGCGCCGTGTTTCGCAACGTAGCGCGCCTCGCGCAGTGCTTGGCGCTGCTCGATCCAGCACAAGCTTGGGATCACGCGGTGGAGGGGTTCGTCGACGAGCTGCGCGCTGCGCGCGCCGAGGCGCTGGTGGCGCGTCTCGGGCTCTTGCCCGAAGAGCCGGACTTGGACCACGTGCTGGCGGAGGCGGTGTGGGATTTCTTGGGAGCGACCCGCCTTGGCTATGATGCGTTCTTCTTCGATTGGTGGGGCGGCCCGGCGAGCAGCGCGCGCGCCCTCGAGGGCCCGCGGGGAGCGGCGTACCTCACGACCACGTTCGCGCCGCTCCGGCGGCTGCTCGAGGCGAGGCGCCCCGCGCGACCGGAAGCTCTTGGCCTCGAGTACTTCGGGCGCGCGGAGCCGTGCAGCCTGCTCATCGACGAAATCGAAGCCATCTGGGAGCGGATCGCGTCGGCCGATGATTTCAGCGCGTTCGAGGCCAAGGTGCGCGACATTCGCGAGGCGCGGGTGGCTCTCGGCCTCGCGTTGCCCAAGACGGCGCCTTAGCGAGAGCGGCCGCTTTCGGTCGTGAGGAAGAGCTCGGGCGCGCGCGTGCTTCGGGCGCGGTAGGATGGAGCAGTGCCGGACTCTCGCACGCATCGCTCGTCGGCTCCCGAGGACGCCGCCCTGTTTGGTCCAAGCGTGCTGCCGACACTACGCGAAGCGACCTGGCACCTGGGGTGGCTCTGGGGGCACGGGTACGCCGAGCGGGCCAGCGTCGCGCTGGTCGGAGATCGCTTTCGTTTGGTCTCGCGTCAAAGGGACGCGATTCGTCGCTGCGCTTGCTCCGACGCACAGCGTGAGGCGAGAGCCGCGAAATTGCTGTCACTCCCCGAGCTGCGTGGAAGGGAGCTCGCCATCGACGGCTTCAACGTGCTCATCACCGTCGAGTCCGCGCTCGGCGGTGGCGTGGTGCTCGGCGCGCGGGACGGTTGCTTTCGGGACTTGGCGAACCTGCGTGGCACGTGGCGTCGGGTCATGGAGACGCTGACGGCCATCGAGATCGTCGGCGAGGTGTTGGCATTGCTCGGCCCCACGCAGGTCGTTTGGTACTTGGACCGAGGTGTGTCCAACTCCGGGCGCCTGCGGGGGTTCCTCGAGCGCGTTGCCGCTGAGCGCCGGTACGCTTGGGTGGCGCACTTGTCGGACCGTGTGGATCGCGAGCTTCGCGCCACGCGCGCCGTCGTAGCGAGTGCCGATAGCGGCGTGATCGACGCGTGCGGCGCTTGGGTGAACCTCGCGCGCCACGTCGTGTGCGAACGTGTCCCCAGCGCGTGGATGGTGGATCTTTCTTCGCGGACCTTGCCGGCGGGGCGAGACTAAGAAGAATAGGGCCAGGCGCTGCGAGCGCCCGGCCCCACCCTGCGCGGTATCTCGGTCGATCAGGGAACGGGCAGCGGCGTCACGAGCACGGG
This sequence comes from Pseudomonadota bacterium, assembly GCA_023432025.1. GTDB lineage: Bacteria > Myxococcota_A > Polyangia > Polyangiales > Polyangiaceae > NIC37A-2. The sequence goes on from JAEYVE010000184.1 coordinate 6,368, forward strand.
CTGGGGAGCGCCTTGTGCAGGTGCAGGTTTCGCTCCTGTCGGCGAAGACGCCGGCTTCTTCTTGGATTTGGCCGGCGCTTCTACCGCGTCGGGGGCAGGCTCCGGCGCGCGCACCAGGTGCACGATCGTTTCGGGGCCAGGCGAGAACGCCTGGCTCGGGAGCGCCGCCCGGATGCAGCCCTCGGCAGGGGAGCCTGCGAGCTCGTCGCGGAGCGAGAGCGTGGCCAAACCTGCCGTATCGACCGTGACGGACACGACGACTTGGGGCGCGCCAGCGCAGCTCGTCACCTCTTTACTTGCGGAGTCCAGCCACGCGCGGACCTCCTTGGAAAGCTCGGAAGGTGGAGGTGGTTCGGCGGCGCGCTTCGCGGCAGCCTCCGCTTCGGCTCGCGCAACTTCCGGATCGATCGGGCGACTGACGGGCACGATGGCCCGTACGCCGACGGCCAGCTGAAAAACCTCGCCCAACCGTGCCCGCAGCGGGGCCAAGTCCGAAGCGCCGCGTAGCCCAACTAGGCAACCCTGGTTGGGGGACACGGCGATGCCGCCGTTTTTTGCGACAGAAATGGTGGCCACGCCGTCGGGTCCCAGACACTGGCCAAGCGCCGCGTCGAACTCGGGCGAAAAATCGGTGTAAAGTCGTGACAAGTCGCTCACCGCCTGGACTTGGCCCGGCTTCAGCGCTTTCGCCGACGCGACCTTCTTTGCGAACTGGTCCCAAGTGCCGGCCGCGATGTCCGTCGAAACGAAGGCGTCCCGTTGAGGCTGGGGAACCTCTTGGAGCGTGCGCACTCGCTCGAGCAACGCCGGGTCCAGGTTGGCCGAGTTCTGCGGCGTGCAGCTGGCCCCGGTGCGCTTGTCCGCGCAGACGAAGAGATTCTCTCCGCACGCTGCGAGCCAGGTGCCTTTGGACCTGTCGTAGTTGAAGACGCCGAGGCGCTCGGCTGCGCAATTCGTACCTGCCTGGGTCGCGGTCGCGACCGACGCGTTCGACGGCGCACACGCGACGAGGAGGCACGCTGGGGCAAGGACGCGAACGATGGACGAAAAAAACATGGGCCGGAGCCTGCGATAGGCTCCGACCCCTAGTCAATCGTCGCGAACGAAGCGTGAGTGTTGCTCGATTTCCTCAACGGGCTGCGGCGCGCGGCGCTCCGCGCACGCAACCTACGCCAGGTCGCTCAGCGAGCGACCTGGCGCTCGAGCTCGAGCGGCTTGATGCGCCACGCGCGCGCGAGGCGAGGGATATAACGCTCCCCTACGACGTGGCCTGTTTCCAAGTGATACACCTGGATCGGGCGCATCCCGCATCGCTCCGCGGCTTCCGCGCGGCTGAGCCCGTGTTGCTTGCGCCAGCGTGCCATCCACTTTCCGAGCGCTGACGGCTTTCCGGGGGTGGCGCGAGGCACCTGATTGCGCGTGTCGCGTCGCCATTTCTCCCGATCGATCGAATGGAGGTTGCAATGCTGGCGAAAGGCGCGCGGGGACAACCCCAGTGCTTCGGCTGCGGCGAGGATGCCCTCACCCTTTCTTAGTTCGCGGAGTATCTGGGATTTGGTGGGCGCATTCATGGCAAAGCGTTCCGGCTCCTCGGTGCGGATTTGGGTGGTTACGCAACGGACTTCAGGAAGTTCCGCCCCCCTCGCTGCCGCACAAGCGACGAGTAGACGGCCTTATTCCCACTCGTCTGGACTTTTTTTGCGGCTCGACTCAACTCTGCCTCCCCCGTGCCCCCCCGCTCGTTTCACATCCACTTCGGCTCGCGTTTCGTCCGATGACCGAAGCGATCGTCCTCGCCGTTCTCTCGGTGGCTGCGGGCACCGTGTTGGCTTTGTTACCGGGCAAACGGGATAAGTTGCTCGGTCCGATTCGGACCTTCGGTCTCACGGCTTCGCTTGGCGTCGTTTTTCTCCATTTGTTGCCAGAAGCACTTTCCGCGATTGGCGGCTGGGCGCTCGCCGCGCTCGCTCTTGGTCTGATCGCGCCCGAGCTCTTGGCGCGTCTCGGAGTCGCGGTGTGGCAGATGGGGCGCGGTCGGAGCACACGCTCCGAGCTCGCGCTCGAGGCGGGCTACGTGGGCCTCCTCGTCCACCACGTCGGCGACGGCATCGGGCTCGGAGCGTACACGGGGGAAATGCACGCGGGGGGGTCTCACGGTGGCGTGGTGACTGCGCTCGCCGCCCACGCGGTGCCGGTGGTGGCGATCATGGTACTCGCCTTCGATTCGGCGCGGGGCCGAGGCTCCGCCATCGTGCGCGCGGTGGGCTTGGCGGTGGCGAGCGTGCTCGGCGTGCTCCTCACCAACGCCGTTCCGCCCGATTTCGTGGCCACGTCTGGCGCGTGGGTGACGGCGGCCGTGGCAGGGCTCTTGGTTCACGTGGTGACGCACGATCTCACGTCGCAGCCGCCACGCTCACGTCACGAGCGAACACTCGACCTCTTGATCGCCGCTGCTGGCATCGGGGTCAGCCTCATTGGGCATGCCGGCCACGACGCGGGGCATGACTCCGACCCGCGCGACGCCGTAGTCTCGGCCCTGCTCGATATCGCCGTGGAAACGGGACCGATGCTGCTGCTCGGGCTGGTCCTGGGTGCGTTCTTGCAGACGTTCGCTCGGCGGGTGCCACCCGCCTTGCTTCACTCGAGGGGAATTTGGCGCGACGCGGTGCGAGGGGCGGTCGTGGGCGGCCCTTTGCCGCTGTGTTCTCGCAGTGCGCTCCCCGTGTCGAAGGCCTTGAAGGAAGGTGGGGCCACGCCGGCGTTCGTCGTAGCGTTCCTCTTGGCGACGCCGGAGCTCGGCATCGAAACGTTCGCGCTCAGCGCTCATTTCGTTGGCTGGACCTTCGCGTGGACGCGCGTCGGGGGGGCGCTCTTGCTCGCCGTGGGCGCGGCTGTCGTCGTCGGGTTTCTGACCAAGCGCGCGACGAGGGCAGTCGATGAGCCGCCGTCCACTTCGAGCGTCGCCCGGTCCAGTGATGCAGTTGGGAGTCGCGCGTATCTGCGGCGCTTCGTCGAGGCCTTCGACGAGCTCACGCATCACGTGGGAGCGTGGATGGTGGTTGGGGTCATCGCCGCAGCGTTCCTGCAGGCATCGTTGCCCTCGGACGCTTTTTCAAAGCTACGCGAGCCTTGGCTCGAGCTCCTGGTGATTTCGTTGGTGGCGGTGCCGAGCTACGTCTGCGCTCCGTCGGCGACGCCTTTGGCTGCGGTGCTCGTCGCGAAGGGCCTCTCGCCAGGAGCGGCGCTGGTGGGACTCTTGCTCGGCGCGGCCACCAACGTCGCGACGCTTGCCTTCTTGCGACGGTGGTACGGCTGGCGAGGCACCGCCGCCGCCGTCGGCTCGCTCGCGCTGCTTTCGTGGATGCTCGCGTTCGTGGTCAATCGGTTTCTCCCCAGGCCAGAGCTCGCTGCGGTGCAAGCCTCGGGGCACACGGACGGTCTGCTCTGGTGGTGGCTCGCTGCGCTGTGTGGCGCAGTGCTCCTCCGCAGCATCTGGCTTTCGGGGACACGCGCCTGGCTTTCGTCATTGCAGAGCGGAGACGACGCTCACGGGCACGGGCATGGACATGGTCACGCGCACTGACGCGAATGAGTCCGCTTCTTCCCTCGGTGCAGAAGTCAGCGGCCGCGCCACCTGTTACGCGTGTTTCCGGCCCATCGCCGTTTGCTATTGCGACGTCGTGGAGCCCATTTCTCACGAAACACGCATCATCATCGTCCAGCATCCGCGGGAAGAGTTTCACCCTCTGAACACGGCTCGCATCGCCGAGCGATGCCTGACGCGGGCAGAAGTGCTGCGCGGCGACGTGCCGGATCTGGACGCCGCTTTCGCTCGCCTCGAGCTTCCGCAGCGAACCGCGCTGCTCTACCCGTCATCGGACGCCGTGGACGTGACCGAGCTCGAGGAGGCCGAGCGCCCCGAATGCGTCGTGGTCATCGACGGCACGTGGAATCAGGCGCGTGCCATGAACCGCCGTCTCTCGGCGCTCGCTCGGTTGCCGCGGGTTCGCTTCACGCCCGACGCGCCAAGTGAGTACCGCATCCGCAAGGAGCCCAAGGCCGACTACCTCTCGACCGTGGAGTCCATCGCGCTCGTGCTCTCCCACTTGGAGCCTCGCGGATTCGACGCAGAGCGCCTTCGGGCGACGTTCCGCGCGATGATCGATCGCAACGTCGACGCTCGCCGCAAGAGCGCCGTGATCCCGCGTCACAAGGCGCTTCGGCCGTCGCGAGCGCCGGCGCTGCCCCCCGAGCTGCTGACGCCTCCCGAGCGCATGTGGGTCGCGTACGGGGAGGGGGCGCCGGATCCCGAAGGAAAGCGCGAGAAGCGTCCGTTCATCGTCTGTGTGGGGAGCGGAGCGAGCGAGGACGAGCGTTTGCGGGCCGTGCTGAAGACGCCGTTTCGTCCGCACCCGATCGCCAGCGAGGCTCACGCGCTCACGGAGGAGGAGCTTGCGTCCGCGCTCGGGCCCGAGGAGTTTGCCGAACGCTTCGCCGAGGTGTGTCGCCCGGGCGACGTGATCGCTGCTTGGAACGAGTCGAGCTTGACGGTCATCGAAGACGCGCTCGGGCGCCCGTTGTCGACCTGCGGCATCTCCGCGCTGCCCTTGAAGAACATTTACTGCAATCTGCGGAGCCGCGGAGCTCGCCAAGGAGCGAGCGAGAAGCAGGCGGCGTGGGGCTCGCTCGGAGACATCGTGCGTCGCGAGAACATTTCGGTCGAAGCGGTGGGGCGCGCCGCTCGCCGCCTCGCGGAAACGCGCGCCGTCCTCGCGCTCTTGCGCCAGCTCAGCGAGATTTGAGCTGTTCGTCGATGCGCTCGAGGGCTCGGCGAATGGACAATATGCCGCCCTTGCCCGCGAACCCGACCGGAACCCCGTGCGCGCGGGCCGCCGCGACGAGGGGCTCGGTGTGCTTGTGTTGTACGGCGCGATCGAGGATGACCACCGCCGCTACGCGACCTTGGCGAATGCGCTGCGGCAGGTTGCCGATGGCATGCGCGCCGTCGCTTTCCGTGTCCACCCACTCGGTGCGCCCTTCCAGGGACTCGGGGAGCGCGCCGAGCTTCTGCCGCCCAGCGAGCGCGCCCACGATCACGAGCTTGCGCTCGATGCTCAGGTTCTCGAGCCACGGCAGGGACGACGTGCCGCCTTCTGCTTCCGGTCTCGCGGAGGCTGGTGTGGGTTCGCCGGTTGGTCCGAGTGGCTCGTTCGCCTTGGGAAAGGCGTGCGACGAAGGCGCGGCCGCCGACGCGGCGTTCGCCGGCGCGACGCTCGCGACTTCGGGCAGCGCGAGAACTGCGCGGCAGAGACGGTCCGCCGCCACTTCGACGCTGGGCCCCGCGGCGCTCGGCGCTCGAAGCGCGTGATCGCGGGCGAACTGGGCTACGAGGCGCTCTTCGAGCGCCCGCTCGTAGTTGGCGAGGGCGAGGCGGACGTTTCGGACGCCGGCGAGCGCGTCGCGTTGCTTGGCGGCAAGCGCGCTCTGCAGCTCCCCGAGGAGGCTCTCGACCGGAGAGCGAGGCCCGTCGTCTTCTGCAGCGGAGAGGCTCGAAGGGGTCTTCGAGGGGAGGGGGGGATGGGCGGCCACGCTGGGATCTTCCGTGCTTCGCAGAGCGCCGTCTACGGTGAAGCGTAGAGACGTCGCTGCTGGGGCGCTGTGGCGCATGGTAAAGGCTGTCCATGGCGCTCGAGGTGGAGGTGTCGATTCCGCACGCGGTCGACTTGGTTTGGGCCACGGTGACGGATCTGCGCACGGCGCCGTACTGGCTCGGGTTGGACAACTTGCGCCAGCTGGAGAAGGGCGAGCCTCTCGGTGCCGGCACACGTCTCGCGTACGACGCGCGCGGCCAAGCACACGCCGCCACCATCACGCGCTTCGATAGGGAGCGCTACCTTTCGCTCACGGCGCAGCAGGGAGGCATCACCGTCACGTACGCCTACGTCTTCGAGCGGCGCCCAGACGGAACCAGGGTGCGTCTGCACGCAGACTGCCGCGCGGTGGGCTGGTTTTGGCGTCTCCTAGTGCCCTTCGTGCGACGGGCCATGGAAAGGAGCGACCGCGACCAGCTGGAGGCGTTGAAGAAGCTCGTCGCGGCGGTGGCCGCTACGGAGGCCCGCCAGAAGGCGGAGCGGCGCTGAAAGCGCCCGTTGGGGGGGATCGCACAAGCATTCCCATGCCGGGTGCTTTGCTAGGTCAAAAAATGTCACTGGGACATTGCTTGACCTAGCGAGCGGCGGCGGGGACGCCTCATGCTCGGTGGGCCATGATCACCCACCTCACCATCGAAAACCTCGCCGTCGTCGAAGCCGCCAGTCTCGAGCTCCGCCCTGGGCTCAACGTTTTGACCGGAGAGACCGGCGCGGGAAAATCTGTGATCGTCGACGCGCTCGAGCTTCTGCGCGGCGCGCAGCGAAGTCGGGCGCGCTTGCGTGATGGCGCGGCGTCGGCGCTCGTCGAGGCGGTGTTCTTGCCTTCACGGGAAACTCGGCAGCGGCTTGCGTCCGTCTTCGAAAAGCACGATCTGCCGCTCGAAGAAGAAATCATCTTGGGTCGTCGCCTCGAGAGCTCCGGGCGGACGCGCAGCTACGTTCAGGGCCGGCTCGTTCCGCTCGGGGTGCTGTCGGAGGTGGGCGAGGAGCTGGTCGAAATCTGCGGTCAACACGAGTCCCACAAGTTGCGTACACCCGCCGCGCAGTTGGCGGCGCTCGATGCTTGGGGAGACCTGTCCGCAGAGGTGGCTTCGTTCTCGCAGAGCTACGACGAATTTCGCGGCGTCGAGGTGCGGCTCGAGTCGCTTCGAGCGCGCCAAGCGGAGCTCGAGCGACGTCGAGACTTCCTCTCCTACCAGCTGAGCGAGCTCTCGGGCGCCTCGGTCAGCGGGTACTCGGAGGCAAGGCGGCGCCTGGACGCTGCGCGGGGAACCGCCGAGCTTTGGGAGACGTGCGCCGAGGTCGTGCAGGTGCTGGCCGATGGCGACGACGCGGTACAAGGGCGAGTGGCGTGGCTCGCTCGCCGCGTCGGCTTTCTCGGGGGAGGGCGAGCCGCCGCGCTGCGCGAAGACGCTGAGGGTGCAGAAGCAAGCGGCGCAGAGGTCGACGGCGAGCTCGGGGTGCTCCGCGACGCGCTCGGGACGATCGACGACGCGCTTTCGCGCGCGGTGGTAGCGGCTCGCTCGCTTTCGGCGTATGGCGCGCTGGAGTCGGGAGAGCTCGAAGCGATCGAGCAGACCGTGAGCGAGGTCGAGCGTTTGGCTCGCAAGCATCGCAGGCGACCCGAGGAGCTCGAGACGCTCGCGCTCGAGCTGGGGCGCGAGCTCGCCGAGCTCGAAGGTCTCGAGGCGGAGCTGCCGCGGTTGGAGCTCGAGGTGCGCGAGCGCAGGGCGGAGGTCGAGCGCGTTGCACTTCTTTTGCACGGCGCGCGCCTCGAGGCTGCGCGGCGGCTGGGCGCGGCCATCACGGCGGAGCTCGAGGCGTTGTGCTTCACCGGTGCCTCACTCGAGGTGCGCGTCGCACAGGCGGCGCTCGGGGCACTCGGCGTGAGCGCGGTCGAGCTCTTCTTCCGAGCGAACCCGGGGCAGGCGCCTGCACCGCTTGGGCGCGTCGCGTCGGGCGGCGAGCTGTCTCGGGTGCTCTTGGCGCTGCGCGCCGTGTCACGGCACGGCGGTGGCCTCTCCGTCTTCGACGAAATCGACGCGGGCGCTGGCGGGCACGTCGCGGAGCGAATCGGCGAACGTCTGCGCTTGGCGGCTCGCTCTGGACAAGTGTTGTGCGTGACCCACTGGCCGCAGGTGGCCGCGCACGCTGACGGCCACTTCGTGGTCCAGAAGAGCTCGGGAGAGAATACTTTCAGCCTCGTTGCTCGCGTCGAGGGGGAGCTGCGGGTGGACGAGCTTTCGCGAATGCTCGGCGGCAGCCGCGCTTCGGCGCGAAGTCACGCGAGCCACCTGCTTTCGGCCGCCGGCCACGCGGAACGAGCCGCCCCGGCGACGCGGGGCGAGGCGGCGCTCACCGACGCTGCGCCCGCAGGCCGCGTTCCGAGGCTCGAAACGGAGCGCTCGCGCGCTCCTGGCAAGCGCGGCGCAGCGAAGAGCCGAGCGGCCTGAAGGGGCCGGTTCGAGCCTCTTCACGTCGCGTGGCCTTTACCGTTTTGCTGCGGTCACCCGTACATAGGGGAAATCCACCTGACCCCGCGGGCGCACTAGCGCCGTGCGGGGGGCCTGCTACGTTCCGGCGCCCCGAGGAGGCGTGCCGGGGCGCGCCGTCCGGCTTCTGCGCCGTGAAGGTGACGGCTGCCGCCTCGACTTTTGCGGACGCTGCCGTCCGCCGCTTCCCCTTGGAGAGAGAGTTTCGCGCGATGATCAACGTCAACGACGTCTCCATGAACTTTGGCGCCCAGGTGTTGTTCGAAAACGTGAACGTCACCTTCAACAAGGGTGAGCGTTACGGCCTCACCGGACCGAACGGGGCGGGCAAGTCCACCTTCATGAAGATCGTGCAGGGAGATCTGGAGCCGATGTCCGGCCACGTGCAGAGGCCCAAGAAAATGGGCATTCTGCGCCAGGATCACTACCAGTACGAGTCGACGCGCATTTTGGACGCCGTGATGATGGGGAACGAGCCCCTGTGGCAGGCCATCAGCGAAAAAGAAGGCCTGCTCGCCAAGGGCGCCGATCTCACGGACGACGACGGCGTGCGCCTCGCCGAGTTGGAAATGACCATCGCCGAAGAGGACGGCTACACGGCGGAGGCAGAAGCGTCCGGGCTCCTGGAGGGCCTCGGTATTCCGGAGGAGCTCCACGAGGAGACCGTGAGCGTGCTCACGGGTGGCGACAAAGTGCGTGTGCTCTTGGCGCAGGCGCTGTTCGGCAAGCCAGAAGCGCTGCTGCTCGACGAGCCGACCAACGCGCTCGACATCGGCAGCATTCGTTGGCTCGAAGAGTTCTTGAAGGGCTACGACGGCACGCTCGTCGTCATCAGCCACGATCGTCACTTCTTGAACTCGGTGGCCACCAAAATCGCGGACATCGACTACGAAACGATCATCGTCTACCCCGGCAATTACGACGACATGGTGGACGCCAAGGCGGAGGCGCGCAGCAAGCTCGAGCTCGCCAACGCCGCCCGCACCAAGCGTATCGAGTCGCTGCAGGAGTTCGTGCAGCGCTTCCGCGCCGGCTCGCGGGCGAGCCAGGTGAAGTCCCGCGAAAAAGTCCTGGAGCGGGAGAAGGACGAGCTGAACAACCTCAAGCGCTCGAACATCGCGCGGCCCTTCATTCGCTTCGATCAGAAGCGTCCGTCGGGCAAGCAGGTCGTCAGCGTAGAAACGCTCGACAAGGCGTTCGGCGACAAGGTCATCTGTCGTCACTTCAACCTGAGCATCATGCGCGGCGACAAAATCGCCCTCGTCGGACCCAACGGCATCGGCAAGACCACGCTCATCAAGATGCTCAAGGGGGAGGTGAAGCCCGACGCCGGCAAGATCGAATGGGGCTACGAGACGCACGTCGGCTACATGCCGCAGGACCACGCCGACGAGATCGAAAAGAGCGACATGACCGCTCACAAGTGGCTGTGGCAGTGGAACAACCACGCCGACGAGGAGAACCTGCGCGCGCTCTTCGGCCGGCTCCTGTTCAGCAAGGACGAGCCGCTCAAGCCCACCAAGGTGCTCTCCGGTGGTGAGACGGTGCGCCTGCTCTTGGCCAAGCTGATGATCACGCAGCCCAACGTGCTCCTGTTGGACGAGCCCACGAACCATTTGGACCTCGAGGCGATTCGATCCCTCACGCTCGGTCTGGCCAGCTTCGAAGGCACCGTGGTGTTCGTGACCCACGACCGTCAAATGGTGTCGCGCGTCGCTACGCGCGTCATCGAAATGAGCGACGAAGGGGTGCGCGAGCTGAGTCCGCACCAGTTCGATGACGGGCAGTTCTTGCTCGGTCACGGGCGCAAAAAGTCCGCCTGACGCGCTTCGGACGCAGGCGTGCGCTTCGGCCCGCGCGTCTCGACTCGGAGCGCACCGCCGTCCCACCGCGAGACGGGAGCGAACGCCGCGCGACGGCTCGCTCGTCGGGCTTCGTGCCCGTTCGAGCTGGCCCGCGCGCGTCGCCCCGGGGGTTTGCGCGCGTTTCGTCGTCCCGGGTTGCCGATGAAGTGGCGCGGCTAACTCGGGTGGGGCAGAAGAGATTCACGGGGTCCGCTTGGCCTCGGATTTGCAACGATTTCGTGGCGACAGCGGCGAGGGGGCGGAGCCTTCAGGGCACGGACCGCGGCGACGAGCGCTCATGCTCGGCGCGCCGTCGTGGCGCGGAGGAGGGGGACACGATGATCGACCTGGAGTTGCAATCGAATCGACTCTCGCGCCTGACGCTCGGGACGTTCTTGCGTCAGAGCATGGTGAGCGTGCCCGCTCGCCTCGGCGGCTTGGCGCAGCTGCTCGAGGAAATCGCGGCCGCGTGCGCGCAGATTTCCGAGCAGGTGGCGCGAGCCACGCACCAAGGCGCCGATCGCGTCCTGGGTGAGGCGAACGAAAGCGGGGACTCGGTGAAGGAGCTGGACCGCGTCGCCGACGAGATCTTCGCGCGGCGACTCGAGGAGAGCACCTTCTGCGCGGCGTTCGTCAGCGAGGAGCGTGCCGAGCCTCACGTGCTTCCGGACCGCGACGCCGCCTACCTGGTCGCCGCCGATCCGTTGGACGGCTCCAGCAACATCGGCTGCGCCATTCCGGTCGGCACCATTTTTTCGGTGCTCCCCCGCGCCGATCGCACGGTGGTGCCGACGACCGCGGATTTCTTGCGGCGCGGGCGGGATCTCGTGGCGGCGGGGTACGTCATCTATGGGCCGACCACCGAGCTCGTGCTCAGCACCGGTGACAGCGTGCACATCTTCGGGCTCGAACCGGATCGCCAGTGGTGCCTTCTGAAGAGCGACGTGCGCCTGCCGCTCCGCGGAGGAATTTACTCCATCAATGAAGCGAACTCGCCCTATTGGACGCCGGAGCTCGTCGAGTGGGTCGAAGCCCTCAAGCAACGCGGGTACACGCAGCGCTACGTGGGTTCCATGGTCGCCGACGTGCACCGGACCTTGTTGAAGGGGGGCGTGTTCCTCTATCCCGGCAGCGTCAAGCAACCCGAAGGCAAGCTGCGCTACCTGTACGAGGGGGCGCCCATGGCGTTTCTGTTCGAGGCGGCGGATGGCCGCGCCACCACGGGAGCCCGCCGCTTACTCGACTTCGTCCCCGAAGGCATCCACCAGAAGACACCGGTCATTCTCGGTGGGAGGCGGGAGGTGCTCGAGCTGGAGCGGGCGCTGGGACAGCGAGCCGCGCGACGTGTGCGGACCGGGCCAGGCCCGGGGAGCCGTCGAGGCCCTCAACGGGTTCGTTGCGCGTTCGAGCTCGAGGGACGGCAGGTGACGGGCAAGCTCGAGTTGTCGCCGAAGAGCGGCAAACATCAGTTCGTTTCGTCTTGAGCGCGCTTGGGGGGCCGGAGGCTCGGCGCGACTGAATCGACAGAGGTGGGGGCGTCGCCGTGAGCTCACCGTGGACGCGGCGGCTCGAGGACAGGTATGGTCTCGGCCATTCCTCCGGAGCTTCGCCCCCCAATGCGCAAGGTTGCCTCGGCCTGGGTTCTTTCGAGCGCGCTCGTCGCGGCGACCGCGTGCAGCGGTGAGTCGGAGGATGAACCGCGCAATGACGCTCCGCAGTCGCTCCCTCCGGTTTTTGGAGGCGTCTCGGAGGCAGAGGTTCTTTCCGATCGGGAGGTGCGTTTGCGTTGGGGGCCGGCGCTGGACGATACGACCCCGCGCCGGCGTATCGTCTACCGGGTTTACCAGGGCGTGGGGGACGGTCCCGTGGATACGAGCGCTCCCGTCGCCGTCTCCATTCCGGGTGAGACGAGTGTGGTCGTCTCGGGGCTCCGCTCGGGACAGCGCTTTCGCTTCGTCGTGCGCGCGGTGGACGCAGAAGGAAACGAAGAGGCGAACCGTCGCGCCGTGACGGTGTCGACCGGGGATGACGGGGCTCCCGTTTTCGCGGGTGTCACGGGCGCCCATGCTCTCGGCTCTCGGCGCTTGCTGGTGCAATGGAAGCCGGCAGAGGACGAGGTTTCGCCGGGCCACATGCTTCGCTACCGCGTGTACGTCTCGCGCTCGAGCAACGAGGAGCGAGCCTTCGAGCAGCCCCTTCTCACGACCACGCCCGGCGTCACCTCCGTGGTCGTCGAGGAGCAACCTGCGGCGAGCGAGCTCTTCGTCGGCGTGCGCGCAGTCGACGAGAGCGGCAACGAGGACGAAAATACGCGGCTCGTTGCCACGGAAACGCCCGAGGGCAACCCTCCCGAGTTTGCCGGGCTCAGGAGCGTGGTGGCGGGCTCGACGAGCGCCGAGCTGCGCTGGTTTCCTGCCATCGACGACGCCACGGCCTCCAGTGAAATCGTGTACGCAGTTTACGTGGGCACGGCGGGAGGGGCCTACAACCTGCTTGCTCCCCGCGTGGTCACGGATCCCGGCGTGACGCGTTGGGTCGTCGATGGCCTCGAGCCGGGCACGGAGCACTTCTTTCTCGTGCGTGCGCGGGACCTTGCGGGCAACGAGGACGGGAACGTCGTCGAGCTCGCCGCCACCACCGAGCCCTCGGACGACACCTCGCCCGTTTTCTCGGGCGTGCAGGAGGCCGAAGCAACGACGCCCACGAGCCTTCACGTGAGTTGGGCAGCCGCCAGCGACGACCGCACGGACGTCGCCCGCATTCGCTACGACGTTTACCTCCGCGAGGGGAAGAAGGCTCCGGACACGCGGAAGGAACCGTTCTTGACGACGCTGCCGGGTCGCGTTTCCGCGGACCTCCTGGGGCTCGCGCCGGACATCGAGTACACCGTGCTCGTTCGTGCGCGCGACGAAGTGGGGAATCGGGACGAAAACTCCGAAGTCTTGACCCGCAAAACCCCAGCGGCGACCGACGACGTCGCGCCGCCGCTGCTGTCGGGAAGCCCGGAGCTCGAGCTGGTTCCGGCGCGGCCGGACTGGCTCTCGGTCAGGTTGCCGCCGGCGACGGACGACACGGAGGACGCCTCCGGAATTCGTTTCCACGTCTGTGTCGAGGTTTCGGACGGCGACTGTACGGGGAGCGCGTTCATCGACCACGTGAACGCGACCAGCCCCTTCGGAGCATCCAACGTTTTCGTGACGGGGCTCTCTCCTCGTACGCGGTATCGCGTCAGCGTTCGCGCCGAAGACCGCAGCGGAAATCTCGGGGGCACGGGCCTCACGGCCGAGGGTGTGACGTCCACGTCGTTCGCCTCGGACGTTCGCCCCCTGCTCGAGTCCCGCTGCAACCAGTGCCACGGCTATGTGTACGGGGTGCTCGTGAACGTCCCCAGTGGGTACGCGGATCCAACGTACGGCGCGCTGCCACTGGTGAGTCCGGGGCTGCCCACGCGGAGCTACCTCTATCGTAAGCTGCGGGCGTCCGGGGACGTGGGCGCGCCGTTCGGCGAAGCCGAGCCCGCGCTGTACGAGGGCGAGCGTATGCCGTCGGACAAAACGGATCCGCTGTCGAGCGACGCACAATCGGTCTTGTACGACTGGATTACGCAGGGCGCGTTCGAAAACTGAGGCCGATGGTCAGTCGAGCTCCGAGCCGTGGCCCGCTGATTGGCCTACTCGTCGCGTCCGTCGTTTCCGCCGGAATCCTGGCCTTCTTTGCGTCGAGAGAGCGGGCCGTGTCGGAGGTCACACGGTCTTCGTCCGGCGAGGTAGCGGACGCAGTCGAGGCCGACCAGCGGCCTCGGTCCACCGAGCTGGGAAGCGCGGCGCGGGTCGGCGCGACCGAACCACCGCGTGGGGCCGCCCAACGACCCCTCGAGGCGGACGAAGCCGTGCCCGCGGACCCTCGGGGGCTCGAGTCGTACCGCTTGCCGGACGTCGAGGTGGATCCCCGAATTCGGGACCGAGGAGTGCAAGCGCTCATCACGCCCTTGCGCTGTGTGCCCCCCAGCCGCGCCATCGAAGTTCGCCCCTCTGGACCCGGGGGAGCCGGCTGCCTCATCGATCAGAGCGAAGGTTTGCCCCTTTACGTGGGGCGTTGGGTCGTCCGCACCGGCGCCGGTTTACTCGAGGTTGGCAGCTACGAGAGTGGCCTCCGGGTGGGGCCCTGGACGCAGTATCACCCGAACGGGTTCAAGGCCGCCGAAGGTGAGTTCGTCGACGACAAGCGCGACGGCGTTTGGAACGAATGGGACGATAGCGGGAAATTCTTCGCCCGTCGCAGGTACAAGGACGGGCTGCTTCACGGCGTGGCGGTCGTGTTTCAGGGAATGACACCGCGCGCGGAGCTGTGGACGAACGGTCGCCGCGCAGGTGAAGACGACCTTTCCGAGGCCTCAGCCGAGCGCTGATTACGCTGACACGACATTCCCGCGCCGAGCACGTGGTCGTGACGTAGGAAGGCGTCGCGACAGAGCACCGAGCGCGAAACTGTCCCGGCAAGTCGCGCCGAGCCTCGAACCGCTCGGTACGTGAGGGCGCGCCTGCGAGACTGGCGAGCCCGGTTGTGTGCGGATTGGTCGAGGGGTTCGGTTGCGGAGGATCGAGCTCGAAGGGCGTTGTCAGGAAAGGCGACCAAAGTTACGCTGCTCGCTGCCTTTTTCCCAGGGAGCGGTGGTCGTGTGGCTCGTTCCTCGGTGCTCTACATGACTGCTCTCGGACTCAGTGGGTCGCTCCGTCGCGTTGCTGCGTTCGGGGTTTCGGTTGGTGCGCTCTTCGCGGTCGGTCCTTCCGGCGCCTACTCGACGGGGATCCAAACCAACCAGTATTCGCATACGACGACGGGCTGCGCGCAAGCCGGCTGTCACTCCGATACGTCACGCGGGGCACCGACGGTGGTCTTCGACGTCGCGCCCACGCTGGTTCTGGCGGGCTCAACGAACCGTGTTCGGATGCGTATCACTTCGGACGACGAGCGCGATCACGGCGGGTGCAACATCTGGGCGAGCAGCGGAACGTTGAGCCCCCGGGACGCAACGACGCGCGCCATCAATCCACCCTCCACCACCTACGCATCGGAGCTCACGCACACGAACCGCCTCACCGGCGGTACGAACGTTTACTGCGATTTCAACTGGCAAGCGCCCAGTACGGTGGGCACGGCCACGCTGAACGGCTGGGGTAACAAGGTGTATTTCGACTACACCACGTCCCCCTACGATCGCCCCGCGAAGGTTTCTCAGCTGTCCATCGCCGTTTGCCGTGACGCGGATGGAGACGGGTATTACTCGAGCGACAGCCCTGCCGCATGCGTGCCCCGCGACTGCAACGACAACTGCGCCACCTGTAACCCCGGGGGCGTCGAGTCGTGCAGCAACCAGCTCATCGACAACGACTGCGACGGCGACGCGAACGAGCTCACGAACGGTATCACCGCCGGCGCCGCGTGCTCGACGGGAAACTCCGGGATTTGCTCCGACGGAACGTACGCCTGTCAGGGTAGCTCCGTCGTCTGCGTCCAAACACGCAGCCCGACGACGGAAACGTGCGCCAACTACGGCATGGACGACGACTGCGACGGCAACGCCTCGGAAATCGTCAACGGCGTCAATTTGAACGCTCCGTGCTCCACCGGGTTGCTCGGGGTGTGCTCGGCGGGCACGTCGCAGTGCGTGGGTGGGGCGGCCACGTGCGTGCAGACGACCGCCGCGTCGGCCGAGACCTGTTCGAACCTGAACGTGGACAACGACTGCGACGGCGACGCGACGGAAATCACCAACGGCGTCCACGAGGGCGACGCCTGCTCCACGGGATTGGCCGGGGTGTGCGGCCCCGGCGAGCGAGCGTGCTCGGGGGGGCAGGCCATTTGTCGCCAGCTGACGGCGGCCAGCGCCGAGCGGTGCGACGGACTGGACAACAACTGCAACAGCCAGCTGGACGAAGGCTGCGACGACGACGGAGACGACTACTGCGACGCGGGCATGACGACCGTCGGCACGCCCGCGGTGTGCCCCTTCGGTGGCGGAGACTGCAACGACACGTCCAACGTGACGCGGCCTGGCGCGCCGGAAATTTGTGACGGCTTGGACAACGACTGCGACGGCACGCCGGACGACAATATTTCTGCCAGCACGTGCGGCCTCGGCATCTGTCAGCGCACCGCCGCGTCGTGCATGAACGGCGTCCCTCAAAACTGTACCCCGGGCACGCCTGGAGTGGAGTCGTGCGCCAATCTGGGGACCGACGACGACTGTGACGGTGACGCGACCGAGCTCACCAACAACGTACGCCCCGGGGACGCGTGCAGCACGGGGCTCCCGGGCATTTGCAACGCCGGCACCCGCGCGTGCAGCGGAGGCGTCGTGGTCTGCAGCCAAACGAACACCGCCGGCACGGAAACGTGCGCGAACGTGGGCGTGGACAACGACTGCGACGGGGACGCCACCGAGTTGAACGCGGCTGGCGTACACGCGGGCGAACCGTGCACGACGGGGCTGCCCGGTGTGTGCTCGGCGGGTACGTGGGCATGTCAGGCAGGCAGCGTAGTGTGCGTGCCCACAGTCACGGCCAGCGCGGAAACGTGTCTGAACCAAGGCGTGGACAACGACTGCGACGGGGACGCCACGGAGCTGACCGACGGAGTGCACGAGAACGACGCGTGCACGACCGGCGTGCCGGGGGAGTGCTCGGCGGGTCGGCAGAGGTGCACGAGCGGCTCGCTCTTATGCGTGCCCATTCGACAAGCCGCCCCGGAAGTGTGTGACGGCAGAGACAACGACTGCGACGGCAACACGGACAACGGTCTGCCCAACCTCACCTGCGGCGTGGGAGAGTGCGCCAACTCGGTGCCCGCATGCGCGGGCGGCACCAACAACACCTGCACCCCGCGGGCGGTCACCGCAGAAACGTGCGACGGCCGGGACAACGACTGCGACGGCACGGTCGACGAAGGTTGTGATGACGACAACGACGACTACTGCGACGCCGCCATGGGCTACAGCGGTAGCTCACCCGCCTGCCCGCTGGGCGGCGGAGACTGCGACGACACGTCGGGGGTGACGCACCCCGGCGCCGTGGAAATCTGCGACGGCGTCGACAACGACTGCAACGGGCTGGAGGACGACGACGTGCCGGAGCCCACGTGCGGGCTCGGGGAGTGCAAGCGCCCTGCAACGGGCTGCGTGGACGGCAAAGGCGAGAACTGCACTCCGGGACCCGCTCGCGCGGAAGTGTGCGACGGCTTGGACAACGACTGCGACGGCGTCGTCGACAACGGGGTGCCGCTCGCTGCGTGCGGCCGCGGTGTGTGCGCGCGGACCGGCACGACGTGCGCGGCGTCGAGCTGTACGCCAGGTCCGTCGTCGGAGGAAGTGTGCGACGGCTTGGACAACGACTGCGACGGCGTGGTCGACAACGGCATCCCCCTCGCCACTTGCGGCGTGGGCGCGTGCGCCCGCACGGGCAGCACCTGTGATCCGGCGAGCTGCATTCCCGGCGGCTCCGGCGTCGAGGTGTGTGACGGACAGGACGACGACTGCAACGGCGTGCCGGACGACGGGCTCCCCGTTTCTCAATGCGGCCAAGGAGAGTGCCGCACCACGGGTACGTCCTGCCTGCCGTCCAGCTGCATCCCACTCGACCCGACGGAGGAAGTCTGCGACGGCAAGGACAACGATTGCGACGGGGTGGTCGACAATGGGTGTGACGATGACGGGGACGGCTGGTGCGACGCCGCGCTCGATCTCATCGAATCCCCGGTTTGCCCGAACGGAGGAGGGGACTGCGACGACCTCTCCGCCGACAGCTATCCGGGCGCCCTCGAGCTCTGTGATGGCCAAGACAACGACTGCGACGGCGCTCCGGACGATGACGTGACGGAAGCGTGGTGTGGCGTGGGCGCCTGCAAGGCGCTGGGTACGGCGTGCGTCGACGGCGAGGCGGAAGACTGCTCCCCCGGCAAGCCCAAGACGGAAAAGTGCGACGGCGTGGACAACGACTGCAACGGCCTCATCGACGATGGCCTCCCGACGCTTCGGTGCGGGGTGGGCGCCTGCGCGGTGGAGATGGTGGCCTGCCGTCGTGGCGTTCCGCTCGAGTGTGTTCCTGGTGAGCCGGAAGTGGAGTCGTGCGACGGCGTGGACAACGACTGCAACGGCGAAACGGACGAGGGCGAGCTCTGCCCCAACGGGCTCGTCTGCGTAGCCGGCTCCTGCCAGCATTTCTTGAGCGTGGGCGGGGGCTCGAACGGTGAAGGTGGCCTCCAGGACACGTGGGCTCCTCAGCCTTTGCCCCCCGGCGGCTACGGCGGGGCCGACCAGGTGCTCGGGCGCCCGCAGGACGGGGGAGCCGTTCGGGATTCGGGCGGTTGCGGCTGCGTGGTCGTCGGCGGCAGCTCGGCGGGAGCTGGATGGGGCCTCTCGGCGCTCGTGGCCCTCGCTTGGGCGCGGCGTCGACGCCGCGCCGGGTCGCGTGACGAGACGAACCGGACCCTTTCTTGCTAGTGGTGTACGGGATGAAAAGACACGCTGGCCTTGCTTCCCTGGCCGTGCTCTGTGCGGTCGTCTGTGGAGTGTCGTGTTCGAGCGAGGACGCCCCTCCGAGTAAACAAGGGGGCTCCGGGGGCGCGAATACGGGTGGGGCGAACGACGGCGGCACGGCGGGCGCCAAGGCAGAACCGCTGGAGCTCGTCGCACACCACCCGGCGGCGGGCGACGAAAACGCTTGGGCGCTCCGTCCCATCGAGCTCGAGTTCTCGACGCCAGTGGACGAAGGGACGGTCCGAGGGGCGTTTCGCCTTCAGTCGGCAGGAGCGGAGTTGGAGCATGCGGTCAGCGTCGACTCGACGGGGCACCGCGTCACTCTCACGCTGAACGAGCTTCCCGCGCTTCCCGCCAAGCTGTCGCTCAGCGTCGCGCCGACGCTGCGTTCGGTCGGAGGAGACGAGTTCGCCGGGGATGCTTGGTCGTTCACGTATCCGCTCTGGCAGGCCCCGCGCGGTGAGCTCCCCCACGCGGTGGGCGAGGCGGACGGCTTGGCTCTCGGGGTTCTCCCCGACCGTAGCGTCATCGTCATCGCCGCGCGCGAAAACGGGCGCCTCCAAGCGGTGCATCAAAACAACGACGGTTGGGAGGCTCTCTCACAGCCTCCGGTCGTTTCGGGGCACGCGCGCCCGGTCGAAGCTCGGGTGGACTCGAAAGGACGCGTCATCGCGCTGTGGGTCGAGCTCGACGGAGACTCGGAAGCCGCCTACGCGGCTCGTTACGCCAACGACAAGTGGACGCTCCTCGGCGACAGCGGCATTTTCGCGGGCTCCGACCTGCGCCCCTCGCTCGCGCTGGACGGGGATACGCCGGTCGTGGCGGCGCGGAGCGCCGCGGGCGCCGTCGCGGTGCGCCGGTTTTCCTCCGAAGGGTGGGAACGCGTCGGCACCACGTTTGCCGGAGCAGGTGGCGCCCTGCGCGAGCTCGATCTGACGCTGAACGACGCAGGTCAGCCGGTGGTCGCCATCGTCGACGCTGCTTACGACGTCGTGGTCGCGGAGTGGGATGGCTCCGCATGGGCTCCGCTCGGCAAGCTCGATCGCGCGCGCACGTCGGGCGCCGCGGAGCCGAGCATCGTGTGGACGGACGACGGCCCCGTCGTCGCATACCTCGACGGCGACGAGGTTTCGACGAACGTTCAGGTGGCACGGCGCGAGAGCGAATGGGAGCCGCTGGGCGCCGCGCTGGATGTGGAGCTGGACGCTCAGGCGAGCCATGCGCGGCTCGAGCTGGATCCGAGTGGGGTGCCGGTGGTGCTCTGGCGGGAACGTTGGGGCAGCTCGGATCGCTTGCTCGCAGCGCGCTGGCACGGCGAAGGTTGGCGCGTGCTCGGTGCGGCGCTCGGGCAATTTTCGACGGAGGACGTGCGCGCCCCGCGTCTCGCCTTCGACGAGGACGGCCACGTCCACGCAGCGTGGCTCTCGGGCGACACCAAAGATGCCCTCGATGTGAGGCGCTTCAACGGAAGCCCCACGCTTCCTCGCGGCATCGTTTCCCGCGGGGATCGCGGCGACTGCGCCATCCCCGAGGATACGGCGGAAAACTTCCCCACCACGTTGTCGGCGACAGGCTGTTACGAAGATCTGCGCAAGCGCTCGCTGGTCAGCGCCGCCATTCCGTTCTCCGTCAACTCGGCGCTGTGGAGCGACGGCGCGCTGAAGAAGCGCTACGTCTTGCTGCCTGAAAACGGCACGGTGGAGTACGTCTCCGACGGCCCCTTCGTGCTGCCTGTCGGCACCCTCCTCATCAAGGAGTTTTACCTGGAAAAAACCCAGGGAGATCCCGCCACGAGCTTCCCCGTGGAAACGCGGTTTTTGGTCAAGCGCCTCGCGGACGACACCCATCCGGAGTCTTGGCAGGGGTACTCGTACCGGTGGAACGCCGCCGGCACCGAAGGCGTGCTGCTCGAGGGAATGGACTCCGAAACGCACGACTGGGCGGTCACGAGCGCCGAGGGACAAGCGGTCACACACACCCACTCCTACCCGTCGCGCATCGAGTGCACCCAATGCCACAACGCGGCGGGACGTTCGCTCGGCTTGTATTCAGCGCAGCTGAACCGTCCGGGAGACTTCGGCGACGTGATCGACAACCAACTGCGAGCTTGGATGGAAGCGGGTCTCTTCGGAGTCACCGCGCCGGACGAGCCGGCGGAGTCGCTGGAGCGCCTGGCGAGCCCTCCGGACGTGGGTCGCAGCTTGGAGGAGCGAACGCTTTCGTACTTCCATTCGAACTGCTCGCACTGCCACCGCCCGGGCGGGATCTCGACGCCAATCCCCGTAGATTTCCGCTACTTCGCGCCCCTAGCGAGCAACAACATTTGCAACCA
>JAEYVE010000008.1 GCA_023432025.1 Pseudomonadota bacterium
CTCGTCGCAATCCACACCCGCCGCCGCTGCCAAATCGCAGTTGTACGAGAGCACCACGCCGCTGTGCTCGAGCGAGTGCAGCAGAAAGCCCCGAGGCACCGGGCGTTCGTAGATTTCGAAGGCAGCCCAAACGTCGTAGTGCGTGCCGGACGTCGGCGGATTGCTGCTGAAGGTGAGCGGCGTGCATGGCGGCTCGTGCAGGCCCAGCTCGAGCGGAGGTGAGCACTCGACGAGCTCGCAGGCTGCTTGGTGCGTGCGACAGGTGCCCGTGCCCGAGGCGCCTGCGTGGCCGCCGCTCGGCGCCCCAGCGTCCTTTTCGTTCTGTTCCTTCGAGCACGCGAAAGCGCCCAAGCCGAGCGAAGCCAGAACAACGGACCAGGCCAATCGACCGAACATGCGCGGAGCTTGGCGGGCCCGGCGTTCTCGGTCGAGAGCGTGTGCAAAGAGTTTGGTCGTGCGGTCTTTTTTCCCTCTGCATGCACGAGGGGGGCGCCTCCTCGACCCCACGAATCCCGCACGCGCGCGTTTGCTTGGGTGCGCGGACGTCGTGTTATGGTCCCGCCCGTGACACGTCTCCGTTCCTTCCTCACTTTCGGTGTTTCGTCCTTCGTTCTCGCGGCTTTGGTCGGCTGCGATCGTCCGGGTGATCAACTCGTCGTCGTCGATCAGGGGCCGAGCGGCACCGGCGCGACGTCGACCGGTAGCGCGTCTTCCGTGGGCGGCTCGGACGGCGTGGGAGGCAGCCTCGGTGGTCAGGGAGGCGAAGACTCGAGCGGCGGCACCGGCACCGGCGCAAGCAGTGGATCGACCGGCGGCTCGGGCGGGTCATCGACGAGCGGCAAAGGTGGCACTTTGATTCTGCTCATCGAGCGCTCGAGCTCGATGGCGAGCGGCTGGGAGCAAGGCAGCGATTCGACCTCGCGCTGGGACTTGGTGCGCGAGGCGCTCTTCGAAAGCGGCGGTCCGGTCGCGGAGAACGAAAGTAAGTTCTCGATCGGTCTCGTCGGCTTCACCGCGACGGACAACACGTGCCCGAGCCTCGACAACGTCGAGCTCGCCGCGGCCTCGAACAACGCCGAAGCGCTCGCGGCTGCTGCGGCGGCAGCCACGCCTCAAGAGGACCCCAAGGGCGAGTCGACCGTGGGAGAAGCCGTGGCGTACGCGCGGGGCTTGTTCTCCGGCGTCACGGGCAAAAAGGACATTTTGCTCGTCACCGACGGTGAGCCCGACACCTGCGCGAATCGCGATCCGCAGTGCGGTCACGACGTGGCCATCGAAGAGATTCAGGCCGCGGTGGACGCGGGCATCACGGTCACCGTGGTCGGCGTCGGGGACGAAAACCCCACCTGGTACCTGCAAGGCCTGGCGAACGCCGGAGCGGGACAGCCCGTCGCCGAGCTCGGCGACGAATGGAAGAGCAAGTGTGAGTACCAGGTACCGGAGCCGAAGGCGGACTACGCCGCGAGCGGGGGTACGGCGCGGTACTACCAACCGACGGACCCGAGCGGCTTGCGCAGCGCGTTCGAAGAGGCGTTCGACGCGATCCTGGCGCGCTGAAAGCACTCACACCTCAAAACGAGCACCCCACCGCGGGCGTCGTCTTTTTCTGTGCCTTTTGGCGGGAACGCCGCCCTCGGGCGGCGGGTGCGATGCGCGGGGAGGTGCGAGGTGCTCCCACGTCTCGGAGGCTCAGCCGGGCGTCGCGCGGAGCGCTCGGGTACACTCTGCCCGGCGCGCCGCCGCGCGCAGGTAATCGAAGTATGAGCCAAAGGGTATTCGTCGACCGCACCGGGCAGGAAATCGGCGGTCGCTACCGCCTCGAGCGGGCCATCGACCGGGGCGGTCAAGGGGATGTCTACGCCGCGCTCGACCTGAAGGATGGAGATCGCGTGGCGATCAAAATTTTGAAGGACGAGTTCGCCGCGGACCCCGACTGGCGCGAGCGCATGTTCCGCGAGGCGCGCGCCATGACGTCTTTGTCCGGCACCGCGGCCGTGCGCGTTTACGACCAACGCTGGACGGACGAAGGTGGTCTCTGCCTCGTCATGGAGCTCTTGGACGGGCTGGATTTCGAGCGTTACTTGCACGAGCTGGCCGAGCGCGGCGTCGTGGTGACGCCAGACATGCTGAGCGAGCTCCTCGAGCCCATCGTGTTCACGCTGCAAGCCGCGCACGACATGGGCATCGTGCATCGCGACTTGAAGCCGGCGAACGTCTTCGTGACCAAAAACGACGGCGTGCGTCTCTTGGACTTCGGCTTTGCCAAGTTCACGCGCCTGCGCGGCTTCACGGCAACGGGTATCATTCCCGGCTCGCCGAGCTACGTCGCGCCCGAAACGTGGCGTGGGGAGAGCGTGGACGCGCGCGCCGACGTGTACGCGCTCGGCGTCCTCATTTTTCGGGCGTTGTCCGGGAGAACACCGTTCGACTCCGGCAACCTGCCGAACCTGTTGCGTGCGGTGACCACGGGGCCGCGCCCCAGCCTGCACCAGCTGCGGCCTGACTTGCCTCGCGAGGTGGACGCGTGGGTCCAGCAAGCGCTGGCTATCGAAACGGAGCAGCGCTTCTCCACCGTGCGCGCTTTGTGGACGGCGTTCGAGAACGCGCTCGGTCGCTGATGGGGCGCTGACGAAGGCAATGCTCGCGGGGCGCTGACGAAGGCAACGCTCACAAGAACGAGAAGAGCTCCTTCAAGACCTCGGCCGTAGGCATGAGGAGCAAGAGCACGGGGAGCATGGGCAAGGCCGCGCCCAAGAGCAGGGCGACGAGCGCCGGACGCTGCAGCGGAAACGGCAGCATGGTGAGCGCGACTTGGTAGTTGGTGCCGAGGTCGGCCGCCGCCGAAAAGTCCTCGCTCTTCAAGAGCTCGTGCGGGGTCTTGGTTCGCGGCGAAAACCAGTAGTCGGCGAAAGCGCGTTCCTGCTCCGCGGCGACGCGCCCGTAGCGGGTGAGCAAGTCGTGACGCGCGCGTCGAAGCGGAAGGACCAAGGGCAGCAGCGCGACGAGCACCGGCAGCGGCAACAAGACGACGGTGGCCACCATGAGCGGCCGGAGGGAGGCGAAAGTGGCTCCTCGATAGAGCACTTGGTTGATGAAGGCGCCCGCGATCGCGCTCGAGGCGCCGAACAGAACGAGGCAGAACGAGGCGTGCGAGGTGGTGAGGCGCTCGAGGCCACCCTGTCGGTCCGGATGCAGCGGATCCGGACGAAGGCCGCGCGCCAACGTACACATGGACGCAAACCAGGAGCCGAAGCCCCAGACCCAGCGGAGCACGATCAGGCGGTAGAACGTGTTCGTGAAGAAAAAGTACCAGAGGCCGGCCGGGGAGAGGCCGTGTCCGTCGGTGCGCCAAGTCAGCTCGCCGCGCGTGCTGCCTACACGGAAGTCCACGAACGACAGGGCGCCCGCGAGCACCACGAGGAGCAGGAGCCCGAACGGACTTGCCATTCGTCTGGCGCGGCGTCGCAACGTTTCGGCGATGTGCGTTTGAGCCTCGGCGTGCACCAGGCCGGCTTGGAATACGCCGCGGACCGCTTGAGCGAGGAGCGTCTCGACCAAGGGGCGCGCAAGCAGAAAGAGCGGCAGGGCAACCAGGAGACGCGCGTGCGCAGCCGCGTCGCGGAAGAAAGACTCCGGCCGAAGCCCATTTTTGCTCAAGAGGTCCAGCACGGCGACCGGCAGCCACGTCGTCGCCCACAAGACGACGAGCAGACGGCGTGGCCCCCAGGCGCGTGACTCCGGTCCAGCGAAGAGTTGCACTGTGCACTCGCCGGGCCGTTCTTCGTCCGAACCTGAAGGACCTGGGCTGCTCGTCATCGTGGCTGGCGGCACCACACGCGAAGGCGCGCGGCGGAGTCTTCCGCGTGGAATACGACCGCGTGAAGCCGGGCCTTCAGCCGTGAAGCAGAGAGAGAACCCTGGCGCGCTCGGTTAGTCGCCGTGTGCCACGCAGGCGGCGATCACCAGATCTCCCACCACGTTGAGCGTGGTGCGGCACATGTCCAAAAGGCGATCCACGCCGAAGATCAAAGCGAGTCCCTCCGGCGGTACGTTCAACATTCCCAGAATCATCGCGATGACCGGCAGGGAGGCCCCCGGGATGCCCGCGGTGCCGATACCGCCCAGGATGCAAATGACCATCACCACCGCCTGCTGGGCCAGCGTGAGGTCGACGTCGAACAACTGGGCGATGAAGAGCACGGTGATGCCCTCGAACAGCGCCGTACCGTTCTGATTCATCGAGGCGCCGGCCGTGAGCACGAAGCGGGCCACCGGGCGAGGCAGCCGAAGCTCCTTGTCCGCGGCCTCGAGGGACACGGGCAAGGTGGCGCTCGAAGACGCGGTGGCGAAGGCCGTTTCTATCGGCAGACGTACCGCACGAAAAAACTCGAGCGGGCTGCGGCGCGCTACCACGACGAGGAGGAGCGGGTAGGTGACGCACAGGTGAATGACGATGGCCCCCACCACGACCGCCACGTAAACGGCAATGCTGGCCAGAACGTCGAAGCCCACGGTGGCGAAGGTCACGAACAAGAGCGCGCCGACGCCCACCGGCGCCAGGCGCAGCACGGCTTCGAGCAGGTACATGCTCACGTCGAAGAGCCCCTGCACGACCTCGCCCAGACGCTTTGCCCCCGTTGTTTTCACTTGGCTGAGCGCGACGCCGAACAAGAGGGAGAACACGATGAGACCCAGCATGTCGCCGCTGGCCGCGGCCTTGACTGGGTTGTCGGGAACCATGGTGACCAAGAGCGACGCCCCGGATACCTCGGGCACCTCGATGGCGGGGCGGGAGGCCGCCAAGCGGGTCGCGAGCTCCCGCAGGTCCGCTTGACCCCTGCCAGGCCCGACGACGTTCACGAGAAAGAGGCCCAGCACCACGGCGGTCCCCGAGGCGACCACCGTGAGCGCGAGCGTGCGCAGGCCGATCTTTCCCAGGCTCTTCAGGTCGAGCTCTGCCACGCCCACCACCAGCGCCGCGAACACGACCGGCACGGCCAGCATGAACAAGAGACGCAGGAAGATTTGGCCGACCGGCACTGCGAGCGAGTCGACGACGACTCCGAGAGCCTCGTGCGGCAGCGCGTAGCGCGCGGTGAGGCCCAAGAGCGAGCCGATGCCGATCCCGAGAAATACCCAACGCTGACCCGGTCCGCTCACGCTCCCGTCCCTGGTGGTGCGAAGCGACCCATCGCTTCGACGTCGAAAGGCTACACGCACTGAGCGCGCCGCGGGAACGGCGGCGGCGTCGTTTGCGCTCGAAACGAGACTTCGAGAGCCCGGCATGAGGCAAATGAGACGCTCTCCCGAGCGCTCGATCACTTGGATTGGCCTCACTTCGTGGGTTCACCCGCTCGGCGCGGCGCTTGCAGCGGAAGGCGCATGGTCAGAGACCTCGTCCTTTGGTTTCGTGACATCACTCTGAACGACGTTGCCTGGGTGGGCGGGAAGAACGCGTCGCTCGGCGAGCTTCACCGACACCTCAGCGAGGCGGGGGTCCCCGTTCCGTCGGGGTTCGCCGTGACCACCGAGGCGTTTCGCCTCCACATCGAGGGAGCCCGTCTGGGCGACGAGGTCTTCCGCTCGTTGGAAGGCCTGGCGCCTGGCGACGTCTCGGAGCTCGCGCGCGTGGCGGGGGCGGCGCGCGAGCTCGTGACGCGCGCTCCTTTGCCGGCGCAGGTGGAGGACGCCGTGCGACGCGCTTACGACGAGCTGTCGCGTCAGCTGGAGCGCGCCGACGTCGACGTCGCGGTGCGCTCCAGCGCCACGGCGGAAGACCTTCCGGGCGCCTCGTTCGCCGGACAGCAGGAGTCGTTCCTCAACGTGCGTGGCATCGACGCCGTCCTCACGCGCATTCGACAATGCATGGCGTCGCTGTTTACGGATCGCGCGGTTTCGTACCGGCGTGAGCGTGGCTTCGACCATCGCGCCGTGGCCCTATCCGTCGGTGTGCAGCAGATGGTCAGGAGCGATCTGGCGTGTGCGGGCGTCGTTTTTACGCTCGACACCGAGTCCGGGTTCCGCGACGTGACGCTGGTGACGGGGGCCTGGGGCCTCGGGGAGTCGCTCGTGCAAGGGCGGGTGACGCCCGACGAGTTCCTGGTGCACAAACCGACCTTGGAGCAGGGCTTTCGCCCGCTCCTTCGCCGCACCTTGGGGGACAAGCGCCTTCGCACCGTCTACGCCCCGGAAGGCGTCGTGGAAGAGCCGGTGCCGGAGCCCGAACGTCGCCGCTTCGTGCTCCAGGACGACGAGGTGCTCACTTTGGCGCGCCTCGCGGGTCGCATCGAGGCGCACTACTCCGAGCGAGCGGGACGCCCCTGTCCGATGGACATCGAGTGGGCCAAAGACGGCCAGACCGGGCAGCTGTTCATCGTTCAGGCGCGGCCCGAGACGGTCCACTCGCTCAAGCAAGAGCGCTTCGAGCAGTACACGCTCGAGGAGTCGGGCAAGGCGCGCGTGCAAGGCGTCAGCGTGGGTGAACGCATCGGCGCGGGACCGGCGCGTGTCGTGAAGTCACCCTCGGAGCTCGCCGAGTTTCGTGACGGAGAGGTGCTGGTGGCGGCCATGACCGATCCCGACTGGGAGCCCGTGATGGCCCGAGCCCGCGCGATCGTCACCGATCAAGGAGGGCGTACGTGTCACGCCGCCATCGTCTCGCGTGAGCTCGGGGTCCCCTGCATCGTCGGAACCCGCACGGCGACGACCGAGCTCGCGACGGGCGAAGACGTTACGGTGTGCTGCGCGGACGGCGAGCTGGGGACGGTATACGAGGGCATCCTCGCCTTTCGAAAGGAGGTCATCGATCCGGCGCTCCTGCCGCGCCCGCGCGTACCGGTGATGCTGAACGTGGGCAGCCCCGAGATGGCCTTTCGTGCAGGTCAGCTGCCGAGCGCAGGCGTGGGGCTGGCGCGGATGGAGTTCATCATTTCGTCGTGGATCGGGGTGCACCCCATGGCGCTTCTCCACCCCGAGCGCGTGAAGAGTGATTCGTCGCGCCACGAGGTGCTGAGTCGTGCGGCGGGCTTCGAGCCGCCGTCGGACTACTTCGTGGAGCGCCTGGCGAGCGGCGTGGCGCAGATCGCCGCAGCCTTCTTTCCTCGCCCCGTCATCCTGCGCTTCAGCGACTTCAAGACGAACGAGTACGCGGGTCTCGTGGGCGGAGCCGACTTCGAGCTCGCCGAGGAGAACCCCATGATCGGCTTTCGGGGCGCCTCACGCTACTACGACGCGCGCTACCGCGAGGCGTTCGCGCTCGAGTGCGCGGCCGTGCGTCGCGTCCGCGAGCGCATGGGCCTCAGCAACTTGTCGGTGATGATCCCCTTCTGCCGCACCCTCGACGAGGGGCGCCGTGTTCTGCGTGAGATGGCGCAAAACGGCCTCGTGCGAGGCGAGCAGGGGCTCCTCGTCTACGTCATGTGCGAGATCCCGAGCAACGTCATTTTGGCCGATGAGTTCTCCGAAATTTTCGACGGGTTTTCGATCGGCTCGAACGACCTCACCCAGCTCACGCT
The DNA here is from genome assembly GCA_023432025.1 of Pseudomonadota bacterium. GTDB lineage: Bacteria > Myxococcota_A > Polyangia > Polyangiales > Polyangiaceae > NIC37A-2. Next base: position 7,515 of record JAEYVE010000008.1, read on the forward strand.
CGGTGTGGACCGAGACTCGGAGTCTTTGGCGCACGTGTTCGACGAGCGCGATCCGAGCGTGCGCCGCATGATCGAGATGGTCGTGACGAAAGCCCAAAAGCGCGGACGCAAGGTGGGCTTCTGCGGCCAGGCGCCGAGCGACCACGCGGAGTTCGCGACCTTCCTCGCCGACCTCGGCATCGACTCCATTTCGGTCACGCCCGACGCGCTGCCCGCCGTTCTCGAGCGGCTGGACCGGGCAAAGACGGGCGCGGGGAGCGCCGGCAAGTGACGAGCTCGGACACCCGCGATGGTGAGGAGAAGGACCTTCACCTTCGGGGGTTCAACGAGCCTCCTCGGGCGCCGTAAGTCCGCAACTTGGCTTTTTCGGAGAGGGCCTAGTAGCTGCTCCGCGCTGGTTCGGACGCATTGCTTGCATCCTGAGTGAGCCGCCCTGACAAACGCGAAACGACGAAGTGTGCGCTTTTTGCGGGACAAGAAACGGAAAGTACACCTGAAATGCTGGCTACCACGTTGCCTACCGGTGCCGCCCCCGAGGCGGGTCACATCAAGAGCGAGTTCGACCTGGCCCTTCCGGACCTGAGTCAGGTCCAAATGTTGGGGACGGACGGCCACACCCTCCTCTTGGGAGGCATCGTCGTCTGCTTTCTGGGGCTGCTCTTCGGCCTGTACACCTCGCGCCAGCTCAAGAACCTGCCGGTTCACGAGGAAATGCGGAAGGTCTCCGAGCTCATCTACGAGACGTGCAAGACCTACCTGTTCACGCAACTCAAATTCATCGGCGTGCTGTGGGCCTTCATCGGAGCGGTGATCATCGCGTACTTCGGTCTGATGTACGAAAAGAGCGTCGGCGAAATCTCGCTGATTCTGCTCTTCAGCCTGATCGGCATCGCCGGCAGCATCGCGGTGGCGGCCTTCGGCATTCGGGTGAACACGTTCGCCAACTCGCGGACGGCATTCGCGGCGCTCAGAGGCAAGCCGTACGACGTTTACCAAATCCCGCTCCAGGCCGGCATGAGCATCGGCATGCTGCTCATTTCCGTGGAGCTGCTCTTGATGCTCGTGGTCTTGCTCTTCATCCCGAGCGATGTCGCCTACAAGTGCTTCCTGGGGTTTGCCATCGGTGAGTCCCTCGGCGCGAGCGCGCTGCGGATCGCCGGCGGCATCTTCACCAAGATCGCCGACATCGGCTCGGATCTCATGAAGATCGTCTTCAACATCAAGGAAGACGACGCGCGCAACCCCGGCGTCATCGCGGACTGCACCGGTGACAACGCAGGAGACTCCGTGGGGCCCACCGCGGACGGCTTCGAAACCTACGGCGTGACGGGCGTCGCGCTCATCAGCTTCGTGTTGCTCGCGGTGCACGACGTGGGCATTCAGGCAGCGCTCATCGTGTGGCTGTTCGTGATGCGCATCCTCATGGTGATTGCCTCGGGCGTTTCCTACCAGCTGAACGAGCTCATCCAGTACCGCCGTTCGGGGAAGGCCGATCACCTCGACTTCGAGGAGCCCCTCACGTTCCTCGTGTGGCTCACGTCCATCGTCTCGATCGTCATCACCTACGCCGCTTCGTACTTGCTCATTCCGAACCTGGGCGGGGACACCATGCTGTGGTGGAAGCTCTCCACCATCATCACCTGCGGTACCCTGGCAGGCGCCGTCATCCCCGAGCTCATCAAGGCGTTCACCTCCACCAAGTCCGCGCACGTGCAGGAGTGCGTGGAGGCCAGCAAGGAGGGCGGCGCTTCGCTCAACATCCTGGCCGGTCTCACGGCGGGCAACTTCAGCGCTTACTGGATGGGCATCATCGTCATGGTGCTCATGGGCGCCGCCTACTACGTGAGCGCGGGCTTCGCAGAGGGGCTCATGCTGGCGCCGGCGGTGTTCGCGTTCGGCCTGGTGGCGTTCGGCTTCCTCGGCATGGGGCCGGTCACCATCGCGGTCGACTCCTACGGCCCAGTCACGGACAACGCGCAGTCCGTCTACGAGCTCTCGCTCATCGAGCAGGTGCCGAACGTGGAAGCGGAGGTCGAAAAGAAGTTCGGGTTCAAGCCCGACTTCGAGAAGGCCAAGCACTTCCTCGAAGAGAACGACGGCGCAGGAAACACGTTCAAGGCCACGGCCAAGCCCGTGCTCATCGGCACGGCCGTCGTGGGCGCAACGACCATGATTTTCGCGACGGTCATGGCGCTCACGCGAGGGCTGACGGATCAGTCCGCGTTGACCAAAATGTCCATCCTGCACCCGCCCTTCCTCTTGGGGCTCCTAGCGGGCGGCTCGGTCATCTTCTGGTTCACCGGTGCTTCGACGCAGGCGGTGTCCACCGGCGCCTACCGCGCAGTGGAGTACATCAAGCGCAACATCAAGCTCGACGGCGTGACCGCGGCGTCCACGGAGGACAGCAAGGCCGTCGTGGAAATCTGCACGCGCTACGCGCAAAAGGGCATGTTCAATATCTTTTTGACCGTGTTCTTCGCGACGCTCGCCTTCGCGTTTTACGAGCCCTTCTTCTTCATCGGTTACCTCATCGCCATCGCCTTGTTCGGCCTCTTTCAAGCCGTGTTCATGGCGAACGCAGGCGGCGCTTGGGACAACGCCAAGAAAATCGTGGAGGTGGAGCTGAAAATGAAGGGCACTTCGCTCCACGCCGCGACCGTGGTCGGCGACACGGTGGGTGACCCCTTCAAGGACACCAGCTCGGTGGCCATGAACCCCATCATCAAGTTCACTACGCTGTTCGGCCTCTTGGCGGTCGAGCTTGCCGTCTCGCTCGGGGAGAGCCCGCTCTTGGTCCGCGTGCTCGCCATCGGTTGCTTTGGCGCGTCGACGTTCTTCGTGTGGAGGTCGTTCTACGGCATGCGCATCAAGCAGAACTCGCACAGCGCGCCTGCGCCCCTGCCCGCCGCGCCGGAAAACGGCTCCTGACGAAGCGGGCCACGCCCCAGGGAAAGAGCGAAGCGGGAGAGCCCAAGCGGCCTCCCGCTCTCGCTTTTTTCTCCTCACGAGGCCTTTCCCTCACAAGGCTGCGCTTTGCGCGGCGCGCTCCAGCTCGTCTGTGCGACTTGCCTGATGCTGCACGTCGCGCCAAGCGGCCGCCGCGTCGTGGGCGCCCCCGCACGTCGCAAGGTGCTCGTAGAGACAGCCCAGGTAAATACCGAGTGGCACGAAGTCCGGGTGGAGGTGCGCGCCGGTCTCGCGGCAGCGGGTCAAGAGCCCCACGAACGTACGACGAAGCTCGGCAAGGTCGAACGTGACGCTCGCCGTTCTCGCATGCCCGAAGTATTGCCAAAGCTCGGCCTCCACGCTGGCGAGCCCGAGGGGCGAGAGCGCGCGTCGAAAGCGCGCCGAATCACTGCCGTAGTAGCCGGCGTAGAGCTCACGGAGCGCTCCCAAGAAGGCCGGGTCCCACTCCACGAAGAGAGAACCGCCGCTCCAACACAGGTCACCGTCCTTCTGCGCGAACACGGCGGACCGCAGCTCGAGCAGCGTCGCGTGCGGGCCGTAAATTTGGTGAAAATAGAGCCGCAAGAGGCGTGCGCCGATTTCGCGGGGCGGCAGCTGCAGCCCACTCAGGGCGCCGGCCTTTTCGGCGGCGAGGGCCTCGCGAAAGCGCGCCGGGTCGAGAAGAATCGCGAGCTGGGCGCGCGCTAGCGCAGCGCGACGCTGCGCTAGGGCTTCCTTCTTTCGTTCTTCGTCACGCGCGTTTTTGGTGAGGAGCACCAGCGCGCGCTCCACGTCCCGTGGCGGCAGCACCTTCAAGAGGGACGGCGCGGCCAGCAGGGCAACATCACCCCAGCCGTCTCGAAAGAACGAGCGCCACATGACTTTGTCCTGGGTGCGTCTGCCTTGCCGCGCAAAGACTCGGACAGGGTGCCGCACGCGAGCTGGTCCTCCGTGGCACGGGCGGCCGCGCTCCGATGGCTGCAGTCTTTCGAGGGATGAGGCGAGTTCTACTGACGGGGGCGACGGGCTTCGTGGGGCTTCACTTGTATCCGGCGCTCCGCGCCGCCGGATATCGCGTTCGCTCGACGACACGCAACGTCACACGCGCGCGTCGCGTCGATCCGGACCGCGAGTGGTCGTATTGCGACGTCTCGGATCGTGCGTCACTCGTGAGCGCGCTGGAGGGTTGCGAAGCCGCGTACTACTTGGTGCACTCGGTCGCAGCCAGCGGCGACTACCCGGTGCGCGAGGCGCGAGCGGCACAGGCATTTCGTGATGCGGCCTCCGAGGCGGGGGTGTCGCGGCTCGTGTACTTGGGGGGTGTCGCTCCGGCGGGGGCGACCTCGCCGCACCTTCGCAGCCGCCTGCGTTGTGGTGAGCTGCTTCGACTGGGCCCGGTTCCGGTATTCGAGCTGCGCGCCGCCATGATCATCGGAAGAGGCAGCGCGAGCTGGACCATGGTGCACGATCTGGCGCGGCGACTGCCGGCGATGGTCTTGCCGACTTGGCTCGGTAACCACTCGTGGCCCGTCGCCGTAGAGGACGTGGTGTACGCGCTCGTGCGCGCTCTGGAGCTGCCTTCCGAGCGTGCTGGTGTGTACGACCTACCCGGCCCCGAGCGCCTGAGCCACCTCGAGACGCTGCTGCGCGTCGCGGAGCACATGGACAAGCACCCCGTCACCCTACAGGTGCCGCTGCTCACCCCGCGCCTTTCGAGCTATTGGATAGCGCTGGTGACGGACGTCGACTTGGGGCTCGCGCGCGAGCTCGTTCGCGGACTGCGCTCCGATCTCGACCCGACGGAGACTCCGTTCTGGACGCTGTGCCCCGAGCACGAGCTCATGACGCTGGACGACGCCATCGATGATGCGCTGGTCGACCGCGCGGCGAGCCGCGTGCCGTCCTTGCGCGCAAAGCGGCGCTTGGAGCGACTCACCGAGGCGCTCCGGGGCGCGTGAAGCGCCCCGCGATGTGCGGGGCCCGTTTGTACGCGCGCTCAGGCGGCCACGTCGGGACGACTCGGCGTTTCGGGGCCTCCGTCGCGTCCTTCGGCTTCCCGAGGTTTGACGCGGGCGCCCTCGGGCTCCTGCGCCTCCAAGAAAGCGATGAGCTCTTCGCGAAGAACGTAGTACTCCGGGTGGTCGAGAACGTCCGCGCGGACGCGTGGTCGACCGAAGGGCAGCTCGATGATCGCGCCCACCCGCGCGTTCGGACCCGTCGTCATCATCACCACCCGGTCGGCCACGAAGAGCGCTTCGTCCACGTCGTGTGTCACCATGAGCGCCGTCATGCGCTCCTGCTCGACGAGCCCGAGCAGCACCTCTTGCAGCTCCATGCGGGTGAGTGAATCCAGCATCCCGAACGGCTCGTCCAAGAGGAGCATTTTCGGTTTGAGCGCGAGCGCGCGGGCGATGCCCACGCGCTGCTGCATGCCGCTCGAGAGCTCACGCGGGTACTTACCGTGAGAGCCCGCGAGCCCCACGAGGTCGAGCACGCGCGCTGCGTGCTCGCGACGCTCTTTCGCCGACCGCTGCGGGAAGCGCTCCTCGATGCCGAGCATCACGTTGCCCAAAGCGTCCAACCACGGCAAAAGGCACGGGGCTTGGAACACCACGGCACGGTCGGGACCAGGTGTGGTGACTTCGCGGCCCGCCACGATGATGCCGCCACCGCTGATCGGGTTCAGCCCCGCGGCCATGGTGAGCACGGTGGACTTGCCGCAGCCCGAGTGCCCGAGCAAAGCGACGACCTCGCCCTGCTTCATCTTGAGGTTGAAGTGGTCGACGACGACGACCTCCGAGCGCCCCCGGGGCGTGGGGTACACCTTCTTGACCTCGAAGAACTCGACGTATGAGCTCATTGTGCTCCTCCAAACGTTCAGACGGCCTTGGCGACGGTTCGTGCCCGCAGCTCGGAAATGGGTGACTCGGACTGCCGCTCGGCGCGCACGTCGCTCAAGTAGCGGATGACCTGATTGCGCAGCTTTTTGAACTCGGGCTCGTGGTTCATGGCTCGGCGGTCACGAGGTCGAGGAATGTTGACGGGGAACGAGGGGCCCAAGGTGGCGCCCGGGCCCGGCGTGAGCGGCACGATGCGATCCGCCAAGAGCAAGCCTTCGTCCACGTCGTTGGTGATCAGCACCACCGTCTTTTTTTCTTTCTCCCAGATGCGCACCAGCTCGTCTTGGAGCGAGGCGCGCGTGAGCGCGTCGAGCGCGGAGAGCGGCTCGTCCAAGAGAAGTACGTCCGGGTTCATGGCCAGCGCACGCGCTACGGCCACGCGTTGGCGCATGCCGCCCGAGAGCTCGCTCGGGCGTTTGCTCAAGGCGTGCCCCAGGTTGACCATTTCCAGGTAACGCACGACGTGCTCGCGCTTTTGCTCGGTCGTCCACGTCGGTCGCACGCTGGAGACGGCCAGCTCGACGTTTTCGTAGGTGGAGAGCCACGGCAGGAGGGAATAGTTCTGGAACACCACGCCGCGTTCCGGGCTGGGCGCGAGGATGGGCTTGCCCGCCATCGTCACCTCTCCTCGATCGGCGTGCGTGAGGCCGGCCAAGAGAGAAATGAGGGTGGTCTTTCCGCTGCCGGAGAAGCCGAGGATGGCGACGAACTCTCCCTCGTGGATTTGAAGGTCGAGTTGGGTGAGCACGCTCGTGCTGCCGTAGGATTTTTCGACGTTGCGAAGCTCGATGAGTGCCATGTTCTCGTCTCTTCCGTTTGCGGTGGCGTGCGCCGAGCCGCGTGACAAAACGCTCAGTGAACCAGCTCCGCTGGTGGGGGGTCTTCGTGATGTGCGCGCAAGTCCAAGTGGCGTAGGAGCGCAGCGACGAGCGGTCCCATCTTGGGGTGCTCCGGGACCACGCGAGGGCGCACGCCGTACGACTGAAGGACCGCGTCGCACGTGGGACCCACGGCGCCCACGATCACCTGGTCGTTCAGGGCGCGTACGAGGGCGCCCGCAGAGCTCATGCTCTCCGCCACCTGAAACAAATGGCGAAACTGGATCTGACAGGTGATGGCCAGCGCCTGGACCTCCCCCGCCAAGATCCGACGGACCAGGCTTTCGAGCTCGGCGGTGCTCTCGGGCAGCGACCAGCGGTAAAGCCAGAGCTCACCGAGCTCGGCACCTCGCGCCACCAGAGTCGCCGCCAGCGTGTCGCTCGGCTGTCCGCACTGGAGCAAGAGCACCCGACGCCCTTCCAACTCCACGTCCGCGAGCGCATCGATGAGCTCCGCCGAAGTGTACGGGGAGCGCGCGGTGAGCGTGGTGGGGACGCCGAAGCCACGCAGCGCGGCGGCCGGCTTGGGGCCTCGACAGACGGTCACGGCGCGTCGCAGCGCGGCCACCAGCGCCGGGCGTTGCCCGAGTTGGTCCGCCGCTTCGAAGAGCAGCGCCACGGAAACGCCAGTCATGAAGACGACGAGCTCGATACGTCCGCCCTCCAGCTCCGCGATCATCCGTGCGGTAGTTTCCGGAGACAGCTCGGGCACCTCGCGCAATGCGGCGACGCAAACGGAACGGCCGCCGTGCTTTTCGATGAGGCGTTCCATCTCGAAGCTCATGCGGGACTCGAGCAGAGCCACCAAGGGACGCGTCGTCGGGCGCTGCATCAGTGGGCACCTTCGCGGGCGGAGAGCGCGATGTGAACGCTGGCCATGCGCGGCTCTACGCAATGCACGTGCCAAGCGCTCGTCACCGGTCAGGAAGCGCAGGCTTGACCGGCATTTTTCGACGGCGAAACGGGACCGACACGGAACCGTCTCTGCGCTGTGCGACATCCTTGTCGAGCTTCCGTGAGTCAGGCGACAGGTTTGTCGGACGATCTCGTCGAGCGCGTCGCGGCCGCGGAGCGCAGCGAGCGAACCTCCAACGAGCGAGCGCAAGCTCGAAGGCGCAGCGGCGCAGAGGGCACGCTCCGCGCGTCCGTCGACCCCCCGGTTTCGGTGACAAAAGGCTTCGAAAGGCCGCTCACCGAAAGCGGTTCGAGGCGATGCCATATTTGCCGGCCTTGTAGCGCACGATGCGCTCCGTCGTTCCGAGGGCGCGCGCCGCGCGGCTCGCGTTGCCGCGGGCTCGTTCGAGCGCGGTTTCGATCATTTGCCGCTCGAGGCGCGCCACGGCCTCGGTCAGGGTGAGCTCTTCGACGGGTTCTTCGCGGACCGGCGCCGGACGCGACAAGAGGGGCAGGTGGTGCTCCTGAATCACGAAGCCATCACAGATGACGACGGCGCGTTCGATGACGTTTTCCAGCTCCCGCACGTTGCCCGGAAACGGGTGCTGGCACAAAAGGTCCAGGGCGCCGCTCGAGATGCGCCCCACCCTGCGCCGGTGCTCCGTCGCGAACTTTTCCAGGAAGTACTCGGCGAGGGGGGCGATGTCGGCGCGGCGCTCACGGAGCGCCGGCAGTCGAATGGTGAAGACGTTCAGGCGGTAGTAGAGGTCCTCGCGGAACTCCCCGCTGGCCACCGCGACCTCCATGTCCTTGTTGGTCGCGGCGACGATGCGCACGTTGGTGCGGAGCGTGGTGGTGCCGCCGAGCCGCTCGAACTCGCGAAATTGCAGTACGCGCAAGAGCTTCGCCTGCGTCGTCAAAGACAGCTCGCCGATTTCGTCGAGGAAGAGCGTGCCCCCTTGGGCCACCTCGAAGCGGCCCAGGCGCCTGGCGTGAGCGCCCGTGAACGCGCCGCGCTCGTGCCCGAAGAGCTCGGACTCGAACAAGGTCTCCGGCAGCGCCGCGCAGTTCACCTTCACGAAGGGTTCCTGAGCGCGCAGTGAGTTCTCGTGAATGGCGTGCGCGACGAGCTCCTTGCCCGTCCCGGACTCGCCGCAGATGAGGGCGGTGGCGTTGGTGCGCGCGACCTGGCCGATTTGCTCGTACACCTGGCGCATCGCCACGCTGGCGCCGATCATGTTGGCGTACTCGAACTGCGACGAGTCGGCGCGCTCGCGCGCCTCTTCGAGCGCGGCGGCGCTCTCACGGGCGTGCTCGAGCTGTGCGCTACACAGCGCCTGCGCGAAGAGCGAAGCGACGACCGACAAGAGGCCGAGGTGCTCGCGCAAGTCGTGGTCCCCGTCGAAGTACGTCGCCAGGGCGCCGATGCGCTTCGCCCCCACGAGCACGGGGACACAGACTTGGCTCCAGCTGCCGTTCGAAAAGCTCAGTGGGTCGCTCAGCTCCGAAATGGCCATGGGCTCGTGGCGCACGATGGGCACCACGATGGCGCGAGCGCTTTCTGCCACGCGCCCGGCGACACCCAACCCGTAGCGTGGCCGCAGTTGTTGGCGGCCCAGGCCGTACGCCGCCTCGACCTCCAAGCTGCGTTGTTCGGCGTCCGCTACGTACAAGACGGAGCGTGGCACGCCGAGCCGCACGTCGAGGACCGCGAGTGCGCGGACCAGGCCCTCGCGCGGCGACGTGCCGAGGGTGAGCGCTTGGCCCACCTCGGCGAGCACGAGCAGATGTTCCGGCGCCGTCCGACCGGTGACCTCGTGGGCCGATCGGGCGGGCGTGGAGGCGCGGTGCTGGGCTCGCATGCTCCCGAGTCTCCCGAGCGCTGTGCACTGCCGTGTTTCGCTCGCGTCGCCGGCGGAAAACGAACGACGGGCGCGGCGCCGTACGGTTACGCCCAGGTTTCCAAGGCCGCGTCCCCCTTGTGGCCCGAAGTTGCGGCCGTCATAGTCCCGGCGCCGCGGCAGAGGAAACGCCGCGGAAAACGAAGACAGCCATGGCCGCACCCGAACAGTTCGAAAACGTCACCGCCGTAACGCTCGCCAACGTCTACTTCGACGGAAAAGTCGTCAGCCACACGCTGGTCTTCGCCGACGGCTCCAAGAAGACGCTCGGCCTCATTTTCCCGGGCAGCTTTTCGTTCAATACCGGCGCGCCCGAGCGCATGGACATCACCGCGGGCAGCTGCACGGTGCGCTTGAAGGG
>JAEYVE010000012.1 GCA_023432025.1 Pseudomonadota bacterium
GCTCCACGCTCCGCGTAGACGGCGCGCACCGCGTCCTCGTGCGCGCGGCCGCATTGATGCACGACGCGCAACGGCGCGCGCACCTCCGAGAGCGCCGCCGGCACCACTTCGTTCAGGGTCTTGGCGCCCTGGCTGCCGCCCAAGACGAGAACCCGCAACGGACCACCGGAGCGCGCGTACGGACGCGGCGAGAACCCCGCGCGCAAAGGCACACCCGTCGCTCTCACGACGCTCGGCGAAAAGTGCGACTCGGCGAGCCGAAAGGCGGTGTAGGCGCGCTGCACGAAGGGCGCGATGAGTTGGTTGGCCAGGCCGATGACGCTGTTCGGCTCGAGGAGCGCCAGCGGGAGACCGAGCGTGCGCGCCGCGAGCGACACGGGCCCCGCCGCGTAGCCTCCCACCGAGAACACTCCACACGCGCCCACGCGACGAAGGAGCTCCCTCGACTCGGGGATCGTCCGCGCAGCCCGCAAAATACCTCGCACGGCGCCTCCGACGCCCCCACCGCGGATGGGCAACACCTCCAAGAGCTCGAGATTGAACCCTTCCGCGGGGACGACGCGGGTTTCCATACCTCGCGCGGTGCCCACGAACACGAGTGGGACGTCCGGACGGAGCTTTCGCAAGACGTGGGCGACGGCGATCATCGGGTACACGTGACCACCCGTGCCGCCACCCGCCAGGACCAGGCTGGGGTTCAAGCGGTCACCTCGACATTCCGTCGACGCGCCGGGACGCTCTCGTCCGTTCCGTAGCTGGCTTCGGTGACGACCATGGCCGACGCCTCGGGCGCAACGCCGCGGGGGACGACCGCAGAGGACGCGCCGAGACGAGGTCGCGAGATGTTGAGGAGGATGCCCAAGGCGCCAGCCGAGACGAGCAGCGAAGAGCCGCCGTAGCTGACGAAGGGCAATGTGAGCCCCTTGGTAGGCAAGACCGACATGGCCACCGCCAGGTTGACCAAGGCTTGCACCCCGAAAAGCATGGAGAGTCCGAAGGCGACGTATGAGCCGTACTCGTCCTCTGCCGTGAACGCTATTTTCACGCCCCTCGCCACGATGAAGACGTAGGCCGCGCACAGCGCCGCGATGCCGAGGAACCCGAGCTCCTCACCGATGATCGCGCTGATGAAGTCCGTGTGGCTCTCGGGCAAGTAGAGCACCTGCAAGCCCTTGCCGAGCCCGACCCCGGTGACCTCCCCCGAGCCGAAGCTCATGACCGCTTGGAAAGGCTGGTAAGCGAGGTCTTGGCGGTGCTCCGCCATGTTGAACCAGGCCTGAATGCGCTCCCAGCGATAGGCGGAGAAGCGCACGGCCCAGCCAGCAAAGAGACCTCCCAAGATGACCGCGCCGAGCAGGTAGCCCAAGCGGGCGCCCGCCACGAAAAGCATGGCGAAGGTGAGGAAGAGGAGCACGGCGGAGCTGCCGAAGTCCGGCTGCTTCATGCACAAGAGCACGAGGATGCCCGCCATGATGAGGTGCGGGAGCATGCCGATGGAGAACGACCGGACTCGTTCGCGCTTCCGCTCGAGCGAATAGGCGAGCCACAGCACGAGCGCCACCTTGGCGGCTTCCGAAGGCTGCACGTGAATCGGGCCCAAGCGGAGCCAACGCGCCGCGCCGCCGCCCGTGTGACCGAAGCCGGCGACGCTCAAGACCAAGAGCAAGGTCACCGCACCGAGCACCGGATACGTGAGGGGGCGCAGCCGGTGGTAGTCGAAGCGAGACGCCAAGAACACAACGGTCAGCGCCATGACCGCGAACGCCCCATGCCTCCTCAGAAAATGGTGAGGGCTACCGAAGTCCGCCGTCGCCTCGACGACGCTCGCGCTGTAGACCATCACCACGCCGAAGCCGACCAAAGCGACCACGACGGCCGCCAGAGCCACGTCCATGGCGCCCACGCGCGGTCCCTTGCGGAAGAGCTCGGCAAAGAGCTTCTTCTGGAGCGTCAAGAGTCGTCTCCTTCACCGCGGAAGCGGCCCTCGAGCTGCTCCACCGCCGCGGCGAACCGGTCTCCGCGATCCGCGTAGCTCTTGAACATGTCGTAGCTCGAGCACGCTGGGCTGAGCAGCACGGCGTCGCCCTTCTTCGCCAAGTGAAACGATTGCTCGACGGCGTCGGCGATGCTGCGCGCGCGCTCCACGGGAACTCGTGAGCCAATCGCGCGGGCAAGGCGATCCGCTGCCTCGCCGAGGACCACCACGGCGCGCGCCTTCTCCGCCACGGCAGAGACCAGCGGGTCGTAGCTGCCCATTTTGTCGCGGCCGCCGGCGATGAGAACCCCCTTGTTTTCCGTCAGGCCCAAGAGCGCAGTCACTGCGGCGCCGACGTTGGTGGCCTTGGAGTCGTCGTAGAAATTCACGCCGCGCACGCGACCGACCAACGCCATGCGGTGCGGCAACGCGCGGAACCAGCGCAGCCCTTCCGCGATGGCCTCCGCGTGAATGTCCAGCGCGCGCGCGGCTGCGATGGCCGCGGCCGCGTTCAGGTAGTTGTGGCTGCCGTGGAGATCACTCTCCGTCAGATCGAAGCGAACGCCCGTCGCGCGCTCCACCACGTCGTGGCCTTCCACGACGTAGTCCCCTGCCGTGCCGAACGTCACGATGCGGCCCTTGCCGCGGCGCGCTTGGCGAATGCAGGAATCGTTGCCGAAGGGGACCACGGCAACGTCCGTCGCTTGCTGGTGCGCGAAAGCGTTGCCCTTGGCGTCCGCGTACGCCTGAAACGATGCGTAGCGGTCCAGGTGGTCTTCGGTGATGTTCAAGAGCACGCTCACCTTCGGACGAAAGCTGGGCACGCGCTCCATTTGGAAGCTGGACACCTCGTAAACGACGACGTCGAGGTCCTGCCCTACCGCTTCACACGCCGGATCTCCGAGGTTGGCGCCCACGAAGGCGTGCTTTTCGGCAGCCTCCACGAGGTGACCGACCAGCGTGGTCGCGGTGCTCTTCCCGTTGGTGCCGCCGATGGCGACGATGGGGGCCGTCAAGAAGCGGCTCGCGAGCTCGACCTCTCCAATGACCTCCACACCGCGCTTCGCGGCCTCGTCGAGCTCGGGGAAGGACGGCACGCCGGGCGAAACCACGATCAAGTCGGCGCTCGAGAAATCCACGGCCTGGTGCCCGCCGAGCGCAAGCTCGATGCCGAGCTTGGACAACGACGGGGGCAGCTGATCGAGCGTTGCGCTGTCGGTACCGGTGACCTCCGCGCCGCGCTCGCGGCACAGCTTGGCCGCGCTGCGACCACTCTTGCCCAGCCCAACGACGACGACTCGCTTTCCTCGAAGGTCCATGCTCACCGCACCTTGATGGAGGCCAGCGCGACGAGCGCCAGCAGAAAGGCGACGATCCAAAAGCGCACGATGATGCGCGGCTCGGGCCACCCCTTTTGCTCGAAGTGGTGGTGCAGCGGCGCCATCAAGAACACTCGCCTTCCGAACAGCTTGAACGACACCACCTGGGTGATCACGCTCACCGCCTCGAGGACGAAAATCCCACCCAAGATCACGCTCAAGAGCTCGTTCTTGGTGAGCACGGCCAACATGCCGAGGCCGCCGCCCAGCGCGAGCGACCCGACGTCGCCCATGAACACCTGCGCTGGGTACGTATTGTACCAGAGAAATCCGATGCCCGAGCCGATGACCGCCGCTGCGAAGACCGAGAGCTCCGCCATTTCCGGGATGCCGGCGATGTCCAGGTACGTAGCCAGCGGGCGCCCGAAGAGCACCGAGCCCGCAATGTACGCCCAGAGCAGGTACGTGGCGGCGCTCATCATCACCGGACCGATGGCGAGACCGTCCAAGCCATCCGTGAGGTTCACGGCGTTCGAGGTGCCCACCACGACGAACACCGCGAAGGTGACGTACAGCCACGGAGGTAGCTCGATCGGGTACTTGTCGAAGGCCAAAAACGGAACGGCCAAGCGATAGCGAATCTGCAGCCACCCCTCGGGAAGACCGTCGTGGCCCAGGTAAAGGTACCCGAGCGCGCCTCCAGCGATGAGAAACTGCCCCAAGAGCTTGTAGCGCCCAGCGAGTCCGCGCGTGTTCTTGGCCGTGATCTTGAGGCGATCGTCGAGGTAGCCGATGAGGCCGTAACCCGCGGTGACAGCCGTCGTCAAAAGCACGAAGACGTTGCTCACGTTGCCCCAGAGCACGGTGGGCAAGAGCGCGCTCAAGAGAATGAGGGAGCCGCCCATGGTGGGCGTGCCCTTCTTGCTCATGTGCGACTTGGGGCCTTCGTCGCGGATGATCTGGCTGATTTGCTTGCCGCGCAGCGTCTTGATGAACCAAGGCGCCACGAAGAAGCTGATCATCATGGCGGTGATCACCGCCATGATGGCGCGGAAAGGGGTGTAACGGAGAACGTTGAGCACGCTCGCCTAGCCGAACTCCGTGCTCAGCGGATACAAAAGCTCGTAAATCATTCGCTCCTCCCGCGCGCCCGAACGAGGCCTTCGACCACGCGTTCGGCGCGTACGCCTCGCGAAGCCTTGACCACCAGCACGTCTTCGGGTGCCAAGAGCGAGGACAGCGGGGCGCACACGGCCTCCGCGTCCTCGAAGAACCAGGTTTTCATGCCGCGCGCCTCCGCAGCCTCGGCCGAAAGACGAGCGTCGCCGCCCACGGCGAAGAAGCCCAGCGCTCCGCTCTCGCTCGCCAAGACGCCCATTTTTTCGTGCTCCGCCGCAGACGCTGCTCCAAGCTCGCGCATTTCGCCGAGCACGAGCCAGAGTCCGCCCCCGCGCTCGGCGGCAAGCTCTCGCGCAGTCTCGATGCTCTTTTTCACGCTCGCCGGGTTCGCGTTGTAGCTGTCGTCGAGCACCCAAGCGCCGTCGCCCAGAACCACGAGCGCGAGCCTTCCGGCTTCGCCGACGCGCCGAAGCGCGTCGGCCAGCGTGGACGCGTCCACGCTCCTGCCCGTCACCTCTTCCGCGACGGCGAGCGCCGCAGTGGCCGCCAAAGCCCCGGGCTCACCGAGCAGCGGACACTCGAACGCGATCGTCGTCGGAGCGTTCAGAGGCCGGGCGGCGCGCTCGACTACGACCTCTGCGCCAAAGACGCCTCGAGGACGCCTCGACACGATGCGGTACGCGGCGCCTTCCGCCGCTCCGTAGCCGAGCTTGGTCGCCGCTCGAGCCTGGGCAAGCTGCCTCCGAACGCGAAGGTCGTCCGCATTGCCGACGACCGCGCCGTCCGCCGGGACCGCGCGCAGGAGTGCTCCCTCCTCGACTTCGATGGCGTCCAAGTCTCCGAGCCCCTCGCTGTGCTCGAGATCGATCAGCGTGAGCACGGAAACGTTCGGCTCGCACACCGCGGCCAGGGTTGGCACCTCACCCGTGCTGTTCGTCCCGACCTCGAGCACGCACACCTCGTGAGCGTCCGTGACGCCCAGCAGCGTGAGCGGGAGCCCGATGCGATTGTTCAAGTTGCCGCGCGTCGCGTGCACGCGGCCGGGAAGCAGAGTTTCCAAGAGCGCACCCACCGTGCTGCGGGTGGTCGTCTTTCCCGCGGAGCCCGCGATGGCCACCACGCGCCGTCCCCAGCGCCTGCGGTGAAACCTCGCCAGCGCGCCCAGCGCGTGCAGCGTGGACGACACGCGGAGCACGCTCACGTCGGACGGGAGCGTCGGCACGTCCCGCTCGACCACGACGGAGCTCGCCCCGCTTTCCGCCGCGGTCTTCACCCAGTCGTGGCCGTCGAAGCGCTCTCCGACCAAGGCCACGAATGCCTTCCCCAAGAGCGTCCCGCGCGTGTCGGTGGACACGCCCAGCGCTCCTCGCTCTCCGCGGTGCACCCAAACGCCGCCCGTGGCGAGCGCGAGCTCGTCCAGCGAAAACGGCGCAACGTTCTCGGGGATTGCGGTAGCCATCAGCCTGCGCCTCCGCGCGCCAAACGGCGACGCTCGAGGGCCGCCCGCGACTGAACTCGATCGTCGAACTCGAGTACCCGATCACCTATGAGCTGGTAGTTCTCGTGACCCTTGCCCAAGACGAGCACGACGTCCCCCGCGTCGGCGCCCAGGATGGCCTGCTCGATGGCGGCGCCGCGCTCCAGCTCCACCGTCACCTCGGCGCTGGCGTCCACGAGGCCCGGCAAAATATCCTCGATGATCCGCGAAGGGTCCTCGCTCCGCGGGTTGTCGCTCGTCACGATCACGCGAGACGCTCCGCGACCGGCAGCACGACCCATGAGCGGCCGCTTTCCACGATCGCGGTCACCGCCGCAACCGAACACGCACCAGAGCCGACCACGGGTCAAGCCGCTCACCGCGGCAAGCGCTCGCTCCACCGCGTCGGGGGTGTGCGCGTAGTCCACGAGCACCATGACGTCGTCTCGTGAACCGTCGCAGCGCTCGAGGCGGCCCGGCACCGGAGGCGCCTCGGAAACCGCGCGCACCGCTTCGTCCGGCGCATAGCCGAGCGCCAAGAGGCACCCCAAAGCAACGAGGAGGTTGTCCAAGTTGTGCAAACCCACGAGGCGAGAGCGGAGGGAGAGCCGACGCTCGCCCACCACGAGCTCCGCGGCGAGCCCGTCTCGATCCTGCGTGAAGGACGAGACGCGAACCGTAGCTTCGACGCCGTCCGCAGAGCGGCTCACCGTCAGCGCGCCATCGACGGCGCGTGCAAGCTCGGCGCCGAACGCGTCGTCCACGTCGATGACCGCGCGCTCCGGAGCGTGCTCCGTGAAGAGGCGCCGCTTCGCGGCGCCATAGGCGTCCATGCTGCCGTGATAGTCGAGGTGATCCAGCGTGAGGTTGGTGAAGGCGCCCACCGCGAAACGCACGCCGGCCACGCGCTTCTGATCGAGCGCGTGGCTGGAAACCTCCATGACGAAGTGCGTCGCGCCGAGCGCGCGCGCCTCCGCCATGAACCGCGCCACGTCATCGGCTTGAGGCGTGGTGAGCGTCCCCGAGCGCAGCTCGCCATCGACGGAAAAACCCAGCGTGCCAAGCCGAGCCGGGCGAGCGCCCAGCGCCGAAAGCGCCGATTCGAGCAGGCATGCCGTGGTCGTCTTTCCGTTCGTGCCCGTCACTCCGAGGACGGCGAGCGCCTCCGAGGGCCGGCCGTGTACGGTGTGTGCTGCGAGCCCAAAGGCCCGCGCGAGGTCCGAAACCTCCAGCCGGGGCTCGACGTCCACGGCGCCGCGCTCACAAAGCACCGCCACGGCGCCCTTTTTCAGCGCGTCGCCGGCGAGCTTCGTTCCGTCCGTACGCTGCCCGCGGCGCGCGACGAACAGCGACCCGGGTCGGACGAGCCGCGAGTCCTGCGTCACGTCCAATACCAGTGTGTCGAAGGCGAGCTTGCCTCCCACCAGACGCGCGCCGACGTCCGCTAGCGCAGCTTCGAGCTGCGCTAGCGTCACCGGGACCTGGAGGGGAGCCACGTTCGTCATGATGCCGGCTTGAAGACGAGACGAACTTGCGCGCCCTTGCTCACCACCGAGCCTGGCGGCGGCTCTTGGCGAGCCAAGAGCCCGGTGCCGCTCACCTCGGGGCGCACGCCGAGCGCGACGGACTCTTTGAGGGCGGCCCGCACGGGGTACCCGGTGAGATCCGGCAGGCGCACCTGATCCTTGCCGACCTTGACGTCAGCGGGCGTCACCTCTTGCACGGCGGGCTTCTCTCCGGCGACTTCGGCGAGCGCCGCGTGCAAGGCGCGCGCTGGATCCGGCCGCGTGGAGAGCTCCTTGAGATCCACCGACCTCGTGCCGCGCGGCGTCAGCCCCTTGAAGCGCAGCACCTCGCCCGCCACCTTGCGAAAAATGGGCGCCGCGACGACGCCGCCCGCGTACTCCACGCGCGGCGAATCCACCGTGACCACGATGGCCACCACGGGATCCTTGGCAGGCACGAAGCCCACGAAGGACGAAATGTAGTCGTCCAGCGAGTAGAGCCCCGTCTTGGGGTCGGCTTTTTGCGCCGTCGCCGTCTTGCCGGCGACGCGGTAACCGTCGACGTCCGCCTCCGTACCCGTGCCGCCACTCTCGGTGACGGCAATGAGCATCTCCGCGAGCTGCGCGGCGATCTGCTTGCTCACCACGCGACGCCGCACGCGCGGCGCAGCCTGCCGCACCAGCTCGCCGCTGGCGGTGGTCACCTTGCTCACCAGGATCGGCTCCAGAAGCTCCCCGCCGTTGGCGATGGCGGCGGTCGCCATCGCCAACTGCAAGTTGGTCACGCTGATGCCCTGACCGAACGACGCCGACGCCGTCTCCACCTGGACCCAGGGACGCCCGCGCGGCCGGAGCGTGCCGGAGGACTCACCGGGCAGCGACACGCCCGCTTTCTGGCCGAACCCGAAGCGCCGGAGCGCTTCGTAGAGGCCGTCCCCGCCCACGCCGAGCCCCACCTTGGCGGCGCAAATGTTCGACGACTGTGCGAGCAGCTGCGGAATGGACAACCACTCCGCAGGGTGCGTGTCGCGGATGACGACGTTGTCGATCGCCATCACACCCTTCTCACAGTAAAGCTGATCCGTCGCCTTGATCGTTCCCGACGAAAGGCCTGCGGCCACCGTGAAAATCTTCATGGTGGAGCCCGGCTCGAACGAATCACTCACCGCTCGGTTGCGGCGCTCGTTCTGATCGCTCCGCGAGTAGTCGTTGGGGTTGTAGCCAGGCCAGCTCGCTAGCGCGAGCAGCTCGCCGCTCGAAGGATCCACCACGATGACGGAGCCCCCCAGCGCCTCGAACGTCCGCGCAGCGCTCGAAAGCTCGCGCTCCGCAGCGTACTGGATGCCCTGGTCGATGGTCAGGTACACGTCGTGCCCGGCGAGCGCTTGAGCGTCCGCAACGCCCTCCGAGAAAATCAAACGACCGGAGCGATCGCGCAGCGCGCGCAGCTGATCCGGGTGCCCCTCGAGATCGCCGTTCAGCGAGTACTCCAGGCCATCCTTGCCCTTGCCGTCGGGCGCGACGAAACCGAGCAGCGCGCCCGCCAGCTCGCGACGAGGATTGAAGCGCTTGCCTTCTCCCTCGACGATCAAACCGCCGAGCGCCGGTGCGCCATCCTCGCCTTGCGTCAGACGACGTACGGCGTCGACCTCGGCCGCCGTCACCTGTCGCTTCAACCAGCTCCAGCGACGCTTGGAGAGGATCTTCCTCTCCACGACCGCGGCCTCGAGCCCCAGCGCCCCAGCGATGCGATTCGCCGCGCTCCGCGCGACGTGAGGCACGTCACTCGGCGCCACGCCACGCAAGAGCTCGTTCGCGTCGAGGCTCACGCTGGGCACCTCCACGGTCACGGCCAGCGCGCTGCCGCTCCTGTCGTACACGTTGCCGCGCTTCGGCTCCACGCGCAGACGCTTTTGACGCTGACGCTCCGCGAGCTCCCGCCACTCGGCTCCGTCCTCGACCATCAAGTCCCACGACGCGGACGCCACCAAGCCCAGCCCCACGCCGAGCACGCCGCACAGCACGCCCATGCGCATGCGGATCCATTTGCCGGCTTCCGTGCGGATGCGGTTCACGGTGCGCCCCTCCCCGCTGCTACGGAGCCGCGGTCGTGCGCCGAGTCTTCGCGATCCGAGCCCACGTCGGGCTCCGGACCCGCGGACAGAATGCGGTCGCGGCTGGGCTCCTCCATACCCAAGAGTGAGCGCCCAATGAGATCCACCCGCTCAGGGGTTTCGTGCGCGGCGCGCTCGAGCTCCAGCACTCGCTTCACCTCACGCAGCCGCGCCACCTCGGCGTGCTTGCGTCCGAGCTGGTAGCCGAGCTCGATGGAGCGCACCCGCACGGCGACGTGAAACACGAACGCCACCGTCGCCGCCACGACGGCGAGCGTCCACAGCGCCAAGAAGGCGTTCGCGCGGCGGTCGTCGAGGCGTGCCATATGCAGTGCTTTCGATCACGACGGGTCGCGATCGAAGTCCTCCCAGTCGTCTCCGAGGTCGAAATCGACGCCCAGATCCGTGTCGATGCGGCGCGCCGCGCGCAGCTTGGCGCTGCGAGACCGTGGATTTTCGCTCTGCTCGGCTTCGCTCGCCGTGAGCGGCTTCTTCGTCAGGCGCTGCCACACGCCCTTCTCCAAGAACGCGCGCTTCACCAGCCGGTCCTCGAGCGAGTGAAAGCTGATGAAGACGGCGATGCCGCCGGGGCGGAGAACGCGCGCCGAAGCTGTCAGGAGACTCGAGAGCTCGTCGAGCTCTCGGTTCACCGCGAGGCGGAGCGCCTGAAACGTTCGCGTCGCTGGATCGATGCCGCCGACGCGCCGAGGACCCGTGGCTCGCACGATGGCGCGACGGAGATCTCCCGTGCTGGTCAGCTCGCCGGACTCTGCCGCTTGCTTGACGCACCGCGCGACGCGACGCGACCTGCGCTCCTCGCCGAGCTGAAAAATGAGATCCGCGAGCTCCTCTTGAGAGACGCGCTCGATGAGCTCACGCGCCGTCTCGCCGCTCGTGGGGTCCATGCGCATGTCGAGCGGGCCCTCTTTGCGAAAGCTCATGCCTCGCTCGGCGTCGTCCAGCTGCGGCGAGCTCACGCCCAAGTCCGCCACCAGCCCGTCCACCTGCGACACGCCGAGCGCCTCCAAGTTGCGCTCCAAATCCGAGAAGCGACCACGCACCACACGAGCGCGCTCGCCGAAACGCGCGAGTCGCTCGCTGGCGGCGGTCAACGCCGCGGGGTCGCGATCGAACGCGAACAGCCGCACCTCTTCGCTCGCGGAGAGAATCGCCTCCGAGTGGCCGCCGCCACCCGCCGTCATGTCGAGGTACACGCCGCCGCGCGTAGCCGAAAGCTCGCGCACGACCTCGTCCCGCATCACGGTTACGTGCTGAAAGTCCTGGGGCGGTTCGACGGCTGCCATGGTCATATTCTGATCTGCTCCAAGACGGCCTGCTTGAACGCGGCTTCGTCCTCGACAGGCAAAGCGAGAGCCTGATCCCACAGGCTCTTCGACCAGAGCTCGATGTGCTTGCCCATGCCGGCCCAAAGCGCGTCCTTCTCGAGCTGCGCCTTGTCGCGAAGTTGCGGCGGCACGAGCACTCGACTCGCCGAGTCGAGCTCGCACTCCACGGCAGCGGACACGTACAAGCGACGGAACCTGACGACGTGCGGATCCATGCTGGGAAGCTCGGCGACTTTCGCCTCGAACTCCTCCCACGCACGCATCGGATAGAGATGCAGACAGGGGTCGAACAGCGCGGGCGTCAGCACGAAGCGGGCGTCACCGGCGCATGCCACGACGTCGCGAAAGCGCGACGGGAGGCTGATTCGCCCCTTGGCATCCACCGAATGCTGAAACTGCCCACGGAACATCGCTTGCGCCACGCTTTGACAGAATTTGGGAGAAGTCGACACTCGGCCCCACTTCTTCCCACTGTCGTGGCGAAGCTAAAGTCGTTCGATGATCCCTGTCAACACGCCAGGCAGGCCCAATCCCCGTGAAAATGCTCGCAGATCGCCAGCCAGGTGCACTCACATGCACAGCCGCTCAGGTGTAGGATAATTCGCGACATCAGCGCACCCATCACGATTCAGCGAGTGCTTTTGCCCCGCCGAGCGGACGCCGGGGAACGCGCTCTGCCACAGGCTCGTGTCCCAGCGCCCACACCGTGGTGCCGCCTGCCGCCGAAAACCGCCAAGAATTCAGCCGTCGTCGCGGGCACGCCGCTTGCGATGAGGACGCCCATGACGCTCGTCCTCCTGCAAATCGTCCCACTCGCGCTCGTCGTCGGCCTGTTTTGGGCAACCCTGCAGGGCCGGCGCACCTGATCACCGCGCGGGGAAGAAAAGGGTCCAGCCGAACGGTGCTCCCGCACTCCGGCACCCGAGCTCACCGTCTGCCGATGACGAACGACGTCCTCGAGCGGCAAGAGCGCCACCCAGCGACGCCCCCGTGCGGCGGCTCAGCACTCTTGGCGGCGACGCCCCATGCTCGATCTCAGAAACGACTCACACTGAGCTGTTCGTGAGCTGGTGCTACGCTCTCGTTTGGAAGCCTCTGCCTCGCTCGTACCGCGCTACACGTTGGCGTCCACCCAAGACACGATTTCCGCGAGGAGCGTGCCTGGTCGAAAGACCTTCGCGACCCCGCGCTCCTCCAACCTCTCCGCGTCCTCGTCGGGCACGATGCCGCCGCCGAACACGGGAATGTCGCCTGCCCCGCGCCGCTCCAGCGCCTCCATGACGGCGGGAAAGAGCGTATTGTGAGCGCCGCTCATGATCGAAAGCCCGACGGCGTCGACGTCCTCCTGAACCGCGGCGGCCGCGATCATTTCCGGAGTTTGGTGGAGCCCGGTGTAAATGACCTCGAAGCCAGCATCCCGAAGGGCGCGCGCGACCACCTTCGCCCCGCGGTCGTGTCCATCGAGGCCCGGCTTGGCAACCAAGATGCGTTTGCGCTTGCTCTGCTCAATCATCCCGCGGCTCAATCATCGCGCAAAAATGCGCTCGCGGCATGACACTGGACGGCGCCCAGCGCCACCGTCGCCGCGGTTTCGGTCCTGAGCACGAACTCGCCGAGCGACGTGGGCTGGTAACCCGCGGCCGTGGCTTGCTCGAGTTCCCCTTCGCTGAACCCGCCTTCGGGCCCCACGAGGAGCGACAGCGCACCGTCCCTCTGCCACGCCGCGAGTCGCGTGAGCAGCGGCTCGGCGTCCTCGCGAAAGCAAAGAACCAAACCGAGCGCAGGTGGGGCGCCCGAAAGCGCGTCGTCGAGCGTCAGGGGTCCGATGACTTCCGGCACGTCTCCGCGCCCCGACTGACGCGCGGCCTCGACGGCGATGCGCCGCTCGCGGTCGCGCTTGTGGGTGCCCTCGGCGCGCGCGACCGTACGCTCGGTGTGGACCAGGACGACGCGTCGCGCGCCCAGGACCGTCGCATCGCGCACCACTTGGTCCGGCTTGTCCCCCTTTCCGATGGCCTGCAGCAATGAAACGTCGAAGCGCGCGCGCGCTCGGCTCGTCTCCACGGGCCCTACCGTGACCTCGACGTGCGGCAGGCGATCGGTTTCCACGGTACACAGCGCCTCGGTGGCGGCTTCCGGATCGAAGGCCACGAAGACGTCGCCCGGTCGCAGACGATGCACGCGCGCGACGTAGCGGCCCGTCCCCTCGTCCAAGGCGACACGGCCCGTCGCGAGCGGCGACAGCGGAACCCGCAGACGTCGCGTCACGAGACGTAACGCTCCGGACGCGGGCCGTAGTCCACGTAGCGCGCGCGGGCAGGCACTGCCACGATCGAATCCAAGCGTTCGCTCACGCTCGGAGGCCCCTGCCCCGCGGACAGAACGAGCGCGCTCAGGGAGCCACCGTAAACGCACGCCGTGTCGAGCCCGGTCGCATCCCGAAACACCTGGAGCCCGGCTTGTGCGTTGTGTCCAAATACGACGTGAGGCGGGCCCGCATAGGACTCCGCCCACGAAACGGGAGAGTAACGATCGCTGGGCGCGCCGAGTGACGTCAGTGAGCGAATGTGGAGCAAGGTCCACGCCTGCTGCTCTTCGAAGCTGACGCCCGGCGCGACGCCCGCGTGAACCACTCGGACTCCATGCTCTGGAAATTCGAGTGACAGCGGCAGAGCAGCGAGCTGCGCCCAGTCTTCCTCCTCGAGCTCACTCAGCAGGTGCAGGTGAGCTGGACCGAGCCGTGGAGGTGCATCGCCTCGCAATCTGGCCTGATGGGAGACCAACATTCTCTGCTCGTGGTTGCCGCGAACTGCCAGAGCCCCCAGCTCCCGCACGATGCGCAGCACTCGACGCGAGTCCGGCCCCCTCGCCACCAAGTCTCCCACGAAGACCACGCGGTCTTCTCGCGTGACACCGACCGCCGCCAGCAGCTCTTCGAGCTCGTCGGCGCAACCGTGCACGTCGCCGATCCAGACGGTGCGACCCACGAGACGAGCCTACCGTCGTGGCGAAGGGCGCGCTAGGCGCCCAGCGATGGAAAACCCTGTCAAATCAGACCCTTGCCTTGTCACCCCGGCCCGTCGCCCAAAGTGGTGTCATTGAAAACATTTGCCCTCACAAGTGGGGCCGAGCACACCCCCCCACTCCACGAAAATCCCAACAGATCGGCGTGCTTGCGGTTGAATCCGCAGCCGTCTACCGTCCCCGGCCACATCCGAGGAGGACCTCAGCCGATGTTGCACCAACGCATCCGTTTTGCCTGTATCCCAGCTCTCGCCCTCGCAACGGCGTTGACGGGCTGTGGTCGCGAAGAGCCCAAGTACGAACCCAAGCCCGCCGTCAGCGGCCTGAAGGCGGAGCTGCCTCCAGTCCCCAACGTACCCCAGAAGCCCGTCAAGGTCGGGGACGCGTACACGGTTTGGGGCGCCAGCTACCACCTTCGGAACCGCGTCCACCGCAAAGAGGTGGCCGACCAAAAGCTCAGCATCACGGGCTACATCGTGAAAACCAACTTGATGGACGCGCCGGAGTGCGCGGTCCACAAGGGTGGCGTCGCGGACAAAGAAGGTTGCGTCGCCCCCGTGCCGACGTTCTGGATCGCGGATTCGAAGGACGCGCCCATCGAAGACTCGATGAAGGTCATGGGCTGGGCCTCGAACTACGCGCACATCTACGACGCCATCAAGGAGTACGACTCCGGCAAGAAGGACGTCGAGGTCATGGATTCGGTGTGGGGTAACAAGTTGCCCAACCCGCTGCCGGCCGTAGGCGCCAAGGTGACCGTGGAAGGCACGTACGGCGTGAGCTTCACCAAGGCCTCGGGCGGCGCCGAAGCAGACCCGATCATGGGTATTTTGACGTTCGAGGACTACAAGGTGCTCGAGCCCGCTCCGGAGCTGTCGACGCTGCCAGGCTTGAAGCGCAAAGAGCCGAAGTGAGGCGGTCGCCTACCGAACGACCCGAGCGCACCTTTCCGTTCGTGTGAGGCCCGGGCTACCGTAGGTAGCCCAAGGTGACGAAGTCCTTCGGAGCAAAAACGAGCAGGGCGTGGAGAACGAAAGTTCTTCGCGCCCTGTTTGCGTTCTGTTTCGCGTGGGCCCACGCAGGCTGCAAGGAGCTGCCTCCAGGCAAGGACGCCATCGCCGCGCTCGACATCGAAGGGGCCCCCCGCGCGTACGACGACGAGCTCGTCGAGGGGTTGAACACCCGAAAGACTCCGCGCCTCCTCGGTATTTTCTGGGGCGTTTACCAGTACGAAACGCTCGACCGCGACGAGCTGGCGCAGGACTTGACGCGCATCGAGCGCCAGCTTCGCCGACGCGGCTACTACCAAGCCAAAGTCATGGCGGCGCGAGTGATACGCACCGCAGACCAAAAGGTGGAGGTCGAGATTCGGGTGCAGCCGGGCGAGCCCGTGCTCATTCGAAGCGTCACGACCCAAGGTTTGGCGGGGCTCCCCTTCGACGCGGCGACCAAGGCGGCCCAGGCGCTCACGCTTCGCCGCGGTCAGCGTTTCGACGAAGACCAAATGGCGCAGGCCAAGACCGACGTGGCCCGCGCCCTCGCCAACGACGGCTACGCCTACGCCGACGTGCAAGCCAAGGCGCGCGTCGACCTGACCCAACACGCCGCGGACATCGACGTCATCGTGACCTCCGGGAAACGAGCGACGTTCGGACCCATCGTCATCGAGGGCCTCGGAGATTTGCCCGAGCGCCCCGTGCGTGAGGCGCTCCAAGTCAAGGAGGGCGATCGCTACTCGTTCGCGGAGCTCGATCTCGCTCGCTCGGCGCTATTTCAACTGCGCGCTTTTTCTCAGGTGGAAATCGTCCCCGATCTGCGCAACCCCGAAAGCTCCGTGGTGCCTGTTTCGGTGCGGCTGCGGGAGTCTGCGCTCCACACCGTGAAGTTGGGCGGCGGCGTGCGCGTCGACGTGTTGCGCTTGGCGGCGAGCGCCCGCATCGGCTGGGAGCACCGCAACCTGTTCGGCGGGCTGCGTAACTTCACCGCCACGACACGTCCCGGAGTCACGTTCTTTCCGACGCGCATCGATTATTTCGTGAAGCCGACGCGCCTTCTCCCGGAAAACAGCCTGAATTTGAGGCTGCAGCAACCCTCCTTCATCGAGGGCCGTACCACCGGCTTCATCGACTCGTCCTACAACGTCTACCCGCTCCTCTATCCACTGCCGGAAGGAGCAGATCCCGAGCGAGAGCGCATCATCGGCTACAACGAAGTCAGCCAACGCATTGGTCTGAGCCGCGTGGTGTGGGGGCGCAGAGTGCCGCTCGAGGTCTCGTACAACTGGCAGGCAGACTTTCCGTTCTCGTACCAGAACGGCTTGGTGGACGGCATGGAGACGGTGATCGTCTCCTACCCCGAGCTTCTGACGACGCTCGATTTGCGCGACAACCCCATCAGCACGAAATCCGGCATTTTCATCACGAACAGCTTCCAAGTCGCCAACCCGCTCCTAGGCGGCGTCGTCTCCGACATACGAATTCGCCCGGAGGTGCGGGCGTTCGTGCCCATCGACTACTCGAAGCGCGTCGTGCTTGCGACGCGCTTCGCGTTGGGCTTTCTCTTCCCGTCGAACTACGGCGATACGCTCGACCCGGGCAGCCCCGAGTTCGTGGGCCTCTTGAACGACCCGACGAACCCGAACGTCGTGCGCGATCAGCTGAAGCTCTTGTTTCGCGCGTTTTACTCGGGCGGTCCGGACTCCAACCGTGGTTACCCTTACCGGCGCGTGGGCCCCCAAGGTCCCATCGGCTTTCTGCAACCGACGGGCGCAGACTGCGCCGTCTTGAACCCGGACGGAACGCGCCGCGAGCTTCCTCAAGTGTGTATTCGTCCTCTGGGCGGCTTCTCGCTGTGGGAAGCGTCGCTCGAGCTCCGCTTCGAAGTCCAGAAACCTTGGAGCGTCGTGACGTTCGTCGACGCGTCCAACGTGAGCACGGACGTGGGTCGCCTCAACTTCAACGCGCCTCACATCTCGATCGGCCCTGGTTTGCGCTACGCCTCGCCCATCGGACCGCTTCGTCTCGATCTCGGCTGGCGCGTCCCCGGCCTACAAATCTTCAAGCGAGACCCGAACAACCTCGACGTGGCCGAGCTGCCTCAATACGAGGACGACGCCTGGTACGAGGCGTTCAACCTGAACATCTTGATCGGTGAGGCGTTCTGATGCCGGAGCGCCTCCCGGACCAAGCACCGCGTCGGAACCTTCGTCGCCTCGGGCGCTGGGCTCTACGAGCGCTCGCGTGTTTCGCGCTCGCGGTGGTGTTCGTCTGCGCGCTGTTCGCTTCTACCCTCGTCCATTTGGGTCTGCCCGGGCCACGCCGGGTCGCCGCCGCCCTGACCGCGGACTTTCTCACGCGCACCTTCCAAGGCAGCGCCGAGATCGATCACGTCTCACGCCTCGGACCCGGAGGCTTGACGGCGCAAGGCTTGCGTATGCGCGATCCCGATGGGCGCTTGGTCCTCGAGGTGGGCTCGCTCGACGCGCGCTTCAATGCGTGGGACCTCGGTCGTCGGTTCGTGTTCGGCGGCGCGCGTCTCGACATCGTGGTCGACCACGTGCGCATCGACGACGCAAGCGCGCTCGTCCTGCCGGACGCAGAAGGCACGCCCACCATCGCTGCAGCCTTCGCACCGCGGCAACCTTCGTCACCGTCGGACAGCACCTCGGGGACGACGCGAACCCGCGTATGGCTCCCTATCATCGAGGTCGGCAAGCTCTCGGCGCGCGGCAAGCTGGGGCAAGCTCCGCCGCTCGAGAGCACCGTGCGCGGCGCGCGCGCCTCGCTCCTGATTGCACCCGCAGGCATCGCGCTCGACATCGAGCGCTTCGGCATCGTGCTCTCGGGCGTCGCCGGGGTGGACGTGCGGGGCATCGGAAGCTTTCACCTGCGTGAGCCCGGCCGGCTCTGGGCGTATTTCGACGGGGATTTCGGGGAAGTCCCCGTTCATGTGTTCGGAAGCCTGGAGCGCAAGAAGGTCGACGCTCGACTCGATCTCCCGCGCATCGTCCCAGGCGCGATGCGCGCCCTGCTTCCGGGGTGGCCGGTGCGCTCCGTCGTCAGCGCCACGGCGCGCGCCCGCGGCGAGTACCCGCACCTCGATGCCGAGGCCACGGCGCTGCTGGGCGAAGGCGCGCTGCACGCGCAAGGTCCGGTTTCCCTGGAGGACGGCGTGAACGTGGACCTCGACGTCGACGTCACCGCGCTCGACCTCAGCGCGGTGGACCCAGCGCTCCCCAGCACTAGCCTCACCGCCCGCAGTGCGCTGCTCATGTGGACCGATGGCGCAACGCTCGAGGCAGAAGCCAACGCCGCGCTCGACCGGAGCAAGGTCTCGGGCATCGACGTCCCGGCCATCGACCTCAGGGTCGACTACGGAGAGCGCGGCCTCGAGGCGCGCGCCACGTTGCACGAGCAGGGCGTACCGGCGCGCGTCACGGTCCATTGGCCCCCCACGGGCGAGCTTGCCATTGAAGCCGAGCTGAAGCGAACACGCCTCGAGAATAGCCCGCGCCTTTCACGGCTCCTCGGCGCCACCGGCACCGTCGAAGGAACGGTCGAAGCCACCGTCAAAGACGACGACGTCACGGGCCGCGCCAACTTGCGTTCGTCGCGATTGCGCTGGGGCGATCTAGCTCTCGGCGAGGGACACCTCGTCGCGACGGCGCGCGGCGCAACGGACCAGCTCGCAGCCCTCACCGTAAACGCCGAGCTCCGCGGCACGAAGGCCCAGGTCGGCGCGCTCTCCCTGGCGACCTTGACCGCCCAAGTGACGGGCCCAGCGGTTGCTCCACGCGTGCACGTTGCGGCCGTCGGAGACGACGGCACCTCGCTCAAGGGCGCGGTCAGCGTTTCGGCCTCCCCCTGGCGCCTCGACGACGCCGATTTCGCGGTGTCGGGTCGCGGCGCCGAAGTTTCGGGGCAGCTCGAGCGTGCCTCCTTCGCAGGCGGCCGCGTCGAGCTCTCGGGCTTGGTACTGGAAAGCGGCGGACGGCTGACGGCACGCGCCTCGCTGTCGCCGCGTCGCGCTGTGGTGCGCGCAAGCGGTCAGAATATCGATCTGAATCGAATCGCGCGCGCTCTCGCGCTTCCCGAGACGCGCCTATCCGGCAAGCTCGACGTGGACGCCGACGTCTCCTTGGGCGACCAGTCGCAAGGAAGCGCGCATCTGCGCGTCGAGGACGCGTCGCTCTGGACGCTCAGCGGGGTGAGCCTCGACGCGCGCGCGACGTTCGACGGAACGCGGAGCCACGGCGAGCTCTCGGGCGGAATCGCGGGGCTCGGTCGCCTCACGGCGCAGTGGCAAGGAAACCTCGACGGAAACGCGCTGGCGCTCCCGAGTTGGGCGGACGGCACCGGACAAACCCAGCTGGCGTTCGAGCAGCTCGAGTTGAACAACCTGGCTCGCCTGTTCGGGCGCCACGTCGGCGTCAAGTCTGCGGGCGGCAAGGGCTACGTTCGCGTCAGCTTGTCCCGCGCCAAAGGGGCGCGAGTGCCTCACGCGCTCTTCCTCGCGGGCACCGAGGGGTTGACGCTGGAGGCCGAGCGCGAGGGCGCCGAGCCGCTCGAGATTGACTCCGTCGACGTGAACGTTGCCGGAGCCTTGAACGGCTCGACCGGAAAAGTCGAAGGCACCGCGCGCCTCTTCGATTTTCGCAGCGACATGGTCACGGTCAGCGCAGAGCTCCCCACGGATCTCAATACGCTCGTCCCAGCCGCGTTGCGCGGCGAACCGCTGTGGCCGCACATCGCCAACCAGTCGCTGCGCGCCGTGGCGCTCGTGCCGACGCGGAGCATCGACCAGCTCCCGACGTTCATACGCCCTGACGGCATGAGCGGGCGCGTCAACGGACGGGTGGTCATCACGGGCACGTTCGCTGCCCC
>JAEYVE010000053.1 GCA_023432025.1 Pseudomonadota bacterium
TGGCTAGCCTGACCGAGCTATTCGAGACCTGGCCGCGGGACCCGCTGTGCACGGAGACGCGTCACCGGCTGCTCGTCACGCCCGATCCCGATCTGGACGCGGCCTTCGCCGCGTCGGCGTGGGGGCACTACGTGAAAGGCGACTGCTTCGACGAGAAGGTCGTGAGCGACTTCATCGACGCCCACTACGGCGACAACTACGAAAACATCTGCAACGCAGGCGTGGATCCGTTCGGAGGCTCCTACGCCGCCGACTGCGGGCGGTAAACATCGAGCGCCGCCGCGTCACGACGACCGGGTGAGGCTCGATGCGGCGCGCCGCCCCGCGACGGCCACGTGGCGCGCTCGAAGCGACGCGCCGTGTGCCTCCGTCCGCTCAAGGGCCAGGCATGGGCTTTTGGCAGCGCGCCGCGAACACGACCTCGAGCCCCGGGAGATAGTCGATGTCCGCGATGGTCCCGAGCGTGCAGCCACCGCGCTCCACGCGGCGGAGCGACTCACCCGTCGCCGCAAGCGACACGTCGTTCCCGTCGGGCCGACGCACGACGAACGACGCTGCGGAATGCTCGGTGCCGCTCTCGTCCCGCCAGCTCTTGGACTGAAGCTGCTCGACCACGCCACGCACTTCCATCGGCCCGGATACGAGCGCACGCAGCGCTCCGAAGGACGCGTACACGCCGAGCGCGAGGAGCACGCCAGCGAAAGCGAGCCGCAGCTTCGGTGTGGTTCGTCCACGCACGAACCCCAGCACGTAGCCGCCCAAAAGCAACGCCGGCACTATCTGCAGCACCACGCGGGCCGTCGCGAACTTTTGCCAATCCTGGGGGGTGAGCTCCACGCTGGTCAGCCAGTGCCCAACCAAGAGGGCCAGCACCCACACGACGCTCACGACGAGGAGGAACACCGCGCCTCGACCGAAGCGCTTCACGACACCGGGCGCGGCCGCGCCCTGACCATCCGCTGCCATCGCCCCGCAGCGTAGAGCGACGGGCGAGACACGGCGAGTCGAGCGCGCATTCGCCAGAATCCGGGCGCCCCAAGCGCGCCGTGGCTAGTCGGCAGCCGGCTCGAGCGTCAGCGAGAACGTTGCACCGCGGTCGGGCGCCGCCTCGGCCCAAACGCGGCCTCCATGGGACGAGACGATGCGTTTCACGATGGCCAAGCCCACCCCGGTGCCCTCGAACTCCTGCTCTCGGTGCAGACGCTGAAACACCTGAAAGAGCCGGTGCGCGTAGCCCATGTCGAAGCCCGTGCCGTTGTCTCGCACGAAGTAGATGATTTCTCCGGCTTCCTTGCGGCACCCCACCTCGATGCGCGCGGGATCCCTGTTGCGCGAGTACTTGAAGGCGTTCCCGAGCAAGTTGAAAAATACCTGCTTGAGGAGCGCTGCGTCTCCGCTGCAGGGCGCAAGCTCGCCGACACTCACCAGCGCTTCGCGTCCCCGCGTCGCCTGCGTGAGCTCGTTCAGGCACTCCTGCACGATAGCCTCCACGTCCACCGGAGCGCGCTCGATGGGGTGCCGCCCCAGCTGTGAAAACGCCAACAGGTCAGCGATGAGCTCGCTCATGCGCCGCCCACCCTCACGCAGATTGCCGACGTAGCGAAGCGCTTCGGGCGGGAGCGCGTGTCCGAAATCCTCCGAGAGAGCGTCCGCGAAGCCGTTGACGATGCGGAGCGGCGCGCGAAGATCGTGAGACACCGAGTAGCTGAAGGCTTCGAGCTCGCGGTTGGCCGCCTCCAGCTCGGCGGTGCGTTGAACGACGCGGTCCTCGAGCTCCTCGCGCTCACGTCGCAGCGCCTGCTCCGCGAGTTTTTGCGCCGTAATGTCCTCCGCGATGCCGCTGGCGCGGACGACTCGTCCGCTCCGATCCGCCTGCGCCTGCCCCGTGTCGCGAATCCAGCGTGTCTTCCCGTCGGAGCCGGTCACGCGGTACTCGGCGTCGATTACTTTCGCGAGCACGGGATTTTCCATCCAACGCTCGAGCGCCTCTGCGACAGGAGGGCGATCCTCCTCGTGAATGCACTCGATCCAGAGGCGCGGGTTCGCGTAGAGCTCCTCGGCCTTCCTCCCCCAGATGCGCTCGAAGGCCGGGCTCACGTAGGCGACGTGCGGCTCGGGAGCGAGCTCCAGCACCCAAAAGACGTGGTTGAGCGAGTTCGCTATTTCCAGAAAGCGATCGTTGCTCCGCGACAGCTCGAGCTCGCTCTGGAGGAGCCTCTCCTCTCGCAGCTTTCGATCGGTCACGTCCGAGAGCACTCCGTGCCACGTGAGGCTACCGTCAGGCTCCTTGACGGGCATGGAGTGACCTTCGATCCACAGCGGCTCACGGCCGGGCACGTTGATCCGCCACTCGTAGCGCCACGGAGACATGGTGCGCTCGGACTCGATCACGGTCTGCACGAGACCCGGCACGTCCTCCGGGTGGTAGAGATCGATGAACTTCGTCGCGTCGGCGGCGACGGCCTCCCCACTGAGACCGAAGATTCTCTCGAAGGCGGCGCCCAAATAGCTGAACGTGAGCGCGCCGTCGAAGTTCCTTCGAATGGAGTGCAACACTTGAGGCGCGGCCGCCGCGATTTTTTCGAGTCTCTCTCGTTCGAAGCGCAGCGTTTCGCGCAGCTCACGAGCTTCGTCGACGTCCGTGCAGGAGGCGAGCCAGCGCGTTACGGAACCATTCTCTTTCCGGAGCGGAGCCACGGAAACGCGAAACCACCGATATTGCCCGTCGTGCTTCTGCAGACGGAGCTCCATCTCGAGCTCGTGCTCCCCCGCGAGCGCCTCCGAGAAACCGCCGGTAGCTGCTTGCCGGTCGTCGGGGTGAACGCTGGCGGACCAGCCCTCGCGCGAAAGCTCGTCCAGCGTCCGCCCCGTGTACGCCAAGAACCGCTGGTTGGCGTGCTCCACCGCCCCGCCCACGAAGCACGTCCACACGGGGAGGGGCAGCGACTCGACGAGCTCTCGGTAGCGAGGTTCGCCGTTCTCGGGCTCGCCCCCACGCGACTCGTTTTGCGTCTCGAGATCGCCCTTCACGAAAGGTCCTCGGAGCGGCGAGAGGCCACCGGGAGATGGACATGGAAGGTCGAGCCGCGGCCCGGCTCCGACTCCACCCGAATGAAACCGCCGTGGTTCCGCACGATGCCGAGCACCGAGGACAGGCCCAGGCCCGTTCCTTGGTCCGGCGGCTTCGTCGAAAAGAACGGCTCGAAGATACGTCCCAGGTTTTCGGTCGCTATCCCCGAGCCGGTGTCGGCTACGGAGAGCACGGCATAGGGGCCCGCCTTGGCTCCTGCGTGCTCACGCGCCTGCGCGGGGTCGATGGACGCCTGCCAAACCCGAAGGTGCAGGGCCCCACCAAGCAACATGGCGTCGCGCGCGTTCACGCACAAGTTCATGAGCACTTGATGAATCTGCGTCGGATCGGCCACCACGTAGACATCCTGATCTCGCTCCTCGATGAGAATGGCGATGTCCTTGGGGAACGTTTGCCGAACGATCGCACCCATTTCGTCCACCAGCGCCGAAAGGCGAACGGGGATGCGCTCGCGGCTGGCGCCACGCCCAAATCGGAGGAGCTGCTGCAGCACGTTCGCGCCGCGCTGTGCGTTGGCGTCGATGGTGTCGAGCAGCGCGGTCACGGAAGGCTCCGCGACTTTTGTCCTGAGGAGCCCCTGCGCGATCAGGATCGGCTGCAGAATGTTGTTCAAGTCGTGCGCCACGCCTCCGGCGAGTCGCCCGAAGCTTTCCATGCGGTTGGCGCGCAGCAGACGCTCCTCCAGCTCACTCTTCTCTCTCCGTAGCTGCGCTTGCTCGAGCGCGCTGCTCACCGCCGGCGCCAAACGGGAAAGGCGATCCTTCAAGAGGTAGTCGGCTGCGCCCGAGCGCATGGCAGCGACGGCGAGCTCCTCGCTGATGGTGCCCGACACCAGAATGAACGGAACGTCGGGACAGCGCTCCTTGAGCAGAGCCAGCGCCGTCAGCCCGTCGAACTGAGGGAGCTGGTAGTCGGACAGGACCAAGTCGGGTCCGGCGTCGAGCGCTCGCAGGTAGCTCAGGCGATCGTCGACGCGCGTCGCCTCGAAGCGGATGCCGCCGCGCCGCAACGCTCGTTCGATGAGCTCCGCGTCGAGCACGTCGTCCTCGACGAGCAGGATTCTGATGGTCTCGCTCGGGCGGCTGGAACTCATCCTCCATCTCCGCCTTACTAGAATCCGGCGCATCGGTAAAACGTCGACGCCCGGCCGCCCGAATCTTCGTCGCTTCCACGCCCTCGCCGCGAAACCACGGCGCTGGTCGAAAAACGTCGTGGTAGCGCCTCCACGGTCGAAATTCTCGTTCGTCCCGAGGCCCTCGCTCACTTGCGTAGCTTCGTTCGGTTCACCCCGGGCCCGAGCTCGCGGCGTGACCGGTGCCCTGACGACGAGGGCGCTGAGGAAGAAGGCGGAAACGCGGCGACGACACGGCGCCTTGTCCACTCAGGCCGAGACGGACGCTCGTCACCGCGCCGCCGCCGAGCGCTGGGCAGCGAAGAAGGCAGCACGCACCAAGGTCCCCGCTACGCGCAAGGCCGCCGCACGAAGGGCGGCCCAGACGCGTACGAGCAGGGGCTGAACCTCAGTGGTTGGCGATGACGCCGCACGCGATGCGCGCGCCGGAGTTGCCGGAAGGTTGGGTCGAGTAGTCGTCCTCGGCTTGGTGAACGATGACGGCCCGACCGAGGATGTCCGTGGGGCCGCCGCCGCCCAGTGTGGCGCCCTGGATGACGAAGTCGACCGCGGCGTTCCCGCGCGAGTCCGCCTTCAGGTTGTTCATGTCGCCCAGGTGATGCTCGTGGCCCTCGCCCGGGTTGCCGTGGGGGTGACCGCTCGGATTGAAGTGATCGCCCGCGCTCTTCCCGTCGGGAGCGCTGCAGTCACCCTTTTCGTGAACGTGAAAGCCGTGGAGCCCGCCGTCCGTCAGGCCCGCTACGGTGCCCTCGACGTGCACGCCGCCGTCCACCGCCACGAAGGTCAAGCGGCCCTTCGTTGGATTGCCCGACGTCGGCTGGATGTCAGCGACCGCCGACGCCGCGGCTCCGCGAGCCTCCGCCGCGTCCGCGCTCTCCGAGGGCGACTGCACCGGCTTGCCGTCGATCGACTGCTCGGAGCCGTCCGCGTCGTTCGCGGAGCGCGCGTCGGCGCGATTGTCATGGCTACATGATGCGAGGGAGAGCGTGAGCCCGAGGAGCCCGCATGCCCAGTAGGTCGGTGTCATGAACGAACCATGCGTCAGCGAAGCGCCGAAGAAAAGCCTGAAATTCGTGCACGACGGGGTACTCGAAGTCTGCGGCAAGGAACACTCGCGCTCCTCACCGAACGGGCGCCACGAAGCACCGAAATCCCTGGGTCCGTGGCGCCTCAACTTCGGGACGGTCCCGCGCTGGACGTTCCTTGACGTGCATCGCCTCGGCTTCCGAAGGACGTCGAACGCAGGGAGGACAGGATGTTGGAGGAGCAAGTCACCGCAGCTGCCGCGCGTCTTCGTACTCTCGTGGCGGACATCGAACAGCTCGAAGCCGTACTCTCCGACAACGAGAGCTTTCGCGCCGCTCAGAACGTGCGCGCTTCGGTCGAAGCGCTGCGCGCGCACCTCGTGCCGCTCCTCCGGGACCTGGGCGCGGACGTGACTTCGCTCGAGCAGGTGCGACCGCCCACGGCGTGTCCGCCGAGCTTCGCTCCGCCCAGCACGTTGTGCTCGGACTGAGACCACGGCCTGTCGAAGATGACGCCGTTCGAATCTTGGGCAGAGCCCGCGGTTCGTCTCGCGGTGGCGACGACCATCGGCGCGCTGCTCGGCGTCAACCGAGATCTACGGCACAAGCCACTCGGCTTGCGAACGTTGGCCATGGTTTCGCTCGGATCGTGCGCGCTCACTCTTTCCGTGGAGCAGTACGCCAGAGCGCACGGGATCGAGGCCGCGGACGCCGCCAGCCGCGCCGCGCAAGGAGTCGTCTCGGGGATCGGTTTTTTGGGCGCTGGCGTCATCCTGCGCGGCCGCAGCCACGTGCGTAACCTGACGACCGCCGCCACCATCTGGATGTCGTCCGCGCTGGGCGTCGCCTGCGCGCTCCAGGGTTGGACGGTGGTCGCCGTCGCCTCCTGCTTGACGTTCGTGCTCTTGGTGTTCGGAGGTCGCGTCGAGCGGAGTATTCACCGCACGGCCAAGCCGACCACGGGCGACGATTCCAAAGGCTGACCTCAGCCGGGCGGCGGCAGGGTCGAAGGCCTCGGCGTGCGCGGGCGCGCGTTGGCGACCTCCGCGGAGTACGCCTCTCTCTCCGAGAGCACGCTCCTGGCGACGGCGAACACGTCCTTGGGCGTCGCCGTCGGGCCGAGGAACAACCGCTCCACGAGGCGACGCGCGACGTCACGCTCGAAGCCGGCTTGGACGAGCTCTTCGACGACGGACGCGGTGAACGAATAGTGGCCCACGCGAACAGCCGTCTACCACGACACGTCGGGTGCGACGAAAGGCCGGCCATGTGCGACCGTGTGGCAGTCTGCAATCGAAGCGCCGGTTCAGTTGCCATTCGTGCGAACGCGGGTTTCCCGTGAGCCGTCCGAGCTAGCGAGTCCCCATCACGACCGCGAGCTCTCCTAGCGGAAGCAGACTGCACCGACCGAGCCAGCGACGCGCCTCCCTCGCTCGCGCGCGGGCCTGCCCTCGCTTCCGTGACGTGCCGCTCGCTCCGTACGCTGCGACACTCTGCATTGTCGTGTCGAGCTGTCGGTCGAGGACTCGCTCCTCGGTGGGGAAGGACGTGAGATGGCGCGCGAAGCAACGAGCGTGTGCAATGTGAGCCTCGTGGGCCCCCCAGGGGCGGGCAAAACGTCGCTTGCCGAAGCTCTGCTCTTCGAAGCAGGCGTCATTTCGGAAAAGGGCAGCCTCCCGCGAGGAACCACCGTGAGCGACTTCCAGAGTCGGGAGCGCGAATGGCAGCACTCGCTCGACACGACCGTCTGCACGTTCGAAGACCACGAGCGTCGCGTGAACCTCCTGGACACGCCAGGGCTATCGGATTTTTCCGGACGAGCCATGAGCGCGCTCGACGCGACGGACACCGCGCTCTTGGTCGTCAGCGCGACGAACGGCATCGATCCCGCGACGAGACGCGCGATGGACGCTGCGCGGGAGCGAGGTCTGTGTCGGCTGATCGTGGTCAACAAGATCGACGCAGCGGACGCGCGTACGGACGAGGTGCTCGAGCAGGTGCGCGAGGCCTTCGGCAAGGAATGCCTCCCGCTCGATTTGCCGACGAAGGACGGGCGCGACGTCCGCGAGTGTTTCTTCGCCGAGCGCGGCGAAACGACAGAATTTTCCTCCGTCGAGGAGGCGCACGCACGGCTGGTCGACCAGGTCGTGGAGCTCGACGAGCAGCTCCTGGGTGAGTACCTCGAGCAAGGCCGCATCGACGCCGCTCGCCTCCGCTCCCCCTTCGAAAAGGCACTCCGCGAAGGTCACCTGGTCCCCGTCTGCTTCGTCTCGGCCGAAACGGGGGCGGGGATTTCCGAGCTCCTGCAGATCATCGACCGGCTCCTGCCCACACCGAGCGAAGCCGCGCCCCCGCATTTCGTCGACCAAGGCGACGGCGCGTCGAGGGAGCTCGCCGTGAGCGCTCGCCCGGACGAGCCGCTTTTGGCGCGCGTGTTCAAGGTCGTGGTCGATCCGTTCTTGGGCAAGCTCGGCGTGCTGCGAGTTCACCGAGGCACTCTGCGCGTCGGCAGCCAAATTTTCGTGAACGAGGGGCAGAAGCCCATCAAAGTGGCTCACTTGTATCGCCTCTTGGGTAAGACCCACGCCCCGGTGCAAGAGGCCTTCCCCGGCGACGTTTGCGCGCTCGCCAAGGTCGACGAAATCTCGTTTGGCGCGGTGATCCACGAGTCGCACCGCGACGATCACGTACAACTTCGCGCGGGGGCGCTTCCGGCTGCCATGGTGGGCGTGGCCATCGAACCCGAGCAGCGCGGCGCGGAGCAACGCCTCTCCGACGCCCTCCACCGGCTCGTGGCCGAGGACCCCAGCGTGCGAATCGAACGCGATGCCTCGCTGCATGAAACGGTGCTCTACGGGATGGGCGAGCTGCACCTGCGCGACGTGCTCGGGCGCATGGCCGAGCGCACCGGCGCGCGCATCAAGACGCACCCTCCCAGCATCCCGTATCGGGAAACGGTCACGCGCACCGCCGAAGGCCACGCGCGCCACAAGAAGCAAACGGGCGGAGCCGGGCAATTCGGCGAAGTGTTCCTGCGCGTCGAGCCGTTGGAGCGCGGGCAAGGGTTCGAGTTCGTCGATGCGGTGGTGGGCGGAGCCATCCCTTTTCAGCTGATCCCCGCCGTCGAGAAGGGAGTGCGACAGGTGCTCGCCGAGGGTGCGCTGGCGGGCTACCCCATCGAAGACGTGCGCGTGACCGTCCATGACGGCAAACATCACCCGGTCGATTCCAAGGAGGTCGCATTCGTCGCGGCCGGCCGAAAAGCGTTCCAAGACGCGCTGACCCGGGCCGGCCTCATCGTGCTCGAGCCCATCGTGCGTTTGGGGGTCAGCCTACCTGCGACGAGCGTCGGTGACGTCATCGGGGATCTATCCGCAAAGCGAGCGCGCATCGGTGAGAACGAAACCCTGCCTGGGGGTTTGGTTTCGCTCGGCGCGTTGGTCCCACTCGCCGAGCTCGACGGCTACACCTCGAGGCTCAAATCGCTGACGGGTGGAGAAGGGACGTTCACGATGACGCTCAGCCACTACGACCCGGTGCTCTCGCGCAAGCAACAGGAGCTCGCCCAATCTCCTGGGCCGAGCGCGACGCGCGACTGACCAATCGCGAGAGCCTTCATCGAGGCTCTGGCAGCGCTTCCTCGCACGCGCTCGCGGCCAATTCGATTCGCCCCCTTTACCGGCCTGCTGCGACGACCGCTTGTCCAGGGTGGAGGCTCACACCGTGCACACGCAGGACTCACGACTCGAAGGCATGATCCCTCATGACATGATCGCTCACCGCGCTTACCAGCTTTGGCGCGCGCGGGGGTGCCCCATCGGACAAGCTCACGAGGACTGGTACGCTGCGCGCGCCGAGCTGGAGAAGGAGCTCACGCTGCCTGTGACATTGCTGCCGCGTACCACCAAGCGAGCAGCCTGAACCGGTTTGGCTCGCGCGATGCTCGCGTTCCTGCCCCATCGGGCCGACCCAAGCGAGGGCCCGATGGGCGCCGACCGTTAAGGCGAGTTAAGCGGGCCTCATTGGCTCGAAGCCTGCGACGCGGGGTACGTCGTGGGAGCCATGAAGCGAACCCTCCCCCTTCTGCTTCTCATTCTCCCTCTGCAGCTTGCTTGCAACGCCGAGCTGACGGCAGACCCAACCAAGAGCGGCTCCGACGGCAGCGGCAACGGCTCCAACGGCAGCGGTAGCGGCGCCCTGCCGGGCAACGGCCCCGGCTCGCAAGGCGGCGGCTCCGGAGTCGCGCAAGTCGACATCACGCCAGCGCGCCTGCTCACCGACGTTCAATACAACAACGCCGTCGCTACGTTGTTCGGCAACACGAGCCGCCCGCTGAACGAGCAAATCTCCGCGCACGGCGACGTGTACGACAACGATGCGTCCGGCTTGATCGCGAGCCCGCGCACCGCAGAAGCTCTGGAAGAGGTCGCCTTGAAGGTGGCCCAGGAGGCGTTCTCTTCGGGCGCCGTCGACTTTCCTTGCTCTTCGGGTGAGGACGAGGCGACCTGCATCGAGTCGTTCATCGCCAAAGAAGGCTTGCGCGTCTTCCGCCGACCGCCGACCGCCGACGAAACCCAACTCTTGAGCGGTCTGTACAGCGAGCTGCGCGCCGCTCCCATCGAGGACAGCCAAGACGACGCCGCAAGAGGCGTGCTCGGCGCCATGCTGCAAATGCCAGGCTTCCTCTATCAGGTGGCGCTCGGAGAGGGCGCGGGAGGCGAGTCTCGCCTCACGGGCTACGAGATCGCCACGCGCCTGGCCATCACGCTGACCAACTCGGTCCCGGACGACGCGCTGCTCCAAGCTGCGCAGAACGGGCGCCTCGACAACGACGAAGGCGTTCGGAGCGAAGCGCTGCGCCTCCTGGACTCGAAAGCGGCGCACGCCGGTCTGCTTCACTTCGTGGATCAATGGCTCGGCATCACCGAAATCGACCGCATGACGCGCGACGAAGAGCTCTTTCCGGCGTACTCGCCCGAGCTCGGCGCCGCCCTGCAAGAGGAGACGCGTCGCTTCTTCGCGGAAATTTTCTGGAACCGTAACGGCAACGTCAGTGACCTGTACTCGGCCGACTTCAGCTTCGTGAACGGCGAGCTGGCGCGGCTGTACGGCATCGAGGGCGACTTCGGCAGCGACTTCAAGCAAGCCCAGTTGCCCGAGGACCGGCGAGGCATCTTGACGCAAGGCGCCTACCTGGCCGCCCACAGCGTGTTCGATCGCACGAGCCCCATCGCACGCGGCGTGTACACGCTCCGCAAGATCATGTGTCACGAGCTGGGCAGCGTCCCGAACAACGTAGGCGCGTTGCCGGCGGAGATCCCCGAGGGAGGCACCGTCCGCGATCTCCTCGAGGCGCACAGCGCCAACCCCTGCGCGTCCTGCCACAAGTTCATCGACCCGGTCGGGTTGAGCTTCGAGAACTACGACGCAGTCGGCGCCTTCCGCACCGAATACGACAATGGCGCGCCCATCGACGCCACGTCACAGTTGCCGCTCGACGGCGACACGATCGACCTCGACGGCGGCGTCGACTTCACCCTGGCGTTCGCCGACTCACCGTCCAGCACGACCTGCTTCACTCAGCAGCTCATGTCCTACGCATTGGGGCGCACGCTGGAGCGCGGAGACAAGGCGACCGTCTCACAAATCGCCAGCCAGACGAGCAACCTGCGAGAGATCGTGTTGAACGTCGTCTCGTCCAAACCCTTCCTCTACCGGAACGTCCCCACCCCGGAGGTGTGTGAATGAACCCCCTCACTCGAAAGCCGCTGCCTCGCCGCTTGTTCCTCAAGGGCGCCGCTGGCGCCACGCTGGCGCTGCCGTTCCTCGATGCGTCCCTGGCGCACGCGCAGGAGATCGAGGTCCCCAAGCGCTTCGTCGTCTGGTACACGCCCTGCGGCGTCGGCTCGGGCTCCTACCCGACGAGCCTCGACTTCGGAGGCACTCCGTACGAGGCCCTGCAGCCCTTCGCGTCACAGCTCATCGTGACGCGCGGCATCGCCATGAAGTCGATCGCCGGG
Organism: Pseudomonadota bacterium; assembly: GCA_023432025.1. Taxonomy (GTDB): domain Bacteria; phylum Myxococcota_A; class Polyangia; order Polyangiales; family Polyangiaceae; genus NIC37A-2. The sequence continues at coordinate 11,269 of JAEYVE010000053.1, forward strand.
CAATCCACGCCACCTCACCCGACGGGCTTCGGTCACATGTTGACCGCCGACACCGTCAGCGTGAACGGCGACGACATCCTGAGCGCCAGGAACGCGTCCATCGATCAGTTCATCGCAGGACGTATGCAGCCCACCGCGGTGGCCTCGAGCCTCCACGGCGTCGTCAACGAACGGAACATGTCGTGGTTCCGGGCGGCCAGCGGCGGCGTCAGCTCCGTACGCGCCGAGCAAGATCCAGCGAACGCGTTCAAGCGTCTCTTCGGCGGCGCCACGCCGACCGCGGCGGACACCGGCGTCGACACCTCCAAGCTGCGACGAGCATCCATCTTGGACTCGGTTCGCGATTCGTACCGCTCACTCACCTGCCAGGTGGGCGGCGAGGATCGCAAGCGCCTCGACGCGCACCTCGACTTCGTCCGCACCATGGAGAAGCGAGCGGCGGACGGCACGGCGATGGCCGCGACCTGCATGGTGCCCGACGCGCCGGGCAACTCGAACGCGCGCTCCATCCCAGCCGGACGCGAGCTCGGCCGGGCCCACGCCAACGTGCTCGCCGCCGCGCTCGCCTGCGACATCACGCGCGTGGGCACGCTCCAGTGGTACTCCCACACCGCCGTTCACGGAGCTCCGTACGGTTGGGGCGGCCCCGGCAGCCACCACGCGGCGTCTCACAAGGGCGGCACCGCGCCGTTCGACCGTCTCTATGCCGAAGAGCTGGCGTTCTTCTTGGGTGCGCTGCGCGAAGCCCGCGCGGAGGACGGCAGCTCGCTCCTCGACCACACCGCGGTGCTCTGCATCAGTGAGCTCGCGGTCAGCGGCGAGGTCCACCACCTGGCGGACTGCGGCATCATGATCGCCGGCAGCGCTGGCGGCTACTTGAAGACGGGGCAGTACCTCGACCTCATCGGACAAGAGCGCTCCTCGGGCTTCCGGCGAGGCCCGGACTGGCACGCGCAAGCCAAGCCGAACGAGTATTTCCGCCCCTTCGACGTCCCCCACAACAACCTCTTCGTCGAGCTCGCCAACGCGGTCGCGCCGAAGGATGCGGAGCCGGTCACCACGTTCGGGCGCGCCGACGTGTGTACGGGCGGCTTGCCTCAGATCCGCGCGTGATTCGCGGATAACGCGAACGAAGAGCGGCTTGCCCCCAGGGCAAGCCGCTTTCGTTTTTCAGTCGCCGGCGTCTTCGAGCTCGTCACCGGCCTCTTCGACGCTATCGGTGTAGTCCTCGTATTCACGCGCGCGAGCGTCGTCGGCCTTTTGCTCCGCCTCATCCGCCCGCATCTGCGCGTCGTCCGCCCGCATCTGCGCCTCGTCCGCATGCGCCTGCGCCTCCGCCGCCGTCATGGGCCGATCTTGATCGCTGCTGCACGCTCCGAGGAGCGCCGAGAAAGCGACGAGCGCGGCCCCTGTTTTCGCCATCGTCATCGATAGTCTCCCTTCCCTTTCCCAAGTTTGGGCGTGCCACGTCTGCGCATCGATGCACGCGGGAAATGGGAGCCCGCGTCCAGCGCGCACCTCGGTTAGCTCAAAAGCCCGCGCCCGATTTTTCGTTGGCTTGCTGCTCCTCTGCCGCGGCCTCGGTCACTCTGAGAAGCGACGGACGCCGCGCGTCCGAGCTCGCGTCCAGAGGAGCGCCACATGAACGCCATCGAGCTTTTGAAGAGTCAACACCGTGACCTCACGCGCCTGACGTCCGCCTTCCGCGAGCGCTCGGGGGACGACGACCGACAGGAAGCGTTCAACGCGCTCGCCGACGCTTTGGTCGTTCACATGACGCTGGAGGAGAAGTGCTTTTACCCGGCGGTGCTCAACGCAGACACGGGGCACAAGCTGCGCCAAAGCGTGGAGGAGCACTTGTCCATCAAACGCGAAACCGCCGATCTCCTGGCGACGGCCATCGACGACGAGAGCTTCGACGCCAAGCTCGCGGTGCTCGAGGAGCAAGTCGAGCTCCACGTCGCAGACGAGGAGAAGGAGCTCTTTCCCATGGCGCTCGAGCTGCTGGGAAGCCAAGAGCTCGAGCGCCTCGCCGTTTCCATGCGAGACCTTGCCCAAGAGCTCGAGGACGACGGCGCTCCGCGAGACAACGTGTTCTCCGAAATTTCGCACGCCGCGCGTCTCGACTTCGAGCACGCTCGCTGAGCCGCAGAGCATCGTACATGTCTCCCGGCTTCACAGCGGAGCTGCAGCTTTCCACTCCCAGGCGTGCTCCGCGCAGGACGGCCCGCAATTCGTAGGTGACGAAACGCTCCACGCCACTTCGCAGACAAGATATGGGAAGGGGCGCCCCTTGTTCGCTCAGCACACAGGGTGGAGGAGCGAAGACCGACATGCATCGAGGATTGAAGTGGACCGGGGTCGTCCTGTCGCTCGCGCCGCTTCTGGGCGCCTGCTCCGGGGACGACGCGGGCGCGTCGGAGGCGGACAACACGGGCGGCGTCGCCTCGTCGACGGGAGGCGCGTACGGCAGCGGCGGTCAGGTCGGCAGCGGCGGTCAGGAGGGCAGCGGCGGCTTCGTCCCGAGCGGCGGAGCGAGCGGAGCGGGAGGAGTCGTCGGCTCGGGAGGCGTCGTCGACAGCGGCGGCTCCGGCGGCGACGCGACCGGCGGCACCACGACGGGCGGCAGCGGCGGCACCCAGGGCGCGGGCGGCTCCGGCGGCGCCTCGGAGTGGTTTCCGTGTGACGCCGCGCCCAACACCTATGACGTCACGGTCATCGGCGCGGGCAACTCCTGGACCGTCAGCGGCGGAAACGGCGGCGACGCCAACCACGACGGTCTCCAAGCTGCCATGACGGCCGGCTTCGGACGCCTGACGGCGGCGCGCACCACCAAACAGACGATGCTGGTCCAAGGAAACGGCACCGTCGATGCCAGCGCGCAGCTGCGCTTGCCGAGCTACGTGGTGCTGAACGTTTGCGGCACCATCGAGGTGACGGGCACCGCGAGCGGCTCGGACCGCTCGCCGCTCTACGCGCGCGGGGCCACGGACATCGACATTCCGCACGTGCGCATCACCGGCAACCCGCAGTACGGAATGTTCTTTCGCCAAGTGAGCAACATTCACTTGGGCATCGTGGACCTGGCGTTCAACAAGGCGAGCTCCGGCATCGGCGTACGCATCGACAACAACCCGAGCAGCAACGGACCGAAGGTCACCAACATCCAAATCGACCACATTACCGCGGACGGCTGCGGCAGCCACGCGCTCGAAACCTACGGCGTGGACGACCTCCGCGTGGGGCGCGTCGAAGGCACGAATCTCGGGGAGTGTGGCGTGCTCTTGAACGACACCGTCAACGCCGAGGTAGGCGCCGTACATTGCGAAAACTGTGCGACCGGCACCGGCTACGCAGCGTTTCGTATCGCGAACAGCGCCGGAAAAATCGGCAGCGATTGGCCCGCCGGAAACATTCACGTCGGCGAAGTGTTCGCTCGCGGCGGCGGGCGCGGCATTTTCTCCGTGTCGGGGAGCGGCGGGCTCACGATCGATCGCATCGACATCGCTGACACGGGCAATAACCCCATCCTGCTCCAAAATTGCTACAACACGACCATCGCGGCCGAGTCCGGCACCGTGTCCCGAGGCAGCGTGATCCTCAGCAACGACACGAACAACACGAACAACGGCACCTACGAGCCCTCACGGAACGTGACTCTGCAAAACCTCACGCTCTCGAACGGCGCCAGCGTGAGCGAGGCCTGGTGCGATCTGGGCGACAGAGGCAACCGCGCCCGAAACATTTCCGGCGGCTCCGTCAGCATGTGCAACTGAAGACGCGCGGCGCATGTGGAGCCGAGTGGGCAAAGCGCGCCGTGTTCCCCACCTCGCACGCCGGGGGGATTGGGCCAATAAGCCGGCAAACCGAGCCTGAGCGCCGGCGCGCCCACGCCCGTGAATCGGCCGGGAGGGAGCGGCTGCCGCGGACTCATCGTGGCTCCTGGTATCCGGCGCGAAGCTGGTATAGGCAAATGGTCCGTATGGCTGAATTCAGCGATCGGGACGGGGCCAAGGCGCTCTTGGAAAGCACGCTCGAAGAGCTCTCTGCGGTCCAACGTGAGCAGCTCATCGATGCGTGCATCGACCAATTTCGGGAGCCGAAGTACCCGTCCTTGCCTCCAGGAATCGCCGCGCCGCTCGTGATTCCGCGCATGCACTGGGTGATTCGCCCCGAAGATTTGGCGGCTGTCCAAACCTTCGCGGATGCGCTGCGTACCCAAGCGAGCACGGCGCCCTTCACGTCCGTCAAGGGCGTGACGCTGACGGATGTGCTCCCCGCTGCCTTTCTTCTGTACAAGCGCCTGCACAAGCTCGGCATCACTCTCACGATCGACCAATGTCAGGCGCTGGTGGCGCTGCAGCGCGCAGGCTCTCCGGCAACGTCGAGCGAGCTGACCAAACACACGGCTCTGACGGTCCAAGAGCTGGAGCAGACTCTTCGCTCGCTCACCGAGCTGCGCTGTAGTGACGGGAGCGCACTCGACGTCTCCTGCGACGCCGAAGGTCGCTGGTCCGCGCGCCAGTAGCGTGCAACCCTCCTCTTTCGAACCGTCGGGGGTCGGGTCGCGCATTGCGAGCACCTCGGTCCCCGGCCGACGCATTTCGAAGGGGAAACCGAGATCATGCCCACGAAGAAACTCACGACGGCCGCAGGCGCGCCCGTCGCGGACAACCAGAACACGTTGACCGCCGGCCTCAGAGGCCCGGCCTTGCTCCAAGACGTGTGGTTGCTCGAAAAGCTGGGGCACTTTCACCGGGAGGTGATCCCCGAGCGGCGCATGCACGCCAAGGGCTCGGGCGCTTACGGCACCTTCACCGTGACAGCGGACATCACCCGGTACACGCGCGCCAAGATTTTTTCGAAGGTCGGCAAGCAAACGGAGCTGTTCGCGCGCTTCACCACCGTGGCCGGCGAGCGCGGCGCCGCCGACGCAGAACGCGACATTCGTGGCTTCGCCGTCAAGTTCTACACGGAGGAAGGCAACTGGGATCTGGTGGGCAACAACACCCCCGTCTTCTTCTTTCGAGATCCGCTGAAGTTCATCGACTTGAACCACGCGGTGAAGCGGGACCCGCGCACCAACCTGCGGAGCGCCAGGAACAACTGGGACTTTTGGACGCTGCTGCCCGAGGCGCTGCACCAAGTCACCATCGTGATGAGCGACCGAGGCATTCCCGCCAGCTACCGCCACATGCACGGGTTCGGCAGCCACACCTTCAGCTTCATCAATGCCGAAAACGAACGGCACTGGGTCAAGTTTCATTTTCGCTCGCAGCAGGGCATCAAGAACCTGAGCGACCAAGAAGCCGCGGCGCTGATCGGCCAAGACCGCGAGAGCCACCAGCGGGATTTGTACGAGAGCCTCGAGCGCGGCGACTTCCCGAAGTGGAAGCTCTTCGTGCAAATCATGCCAGAGAGCGACGCGGCGAAGGTGCCCTACAACCCGTTCGACCTGACCAAGGTTTGGCCCCACGCGGACTACCCCTTGCAGGAAGTCGGCGTGATGGAGCTGAACCGCAACCCGGAGAACTTCTTCGCCGAGGTGGAGCAGTCGGCGTTCAACCCTGCGTCCGTCGTGCCGGGCATCGGCTTTTCACCGGACCGCATGCTGCAGGCTCGCCTCTTTTCGTACGGGGATGCACAGCGCTACCGCCTCGGCGTCAACCATCACCAAATCCCCGTCAACGCGCCGCGCTGCCCCGTCCACAGCTTTCATCGGGACGGCCAAATGCGCACGGACGGCAACCACGGCAGCACGCTGCACTACGAGCCCAATTCGTACGGCGAGTGGCAGGAGCAGCGCGACTTCCGTGAGCCGCCGCTGGCCATCGATGGCGCGGCCGATCGCTGGGACCACCGCGTCGACGACGACTACTACTCTCAGCCGGGCGCGCTCTTTCGTCTGATGACGCCCGAGCTTCGCCAAGTGCTGTTCGACAACACGGCAAGGGCGCTCGGCGACGCACCCGAGGAAATCAAGCGACGCCACGTGGGCAACTGCGCAAAGGCCGACCCCGCCTACGGCGCCGGCGTCGCCAAAGCCCTCGGCCTCGAGTGAGACTCGAGCTTCCACGCCTCGCCGCGACGCACGAAGCGCGCAGCCCCTCGCACCACGACGGGCTGCGCGCCCGGCAACGTGACGTGCACCGCCTCGCTCGAGCGCACGACCAAGACGTTCCGTTCCGTCGTCAAACGCACGTGGGCTCCGCGCACGGTGAGCCGTGCTTCGAGCGCGTCCCAGCTCGCGGGCAAGCGAGGATCCACGTGG
>JAEYVE010000065.1 GCA_023432025.1 Pseudomonadota bacterium
CCTACGGACCCGAGGGCGTGAAGAAGGCGACCGAAGACGCGCGCGCGGAGCTCTCGCGTCGTGGCGCGACGCTCGCCGCCTCAGAGCTCCGCACGGAGTCGCGCGCCGCGCTCGCTTACGGGGACGGTGAGGCGGCGGTGCTCGACTTGGAGGACGGACGTTTTTACGTGTCGTCCGCGGGCACGTTGCCCGCGGGCGCGGCGACGCCCACGCAAGCACTCGCCGAGCTCAGGCGGGCGCTCGCGAGCCGCAGCTACGCCGCGCTCGTCCGGGTTCTCTCGAAGGGCAGCGCTCTGTCGCTCGAAGAATCGTTCGGTTCGCTGGTGCGTTCGCTCGAACGGCCGGACACGCTCGACGTTCCGGTGACGGGCGATCGAGCCGTGGTCGAGCTCCCGGAGGGCCACAGCGTGACGCTGCGACGCGAGGAGGGCGTGTGGCGCGTGGAGGATTTTCGATGAAGCTCGCGCGGCGCGCATGGCTCAGGGCTTTGGGGGCGTCGACGGCGGGGTTGCTCTTGTCCGAGCATGCTGGCGCCTTCGGCGAGGAGGGCGCATTTCACGCGCGGGTTCTCGCCACCGGTGGCAGGCAGCTCGACGCGGAACGAAGCTCGGCGCCTGGCCGCTGGGCGTGGGAGCTGGTTCGACGAACGAGCGCGCCGGCGCGCCTCACCTCGGATGTCGTGGCCGCCGACGACCCGAAGCTATTGAACGAGCCGTTCGCCATTTGGGCGGGGAAGGCGGACGTGCCGGCGCTCACGCGCGCCGAGCTGCGAGGTTTGCGCGAGTACCTGAAGCTCGGCGGAGTTTTGGTGGTCGACGATTCGGCGCCCGAGACGGGCGCCTTCGGCCGCGCGGCGCGGCGAGAGCTCGCGCGGGTGCTCCCCGACTCGGCCGTCGTTCAACTGGAGCCGAAGCACGTCATCTACAAGAGCTACTACATCATCGAGCGTCCGGTGGGTCGCGTGCTCGGACCGCCGACGCTGGACGCCATCGTGCGCGGACGCAACGCGCAGGTCGTCTTCACGTCGCATGATCTCCTGGGCGCGCTCGCGAGGCGCGGTGAAAGTTGGGGGTTCGAGGTGGAGCCGGGCGGCGCCGAGCAGCGCCAACACGCCATTCGGCTCGCGGTCAACTTGGCCATGTACGTGCTGTGCTCCGACTACAAGGACGACCAAGTGCACGCCCCCTGGCTCATGCGACGTCGCGCGCGTCAATCGCACTGAGACGACCGAGCCATGGATCAGACCACTTGGGCCCTCACCGACGATTTGCCGCGGCTTGCCGTGCTGGGCGTCGGCGTTTTGGTTCTGGCGGCGGTGCTCCTGCTCGCGCTGGAGCTCGCGCACCACGGCGCGCGCGTTCTCGCGGCGTTCGTGACGGGCGTCTTGGGAGTGCTGCTGCTGGCGGGCGCGGTGTTGCGCCCCACCGTCGTGACCACGAAGGGACAGCTCGCGGGGCCGCCGGTGGCGGTCTTGGTCGACGAGTCGCGGCGCTTGCTCTTGCCGGCCGGTGACGGCACTCGGCGTGAACGCGCCCGACGCGCGGTCGCGGCCGTGCGTGAAGCTTTGCCGGACGCGCGCCTCGAGGTGCTCGGGTTCGGCGACGGCGCGCTTCGGCAGACGTCCGTCGAATCGCCGGCTGGACGCACCAACGAGCTGACCACTCACAGTGATTTGCAGGCGGCGCTCGACGCGTTGGCGCAGCGCCCCGGACAGCGCCCCCGCGCCGTCATCGTGGTCAGCGATGGGCGTCTCAGCCGTCCCACCGAAGACGCGGACGAGGCTTCGCTCCGGCGCGCAGCCGCGGGGGCGCCGGTGCACACGGTGTCGCTCGGCGCCGAGGCGCCCAAGGACGCGAGCGTGCGTTCGGTGCGCGCGACGGGCACGGCGGTGGCGCATCAACCGTTCGCGCTCTCCGTCGAAGTGGGCTGTGACGAACGCCTCGATTGCGCAGAGATTCCGGTGGTGGTGCGGGAGCTCTTGGAGGGAGAGCCGCCCACCGTACTGGCGAAGGGCAAAGCCGACGCGCGGAGCGGCCAGGGGACCATCGAGCTTCAGGTCACGTTGGAGCGCGCGGGCCCGCGCATCGTCGAGGTGGCAATCGACGCGCCCGACGGCGACGAGGTGCCCGAAAACGACGAGCGCTTGCTCGACTTTCGAGTGACGCGAGACCGCGTGCGCATTCTGCACGTGGCAGGGCGGCCGACGTACGACGTGCGCGCCTTGCGAATGTTCTTGAAGTCCGACGAGAGCATCGATTTGGTCGCGTTCTTCATCTTGCGGACCCTGGGCGACCGTACGGATGCGAGCGACTCGGAGCTGGCCCTCATCCCGTTCCCGGTGGACGAGCTGTTCACGGAGCACTTGCCGAGCTTCGACGCGGTCATCCTGCAGGACATCGACGCGGTCGAATACAAGCTGCAAGGGCACCTGCCGGCTCTCGCGGCCTACGTCCGCGGCGGCGGAGGACTCATCATGGTGGGTGGCCCCGCGGGCTTCTTGGGCGGCGGCTACGCCGGCACTCGGCTGGAAGAGGTGCTCCCCATCGAGCTGCCTTCGCGCGGTGAGCCGTTCGAGCGTGGCGCGTTCGTGCCGCGTTACACGGAGAGTGGTCGCGCTGCGCCGTTGCTCGCGCCGCTCCGGCACCTGCAAGGGGAGCGCTTGCCGCGTATGGTCGGCTCCAACACGATCGGTCCCAGTCGACCGGGAGCGACGGTGCTTTGGGAGCACCCGACGCGGCGCGTGGGAGCGGACGGCCAAGAAGTGGCCATGCCCATTTTGGCGGTGGCCGAGGTCGGCGATGGGCGTTCCATCGCGCTCGGCGTGGACGCTACGCATTTGCTCACGTTCAGCGCGCTCGGCGCTGAAACGGCAGGCCGAGCGCACGGCGCGCTCTGGGAGGGTTTGCTCGGTTGGTTGATGCGGGACCCGCGCTACGAGCCCGCGCAGATGGAGCTGACGCGCTCGTGCATCGCGGGGGAGCCCGCCACGCTGCGGCTCTTGCCGTTGCCCGGAATGGAAGGTGTGGTCCACCTAGAGCTGTCACGGCTCGGCGAGGGCGCCGGAGGCGCCAACGAAGGGAACGTGACCCGGCTCGAGCCATCGCGACGCGAAGGGCGCGCCTACCTGTTCGATCTCGGCACGTTGGAGGCGGGCGGCTACCTGGCGCGCGCCGCGCTCGGTGATGCGCCTGCGGCACGTTTCGTGTTTCCGTGCGAGCGAGGTGGCGCGGCGCTCGGTGATAGCCGCCCCGACGTGCCGCGCCTCGAGCGCATCGCTCGCGCGACGGGCGGCGTTTCCACATCGTGGGATCGCGCGTGGGACTTGCCTCGACCCGACGCCATGCTCGTCGCGGCTGAGCGCCGTGCGAGCCCGCTCTTGCCGTCTTGGGTGTGGACCTTGCTCGCAGCGGTCCTGATGGGCGCTCATTGGCTCGTCCGGCGCTCCAGCGGACTCGCGTAAGCGCGAGGCGCCTCCCGAGCTGGATGTTCGAAGCGCGGAGCCCAAGAAAACGAAAGCGGCCCCCCCCGCGCGCGGCCCCGCCACGCGCGCGCGCGCATGGGG
>JAEYVE010000075.1 GCA_023432025.1 Pseudomonadota bacterium
GTTGAGCAGCGTCACGTAGCTGCTGTCCTTGGTGTCGTAGAGCTTGCGGTTCGAGTAACGCTTGATCACTCGAGTACCACTCTCGCTCACGACCGCGTGCACGGTGTCGGACATGACCACCTCTCACGTGATTCGCGAGCAGCTGTCGCTCAGAACGAGCGAAAGTGCTGCACAGCGTCAAACATGACCTCGGGGCCGTGCCTTGTCGAGCGAGGCTCGTCCGTAAAGACGAGGCGCTGGGCCAAGTTTTCTGCGAAGTCCGCGGGGAACTCGCCGCTGACCCGCTCGGGCCGGTAGAGGCGAGGCGATGGGCTTTCACCTGCTCGCGCTAGTGCGCGTGCTCCTTTTGCTCGCTGCCTTCGCGGGTCTGCCGAGCTGCGCGCCGGGGCGGGCTCCAGAGCTCGTGGAGGTGCGTGAGGTGGGGCCGCACTCGGTGGAGCGTGGTACGCGTCTCGAGCTCGAGGGCGCTGGCTTTCCGGAGCGACGCGCCGCTCGCGTGGCGTTCGTGGGCGAGGTGTTTCGTCCGGGGGAGGCGCCGCGGCAGGTCACCATTCGGGCCACCGCTCACGCCGACTCGCGCTCGCAGCTCGCGCTCGGCGTCGGCCCCGAGCTTCTGGGGCGCTTCTTGGACGGCGCCGCGCACGCGACGTTCCGCGGCGAAGTCGTGGTGGGGTTTTCGGCGCGCAGCCAAGAAGCCCCCGCGCTGTCGGGCAAGCTGGATCGTGTGGTGCTCGACTTCTTCGGCGACCAGGCGACGCGGCACGGGGCCGAGCTTCGCGCGAGCGAGGAAGGCAAGGCATTCTCCGAGTTTCTCGGGCTCCGGCTGAGCGAAACGTTCGAGGTGACGGAGGTGCGCTCCGGCGGCGAGGGCGAACGCGCGGGGCTGCTCGTGGGGGACCGCGTGGTGGCCGTCGACGGCGTGCGCGTCGACACGCTCGGAGATCTGTCGCCGCGCCCCGACGGACGTGAGAGCGAGCTCGTCGTACGCCGTCCCGGCGTCGGTGAGTTTGCGCGCCCGATCGATCGCGGTGGGTTTCGTCCGCTCCGCCTCGCCGACTTGGCGCAAGGTGTGGCGCTCGTGGGCGCGGCGCTCGTCCTCTTGGTCTTGTTGGTGGGGACGCGCGGTCGCTGGTGGGCGCTCTTGGAGGCGCGCTGGGGCGAGCGCGTGGAGGCGGCGCGGCGTGAGCCGGGCGGGACGGCTCGACTGCTTGCTTCGGGCGCCGGGGAGCTGGCGCCGATTTTACCCCGGGGGTTCGGGTGGGTGCCGTACGCGGGCTTCTTTGCGCTGTCGGCGATGCTGTCTGCCGTTGCGCTCGGTCGCACGTTGGTGGGCGAGGGCATCGATCTCGCGCTCCTCGTGTTCTCCGCGGCGGTGGCGACGGTCGTCGCTGGTTTTGCGAGCGGGGGGCGCGTTTGGGTGCCCCGCCGTCGACGCTACGGACTGCGCTTGGGCGCGGGGCTCTGGTCTGCGCTGCGAGCGCTCTCGCTGTTCGTGCCCGTACTCATCGCGTTGGCTGCTGCCATCTACCAAGACGGCACGCTGGCGCTGCAGGAGATCGTGGCGCGACAGGGCGGCTCACCCGCCGAGTGGCGCGCGCTCGGAACGCCGTGGTCCTTGGTTTCGTTCGTCGTCATGTTGCTGGTGTGGGTGCCCGCACGGGACGAATCCGCGGCGAGCGTCACTGGGGCGCGTCCGGGCGCCGGCGACGTGCCGCTGTCGGACGGGCTGGCGCGGCTCTTGGACGGTGCGGCCCTGGTGATGACGTGCGGGCTGGCTGCTGCGGTGTTTCTCGGCGGATGGGCGCTGCCGTGGGACGCGCTCGGGGCGAGCGGACCTTCGTTCTTGGGGGCGGCGGTTTACCTGGGCAAAACGTGGCTGCTCTTGCACGGCGTGCTCTTTTGGCGGCGGCTCGTAGCTGCGCGCCGAAGCGAGCTGTCGTGGCGGTGGCGCGGCGGCGCGTCCGTGGTGGCGGCGGCCTGTTTCGCGCTGCACGTGGTCGCCGTGAGCTCGTCGTGGTCGGGGCCGGAAGCGGTCGCGCTTTCGCTCATGACGCGAGCGACGCTCGCCGGCGTCTCGCTCGTCTTGCTCTTGCGTTTGGCGCGCGCCGCGCGTCAACGGCTGGCCACGAGCGCCATCAATCCTTGGCTGTGAGCTCCGCGCGAAGCCGGCGTTCCTCTTGTCCGAGCGCGCCGATGGCCTCCATGCAGCGCTCGGCGATGGCGCGATAGACGCGCGGAGAGCCCTTTTGCTCGAGCAGGTCGGAGAAGTCGATCGGCTCGCCGAACACGACGTGGATGGTCGTGCCCGTGCGCGTGAAGTTGCTCAGAACCTGCCGCGGTAGGTCGTTCTGGAGGCCGTTCACGAAGACGGGGACCACCGCGACGTGCGCCTCGTGAACGACGCGGCCCACGCCGGGCTGCGCCGGCAAGAAGGTGTATGGGTCGTCGTCGCGTTTTCGCGTGCCTTCGGGGTGGAGCCCGGCGAAGACGCCGCCGCGCTTCAGCAGATAGCCGAGCTCGGCGAGGCTTCCGCCGTTCAACGCCGCCCGCTTTCTGTCGCGAAAAATCGGCGGGTACATGGCAAAGAAGCTCATGACGCCGTTGACGATGAGCCCGAGCGGCGAATCGTAGAAAAAGCCCGAGCGCACCGGGAAGGCGATGCGCTTTCTCATGCCGCGGCGGACGAGCTCCGCGGTGATGACGTACAGGTCGAAAAAGCTGCGGTGGTTGGCCACCACCAGGATGCTTCGCCCGTCCGCGAGCGGCGGGATGCGGTCGAGCCCATGCACTTGGCGCAGGTGCTTGGTACAGTGATGGATCCACGCTTGCCCGACGCTGCTCTGGCAGAAGCGCAAGAGTCGGTTCAGGAGCCCCGGCTCGAACGTGCGCCGGACGAAGCGGATCGAGAAGCGCTCGAGCCAAGACAGGCGCTTGCGCCCGAGCGCGACCAAGTCCGGACGGCGTCCCACCTCGAGCGCGGGTTCGTCCGGCGCCGTTTCAGGGATGCGGGTGCTCATGCGAATTCGGAGACGATCGAACGACTAGTTGGCTGGGTCGCGGAAGACGACGTCGACATAGCCCGGGGGAGGCACGTGCGGGGAGACGAGCTCCATCACGGCTTCCGCCACGGCGTGGCGGTCGACGCCGTGGCGCGCGAGCGTGAGGACGATGGTGGGGTGAGGCTCGCGATCGCGTTCGGGATTGAACGTGACGAGGGCTTCGGCGCTGCTCAGCTCCGGTTGACCTTGGACAGCTTCGCGGAGCGCCTCGAGCAGCGCCTCGGGGAGAGGCTCGGCGCCGTCGACGGCGGTCAACGCCTCGTCGGGGCTGGGCTCGATGTCGGCGACGTAGCCGACGAGCGGCAGAGCTTGGCCTCGCGAAATGGCGGCGACCTCGTCACGCCGCAGCATGAGCTCTTCGTCCATGCCGGCGTTGATGACCAAACCGAAGACCTCGCGGTCGTCGATGACCTGGAGGGCCATGTCGAGCACGAACTGCGCCGGGACGCTGCAGAACTTCAGCTCTCCACCGCTCGTCGTCCAGCCGAGTGCCTCCCGCATCGGCTCCATGAAGTCCGGGTCCGTGTAGGCCACGCAGAACATGTTGTGATCTTCGTCGAGCACCATGTGCGGACGAAAGCTCAGCTCCTGGTCGACCTCGATGACCTCGCCTTCCGGCGCCTCGTCGATGTCCTCCGCGAGCGGAACGAACAGCTCGCCCTGGGGGAGGGCGTCCACCAGCACCTGCACGTCGCTGCGGAGGCCCCGGCGGGCGATTCCCACGGCTTCCGTGAGGTCGATCAGGTCGTCGCCGGCGGGGTCATGGTCCTCGGGCTCGTGGTCGTGACCGTCGTGGTCGTGACCGTCGTGGTCGCTCATGGCGCGGACCTATCACGGCGCAGCCCGGCTAGCACCTCGAGGCTGCCTCGTAGCCCTTCTCAGGCCGAGGACCGATCGCTATCGTGGCCGAGCGCTCCCGCTTCCGTCCCACGAGAGCGCCTTCTTCGATGAGTCCTGCCCTCTTCCTGGCGCTCTTGCGCAAGCACTTCGCCGCCCGCAGGCGACGCGTTTGGATCGGCAACGGGCGCGCCCACGTGGAGCTGCGCATGGGCACGGCCGAGGAGCTCGAGCAGGTCGCTGTGCTTCTGGCGGGCTCCGTGCGCGAGGTCTCGAGCGTGCGCTGGGTCGAGGTCCACGTGAGCACGCGGCGCGCCGTCATCGCGTTCCAACCGGGCGCCCTGGATGCTCTGGCGCTCGAAACCTTGGTCGCGGAGGCAGAGCTGCGTGCGGGGCTCGGCGCTTCGCTCTTCGGGTACGGGGGGCACCCCGCGGACGTCGAGCCGGCGGAGCAGCTGCTCATCGAGTTGTTCGCGGAGGGGTTGGGTCTCCTGGTCGGCACCGGGCTGAAGCTCTCGGTCGTTCCGAGCTCGCGCCTCGCGGGTACCCTGGCGTCCGTGCTGGCGGTGGTGCGCGCGACGCCTCGCTTGCGGCGCGTGCTGGACGAACGTCTCGGGCCGGAGCGCGCGGACTTGGTGTTGGCCATCACGACGAGCCTCCTGACCGGGGCGGCGCAACGTCCTGTGAGCTCTTTGGTGGGGTTCGTCGAAAAGACGCTCCACCTGCGGGAGCGGGACGCGCAGCGCGCCTTGTGGATTCGTCGTGAGCCCGAGCTGTGTGCGGAATCGGTGGCGGCGCGAAGCGACGCCACGACGGAAGCGCCGGCCGCTTCGCGGCCGCCGCTTCGCGGAGCGGATCGCTCCGAGCGCCCGCGCGCGCTGCCACGCGGCCCCATCGAGGAGTACTCGGATCGCGCGTGGGCGGTGTCGCTCGGCGGCTTCGGGCTCAGCTTCATCACGACGCGTAGCGTGCAGCGCGCCTTCGGCGCGCTCTTCGGCGCGTTGCCGCGCCCGGCGCGCCTCGGTCGCGAGAGCTACACGGCGCGCCTGTCTCGCGTGCTCGCCGCTCGGCAGCTCTTGGTCTTGGACGCGGAGGCGCTTCGTCGCCTGGACCGCGTGGACTGCTTGGTGCTTTCCGGAGACTTGCTCCCGGCGGGGCGCTTCCGCGTCGGTCGTCTGCTTTGCGCGGAAGGGGTAGCGGAGGCCTCGGCGCGCCGAATGGTGGAGCGCCTCTTCGATCCGGAGTCGCCGCTCGGGGTTCGCGGTGAGGAGGGTTACCGCTTGGGTCCGACGTCTCGCTTGGGGCTCGAGCCGAGCGAAGCGATGCGGCGCGGCGGGTCGGAGCTCGCGGCGCGTGGTGGCTTGGTGCTGGGGCTGTCGAAAGACGGCGCGCTGGCCGCGCTCGCGGAGGTGCAGATCCAGGCGCGCATCGGCCTGGACGAGCTGGTGCAGGCCGCGCACGACTCCGGCATGCGCGTGGTGGTCGCCACGAGCAACGAGGAAATGCTGCAGGGCATCCCCGCCGACGACCTCATCGGCGAGGGCGAGGCGATGCGACGAGGAGTGCGGCGCCTCCAGCGCGAAGGGCGCATGGTGTGCGTCGTTGCGCAGGGTGACTCGCCGGGCCTCGAGGTCGCAGATTTGGGCATCGGCCTCACCTCGCATGGGCACGCCGTGCCGTGGTCGGCGCATTTGCTGTGCTCGGGGGACCTCACGGACGTGCGGTTCTTGATTGAAGCGGCGGTGGCGGCGCGCGAGGTCAGTCGACAAAGCGTGAACATGGCGCTGGGCGCCGCCAGCGTGGGAGCGCTGGTCTCGGCAGGCGGGCTCTTGCCCATGACGACGTCGCGCGTGCTCACGGTCGTGAACGTGGCGTCGCTCTTGTCCATGGCGAACGGCTATCGCGCGGTGGGAGAGCTCACCCGCAAGCAGCTGCCGCCCCCGCGCGACCCGACGCCGTGGCACGCGCTCGAGGTGGAGGGGGTGCTGGCGCGGCTCGGAACGAGCCGCGAGGGGCTTTCTCGCAAGGAGGCGGGCCTGCGGCGGCGCGTCTCGTCGTTGCGCAAGTCCGCGCTCGCGGAGCTCGGTGCCGCCGTCACCGACGAGCTCTTCAGCCCACTGGCGCCGCTGCTCGCGGCGGGCGCCGGACTTTCGGCGGTGGTGGGCTCGCTGGCGGACGCCGGAATGGTCGGCGGCGTCGTCGGGTTGAACGCCGTCATCGGCGGCACACAACGCTTCCGCACCGAGCGCGCCATCACGGAGCTCGCGCGAACGACGAGCCGCAAGGTGCTCGTGCGGCGGGAAGGCGAGCTATTCGAGATCGATGCGGACGATCTCGTGAAGGGCGACATCGTGCACCTCGCGGCCGGCGACGTGGTGCCGGCGGACTGTCGCGTGGTGGAAACCGAGGCGCTCGAGGTAGACACTTCGGGGCTCACGGGTGAGTCGCTGCCCGTCAAGAAGTCTACCCAGGCTTCGTACGAAGACAGCGTCGCGGACCGTACCTCGATGCTCTACGAGGGGTCCGCCGTCGCCAGCGGGCAAGTGACGGCTTGCGTCGTCGCGGTCGGGCAGGAAACCGAAGCGCGCCGCGGCGGAGCCTCGTTCAAGCGCTCACGCTCCGACAGTGGGGTCGAGCGGCGCCTGCGCGAGCTCATCGATCTGACCGGGCCGGTGGCGCTCGCGGCGGGCGTCGGCGTGGTGGGCGTCGGGGTCTTGCGCGGACGCAAGCTGGAGGAGCTCGTGGGCACGGGCGTGAGCTTGGCCGTCGCTTCGGTGCCCGAAGGCTTGCCGCTGCTCGCGACCGCGGCGCAGCTCGCGGCAGCGCGACGGCTCAGCGCGCGCGGCGCGCTCGTGCGCAACGCGCGCAGCATCGAGGCGCTCGGGCGAGTGGACACGCTCTGCTTCGACAAGACGGGCACCGTCACCGAGGGACGCATCGAGCTCGGCGCGCTTTCGGACGGCGAAGCGCTGGCGCGGCTCGACGAAGCACGCTCCACACACTTGGGCGTGCTGGCGGCGGCGCTGCGCGCCAGTCCGGCGCGGCCCGAGGACTGGTCGCGCTCGGATCCGACGGACGCTGCGCTCTATCGCGGCGCGAGCGAGCTCTCGGTGACGCCGAGCTACGATTGCGTCGAGTGGAGCCGGGTGACGGAGCTGCCGTTCGAGGCGGGCCGCAGCTATCACGCCGTCGTGGGCGCAGATGGAGGGCGCTGGCGCCTCTCGGTCAAGGGGGCGCCCGAGGTGCTGTTGGAGCGGTGCACGGCGCGGCGGCGCGGCGCCGTGAGCGAGGGGCTCGATGCCTCCGAACGAGACGCCCTGGCGCGCGCGGCGAGCGACATCGCCAAGCGCGGGCTGCGCGTGCTGTGCGTCGCGCAGCGCTCGCTGAACGTCGGGCAGGAGCTCGATCTCGAGAACCTGTGCGAGCTCGAGTTCGTCGGCTTTCTGGCGCTGCGCGATCCGGTGCGAAAGAGCGCCAAGCTCGCGCTCGAGCGCATGAGCGAGGCGGGCCTACGCGCCGTGATGGTTACGGGAGATCATCCCAGTACGGCGAACGCCATCGCGGTAGAGCTCGGCTTGAGTCCCGAGCCGCGTGTCATCTCGGGAGCGGAGCTCTCTGGCCTGAGTGACGAGGAGCTCGACTTACGCCTCGAGCACACGCACGTCTTCGCGCGCGTGACGCCTTCGCAAAAGGTGCGCGTGGTGCGCGCGCTGCAGCGCGTCGGGCGCACGGTGGCGATGGTGGGCGACGGGGCGAACGACGCGCCCGCCATTCGCTTGGCGAACGTAGGCGTGGCCATCGGACAAAAGAGCGCCGAGGCCGCGCGCAACGCGGCGGACGTGGTGCTCACCGACGAGCGCATCGAAACTCTGGTGGACGCCGTCGCCGAGGGGCGCGCCATGTGGGCTTCCGTGCGGGACGCGGTGTCCATTTTGGTCGGCGGCAACTTGGGAGAAATTGGCTTTACGCTGCTCACCGGGCTCATCGCTGGGCGTCCGCCGCTTTCCGCGCGCCAGCTACTCTTGGTGAACGTGCTCACGGACGTGGCGCCCGCCATGGCCATCGCGCTGAAGCCGCCGACCAAGGAAGCGCTGGCGCGGCTGACCAAAGAAGGCCCAGAGGCGTCTCTCGGCGTGTCACTCACGCGAGACATCGGCACACGTGCCGTGGTCACGGCGTCGGGCGCCGGTGTGGCGTGGAGCTTGGCGCGTTTGCTCGGGGATCGACGCGGCGCCAGCACCACGGCGCTCCTCGCGCTGGTCGGAACACAGCTCGGTCAAACCTTGGTGTCCGGTGGGTTCTCGCGCGAGGTGGTGGCCATGAATGCGCTGTCGGTGGGCGCGCTGGCCGGCCTCGTGCAAACGCCGGGGCTCAGCGGGCTCTTTGGCTGTCGTCCTTTGGGGCCGCTCGGTTGGTCCATCGCCGTCGGTTGCTCGGCGGCGGCGACAGCCGCAGGTACGGTGCTACCGCCGCTGGCGGAGGAGTGGCTGGAGCGCGTTCGTCGGCAAGCGCCGCTTTGGTTGCCCGACGCGCTGCAGCTGCCGGGCTCGTCCATGCGGGTGCTGGAGGAGCCCTGAGCCTTCGCGCGTGAGCCAAAACTTGGCCCGCTTGCCCCAGCTCCGGCAGACCCTTCTCCCATGCGAGCACTTGGTGGGCGGTTCGGCGCGAAGTGGGCTTCTTGGGGCGCGGCGGGCGCTCTTCTGTGTCTGGGCGCGGTGGGGTGCGCCGGGCAGGGGCAGCAGACGGCCGGTTCACCGTCTCGGGCCAAGGCACCGACGGTGCGCGTCGAAAAGCTCCCGCCGCTGGTCGGCATTGGAGCGCGAAGCGTGCCCGCCGAGACGGCTCGCCGAGTGGGCGACGTGGTGGCGCACCGTTACAGCGGCGCGTTCCGCAGTCAGCCCATCACGGTCACCGAAGAGGTCGTGGCGCGGGAGGGCGACGTGCTCGTGGTGGACTTCACCGTGGAGCAGGGGGACTCGGAGCGCACGCTCCGCGCGCGCCTGGACGCTGCGACCGAGCGCGTGCTCCGCGTGAGTCATCTGGTCGGAAACAAGGAAACTCCGGGGAGGCTGAGCGAGCTCGACGCCCTGATGGCGGAAATTGCTTTCGCCCCCGACACCAACGACGGCAAAGTCTCGAGCAAGTCCGAGACCTGCCTCGTGGGACCGCGTGAGCTCGACTGTGAGCTCACCAAGTACAACGTCTTCGTGGATAGCCAGCCCGCGACGCTCGCTGTTTCGCGCGCGAGCGAGCTCGCTCGCGACGTTTCCGGAGAAGTCACCGCGGTGGATGGAACGGTGCTCTACCGCGCCGAGCTCTTGGACGTGCGCCGCGCTCCGAGCGTGGCCGCCACGAGCGCGCGCCTCGAGACGCGCGAGAAGTGACGGCCAAGTCGGCGGAGAAGAGCGCGAAGTCGCGCTCTTCTCGCCTCACACGGTGGTGAGCCAGTCCTTGCGGCGCTCGTCTTTGCCCGTGACGGCGCGCAGGTAGGCGCGCTGGAGTTGAGCGCCGACGGTGCTCCGCCCCGTCTTGTACTCGACGCCGTCCAGCTCGGAGACGGGCGTGACCTCGGCCGCGGTGCCCGTCATGAAAATTTCGTCGGCGCGCAGCAGGTCCTCGCGCGTGAAAGAGCGCACTTCCACGGGCAGCGAAAAGTCTTCGCGCGCGATGCGCAGGATGCAGTCGCGCGTAATGCCGGGGACGATGGACGACGTTTCGTCGTTGGTGACGAGGCGCCCGCCCTGCACGAAAAAGACGTTTTGGCCCGTGGCGGCCGAAACGGTGCCGTCCTGATTGAGGAGGATGGCGTCGTCGAAGCCGCGATCCATGGCTTCGTGCGCCGCCAGCACGTTGTTGGCGTAGTGGCCGCTGGCCTTGGCCATGGTGGGCAGCATGGTGTGGTGAAACTTGCGCCAGCTGGAGATGGTGACGCGCACGCCGTTTCTGAGCGCGCCCTCACCGAGGAAGGTGCCGAGCTCGCGAATGGCGATGAAGACGTGCACCGGGCAGGCCTTCTTGGGCTTGAGGTCGATGGGGCCTTCGCCGAAGTACACGAGCGGACGGATGTAGCCGTGCGCAATGCCGTTCTTTTTGGTCACGCTGACGCACGCGGCGCGCAGCGTGTCGGCGTCGTACGGGAGCCGCATGCCGTAGATGCGAGCCGAGCGCAGCAAGCGCTCGATGTGATCGGCGAGGCGCAAAATGGCAGGGCCTTCGGCCGTCGGGTAGCAGCGAATGCCTTCGAACACCGCCGTGCCGTAGTGGAGCGCGTTGGCGTAGTAGTGCACGTTTTGGCGGCTCGCCTCGCGCACCTCGCCGTTCCACCAAATGTAGCGAGCGAGCGCCTGTCCCTGCGGCCGCGGCAGCGTGAGGATGTCGTCTTCGGGCACACCTTCGAAGTTCGGCCACTCGTTGTCCATCTGAGACATGCTGCTCGAAGCGTACTCGATCAGCGGGCGGCGTGGAGGACGGGATTCGCTGCTCGAAGAATGCTGCCGAGATTTTCGCGTCAGAGGAGGCTGAGCACCCAGGTCGTCGCGATCCACATGCCGAGCGCAGCGCCGATGGTGGAGGCGATGGCGACGAGGAGCACGCGCGTGACGCCGTTTTTGTACATGGCTTTGAGCGAGTGCAGCGCGTCTTGCACCTCCTCGCAGTCCGCCACGGTGGGACGACGCAGCCACGCTTCGACGAGACCCGTGACCATGCCGGCGCCGATGGCGGGGTTCAGCGTGGTGAGAGGCGCGGCGACGATGGCCGTCAGAATGGTGAGCGGGTGCGCGAGCGCTGCGGCGGTGAAGAGCCCGGAGCCGATCGACGTGGGCAAGATCCACGCGAGCAACATTTCGACCAAGCCTTCGCTGCTGCGCTCGCGGTAGCCCCAATAAAAGGCGGCCAGCACGATGCTCGGCAGAATCCACTGCAGCGCTTGGTTCAGCCTCGAAGGCGGCGGAAGGCGCGAGAGCTCGGCGCGATCCACGGTAGCGCCCAGGTGCCCGAGCATGCCCTCGACGTGGCCCGCTCCAACGACGGCGACGATGCGCTGACCCGGCGCCTCTTGCACCATCGACATCAAGTAGCGATCCCGCTCGTCGATGAGAGGCCCCTTGAGCCCCGGCATTTGCTCGGCGAGCTGCGCGAGCATGTCGGAGATGGTGTCTTTGTCCTTCAGCTCTTCGATTTGCTCTTCTTCGATTTCCTGAACGGAGAAGGGCACGGCGAGCAACCCCGCCGCGAGCTGCGACTTGTTCCAAAACGACAAGCTGGCCCAGGTACGCTTCAAGGTGGCTTGCACGTCGCGGTCCGCGAGGACGAGCCGAGCGCCGACCTCTTCGGCTTTTTCCACGGCCGCCAGGAGCTCGGCGCCGGGACGCACGCCGAGCTTTTCTCCCATTTTTCTCTGGAAGGCGGTGAGCGCGAGGCTCGTCATCAAGAAAAGCACGCGCTTTTGTTTGATGACGCTGAAGATGTCGAGCTTGCGCCAGGCGGCGCCGTTCACGAGCGTGTCGTAGCGCGCTTGGTCCAGCTCCACGCACACCGTGTCGGGCCGCAGCTCGTCGATGACACGCTGAACCTCCAGGACGCTCTTTTTGGACACGTGAGCCGTGCCCACGATGAAGAGGTCCTTGCCTTCGTACTGCACGTGGCTGACGTGTCCGACTTCCGCCATGGGCGCGTGAACGTACCCGGAATGTGCCGGGGTGGCACGTCGTGACGCTCGAAAGCAGAGCCTTTCCAGCGAGCCGAGGCTCGTCTTTACTCGCGCGGTGTCTGCCCCGAAAACGCCCCATTTTTCGGCGCGTAGCGACGTTGCCTCGGACTCGAACGAGCTTTCTTCGCTGCTTTTCGCCCTGCCTCTGCCGCCGCGACTCGATCTGACCGTGGCCAACCCGACTCGGGTGGGTTTGCCCGATCCTGGGTACGCGGCGATTTTGGCTCGCGGCGCTGGGCCGTACACGCCCGATCCTCGAGGCTTGTCCTCGGCGCGCGACGCCGTGTGTGCGCTCTACGAGGAGCGCGGCGTCGTCGTCGGGCGCGACCAAGTGCTGCTCACCGCCAGCACGAGCGAAGCGTACTCGTACCTCCTCATGGCGCTGTGCGACCCCGGCGACGAAATCTTGGTGCCCGAGCCGAGCTACCCGCTGTTCGAACACTTGGCGCGCCTCGCCGGGGTCCATGTGGTGCGTTACCGCTTGGCGTACGACGGGGCTTGGTACGTGGACTTTGCGTCGCTCCGCGCCGGGCTCTCGGAGCGCACTCGCGCCATTTTCGTCGTGAGCCCGAACAACCCGACGGGGTCGTACTTGAAGCCCGCCGAGCTCACGGAGCTGTCTACGTTCGGCGTGCCGCTCGTGATCGACGAGGTGTTTCGTCCGTACGCTTGGCCTTCCTTTCACGGCGCGGTGGCGGAGCCGCTCGAGGCGCCGCGCGTGTTGACGTGCGTGTTGGATGGCCTGAGCAAACGAATCGGCGCACCCGAGCTCAAGCTGGGCTGGGCCGTCGTGGCGGGTCCAGGGGCGGAAGAGTGCCTGCGGCGTCTGGAGTACGTGGCCGACACGTTTCTGTCGGTGGCAGGCCCGGTGCAGCGAGCGTTGCCCGACCTCTTGTCCGTGGGACGCGGCGCCCAGCGCGTCCTGGTCGCGCGGGTGGGCGCAAACCTCGCCACCCTGCGCCGGAAAACGGCGGCCTCACCCGTCAGCGTGCTTCACGGGGAGGGCGGCTGGTACGCCACGCTGCGGCTGCCCCGGGTTCATGGGGAGCAAGCGTGGCTCCAAATGCTCACCACCCGAGACGAGCTCTTCGCTCATCCCGGGTGGCTGTTCGATTTTCACGACGGTCCGCTCTTGGTCGTGAGTCTCATCGTGGCGGAGGACCTCTTCGAAGAGGCCTTGGAGCGGCTCGTGGAGCGGGTCCGCTCGGAGTGTTGACTCTCCCGCTCGTGTTACGCGGCCTGCGCGAACCGGCGGCGGAGCACGAAGGCGCCCAGCGCGAGCAGCGAGCCCGCCCACACGAGCGATTCGCCAGCAGACGGTGAACGAGCGTAGCTGCAGCCGCCCGGCTTTTCCTCGATGGAGGGCGGCACTTGGCCTTCGTCCTCGGGCTCGGGCGCGCCTTCCGGATCGGGACGGTCACTCGCCGGCGTGTCGCTCACAGGACCTTCCTCGGCCTTGTCTGCGGCGGGCGCTTCGTCCTTCTTCTCTTCCTTTTTCTCTTTCTTGCCGGTGAACACGATGCTGCGGCGATCGATGACTTCGTTCTCACCGTCGAAGCGCAGCGTCGTGGGCTGGCCGATGACGCGATCGTTACGGGTGTCTCGAATGGTCACCTTGTACTCGCCAGCTTCGTAGCCGTGGGCGCGAGTCAGCTTGAAGCTGAACTTGGTGCGGCTTTGAATGACGCCGGTGCCCGGATCCATGAAGCCGACGTCCACGCTCTCGATGAGCGACTGTTGGTTCGAGAGCGGCACGGTGCGCTCCTGCAGCTTGTCGCCGTCCACCAAATTGCGCTCGAAGTACGCGACGGGCTGAAACTCGAACTTCATCGGCACGTGCGCCACGTCGGGGGGCTTGGGCAAGAAAATCTTGACCTCGACGCGCCAGGACTTGGAATCCGTGCGCTCCTTGAGCGTCTTGTTGCCCCATTCGACGCGCCCCGCGGCGTGCGCCGCGCTGGCGCACAAGAGAACGGCGAGCGCAACAACCAGCGCGCGACCCAGAACGAAGAACAGCCGGCTCGTAGCCAAACCACGACCGGCGAATGCAGTCTTGTGCAACGCGTTTACCTCCGGAGCGGACGCTACACGCAGCCAGCCTGCACGCACAAGCGCGCGCCTCGGCCGATCACGATGCGTGCTCCGGGCAACGCGGAGGTAGAGATTACTCGTCGCCGAGCCACGTAGGCGCGGGGATCGTGTCGTGGGTGCGCTCCTCCCGGAGGTCGTCCAGATCGATCACGGGAATCAGGGACGCTTCCAGGTCCGGCAGAGTTTGCCGCTCACTCACGATATCGCTGTACGTCATCGGTGAGTATTCGCCGCTCTCGACGCCACGGTTGGCCCGCGACGCGGAAGGTCGAATCATCGTGTCGTCCTCACGGCTCGCTTCGGGCGCCGGCGGCGCTATCGCAAAGCGGTTCGGACTCGCTTTCGCCTGGTTGCTCATCGTTTGGCTCCACCCCTCGAAACGCCACAGCGGCAGCGCTTCCTAATCCCCGCTAGTACGCGGCCCCCGCCGCTGCTGCAATGGTACCTGAACACCCTAACACGCAAAGAAAACAGTCTGCCGGGCTTATTCCAGAGTGACTGTTTCCGAGAGGTTACTCGGCAGCCAGGATGTGCTCGCGGGAGTCTCGCGCGAGACACCGGAACACCTGTGCCGGCGCATCTCCTCGATGCGTGTAGGCGGCCGGGGACGACGTCGTAGCCAAAGCCGCGCTGGGAGGGTCGCCGAGCTCCGCGACCTGCCCGCACACGACCCATTCGAGGCGACGCTCCGTGCTGGGGAGGTGAGCGACGTGTCCGGGTGCGATGGTGAGCACTTCTAACGTGGCTTCGCTGCTGGTGAGGAGCTCCGTGCGCGCGCCAAAGGGACGTGCCTCGGCGTCTGCTCTACTTCTTTGCCTCGTGATTTCGACGGAGGCGGTGCGCGCTCTTCCCGCGAGCGCCTGCGGCTTGTCCAGCCGAAGCGTCACTTCTTGAACGGTTTGATGAACGCCGAGCAGCATGGCGGCTGCTTCCTCTGCTGCGACCTCGAGGAGCCGGTACTCGCGGAAACGAAGCAGCGCCGTGACCTCGTCCGCCACGCGCGCATAGTCCGCCGTGTCGGTGATCCGCCCACTCATCCCCGGCCCACGAAGGTCGAGACCCAGTCGGACGTCGACCCGCAGCGGCTGCTCGCGACGGCGCTCGTAGGAGCGCACCCCGACGATACAGCGCAGCTCGAGCCCCTCGATGCGGATCGTATCCATGAAGCCCCCCTACCGCTCGACGCTCGGGAGGGCAAACACTCTCGCGTGAGCGAAGAGACGAATCCCGGATGCCGAGGGGCGGCTGGTTCGGCGGCTCCTGCACGGGTGTGCGGTGGAGCCCGGTGTCGCCCTGACGCACCGCGCACACGCACGAGAAGTAGGCTTGCCGGGGGGACTCGGCGTAGAATCCCGCACCAGTATGTCCCGCACGCTTCGTTGTTCTTTCTTTCTCGCGGCCGTGAGCCTCGGCATTCCTGGCTGTGGCGCGCGGACCGGAGATGATGAGCTTCTCGGCGGCGGCGCGGCCATTGGCGGTAGGAGCGCCGTAGGCGGGTCGGGCGGCGGCAGCGTAGGTGGAGCGCCGGCCGTAGGCGGTGGCAGCACCGGCGGCGCGGGTGGCCAAGTGGTCGCTGGCGGCGGGTCGGGTGGCCTCGTCACGGGTGGAGCGGGCGGGAGCGGCCCGTTTCCAGGCGATTGTTGTGAGGCGTCGGATACGACGCCGGGCTGCAGCAACTCGATTTTGACGGCGTGCGTCTGTCCAAGTGACGCGTTCTGCTGTGAACGGGCCTGGGACAGCGCGTGCGTTGCGCAGGTGAACTCGTGCGGCTTTGGTCCCTTGTGTGCCGGGGGCACGGGAGGCGCGGGTGGGACGGGCGGCGTCGGGGGCGTCGGCGGTGTTGGAGCTACCGGCGGTGTTGGAGCTACCGGCGGTGTTGGCGGTGTTGGCGGAATGGGTGGGTCCGGCGGAACGGGCGGCGGGACCGGAAGTTGCTGCAGTCTCCACGGCACGCCGGGCTGCGTCGATCGCAATGTTCAAGCCTGTGTTTGCGCTTCGGATCCGTTTTGCTGCGAGCAGTACTGGGACGGCATTTGCGTCGCGGAAGCGTACGCATGCGGTGGTTGCAACTCAGGCACGGGCGGAGCTGGCGGCTCCGGTGGAGCTGGCGGTAGCGGTGGCGGTATCAGCACGGGCGGCGTGGGCGGCGGCATCGTCACCGGCGGAGCTGGCGGCATGATCAGCACGGGCGGCGTGGGCGGCGTGGGCGGGACGGGAGGCGCTGCTCAGTGCGAAGCCGTGCTCGAGTCTCGCCTCGGGATCCCGGGAGCGTGCAGCCAGTGCTTGTGCAACCAGTGCTACTCGGAGCTCGAGTCGTGCTTCAACGCGTCGTGCTTCCCGCTCTTCATTTGCGCGACGTTCTACGGTTGTCCCTGCCAGTGACGCGAGGCGCCGGGCAAAGCCCGGCGCAGCGCGCAGCGCGCGCGTGCCCCACCTGACGGACGTGGCTCTCGCTCAGTGCGTGACGCGCGGCTTGGGGTCGATTTCGACGACCGACAGCGGCCACGCCAAGGGATCCCGAGACCACGACGAAGTACCGCTCGGACGAAAGTCGACCCGCAGCTCGTAGTGTCCAACGATGGGAGGAAAGGGCACGCCGAAGGTGCGCGTGCGAAAGCGTGGCGTCGAGCATTGATGACGCACCACCTCCGAGAACGTTTCGAGGCCCGACGTCGCCACGAGGGCGAAGCGCATTTCGATGCTCGAACCGATTTCTGCCGGCGCAAGCCGGAAGTACGCGTGAATTTCGAGCGGCAGGGTGTTGTTCGGTGGAGGAGGCGCGCCTGGCGGTACGTTCACCTGCTCGACCAAGTTGAAGAGCGTGATGTTGTTGCTCTGTTGGTCGAGACTCGAGCCCGCGCTGAGTCCGAGCAGATAACATTGGGGCATGGATGCGGCCGGGGTAGGAGGTGAAGGGACGGTTCACTCATCGATTCGTTAGCGGATGAGCGGCCAGGGGCTTCCGGTGGCATAGCGAAGCACGGCGCTCGACCCAAACGCGAAAAGCGCTACCCCCAGGAGGGCGCGCAGCTTTCGCGCCAGCGGGGCTGGCAGCGACCGTTCGAGCAGCTCGCCGACAGCCCGAGCGAAGATGGCCGTAGCCGCGCCCCAGCCGAGGAGTGCTGCGGCGGCGAGGAGCGGCAGCCCGCGCCAAGTGGTGGACGCCAGCGCGGAGAGCTCGGTGACGAGGCGCGGAGCCGACCAGGCACCTTGCCAGGCGGGAAGACGGACTTTGAAGAAGAAGCTCAGCGCGGCGAGCGCCGCCGTCACGCCGACCACGTACGAAAAGGCGCGCTCGCCGCGCTTGCGTGAGGCAGCGCCGGCGCGAGCAAACCAAAAGCACAGCGAGAGGAACGGGAGCCACGCCACGAAGAGCTCCAGCGGCAGTGGGAGCAAGGGCGTTACGGCGCTCGATCGCACGGGGCCACACCAGAGGCCTCCCCACGAAATCAACGCGGCGCTGAGCGGCACCAACGCCGCCAGACTCACCGGGACGGAGGAGGGCTGTGGCATCGTGGCGTGCTCGGAGTCGAGGAGGGGGAGTGGCTCGACGGAGCGCGGACTCGGGATTTCTGAGGCTGTGCGCGTGCCGTCTCGATGCTACGGAAGGAGCGGGTAATCTCGGCAGTTGCCTCCGTCAAGCCGGCGGGTGCAGACCACATGGGTCCTTCTTCACGCCTTCTCCGCTCGCCCGGGCTGTACCGGTTCGGCCTTGCTTCGCTGGTGTGCCTCTCGGGGTGCGGTTCGCGTCACGTGGAGGACACGGCGCCGACGCCGCCTGCGGTCGTGGCGCCGCGTGCTCAAGCGGACCTACGAGCGCTCCAGGCGGACTGGGACGCGCAGAGCGTGCGCGGACGAAGCGTGCTCGGGCCGCGCTTCGAGGAGTTTTTGAGGCGTTATCCCAACGACCCCGGGTCTTTGCGTGTGGCCGTGTTGTACGGGTGGTTGGAAATGGAGCAAGGCCGCTTGGAGCGTGCCGAGCAGGTGCTTTCCCCAGCCCTGCGCGCCAAGGAGAGCGCCAATCGGGACCACGCGCGCGTCGTTCAAGCAGCCGTGCTCACCAGGCAAGGCAAACCCGAGGCAGCGCTCACGCTCTTGCTCCCGCTCCGTGGCAAGCTGGTGGACGAGAGCTTTCGAGAG
The DNA here is from genome assembly GCA_023432025.1 of Pseudomonadota bacterium. Classification (GTDB taxonomy): domain Bacteria; phylum Myxococcota_A; class Polyangia; order Polyangiales; family Polyangiaceae; genus NIC37A-2. The sequence continues at coordinate 17,839 of JAEYVE010000075.1, forward strand.
CTGTTCGGGCAAGAGCGAGTCAAGGCGGCGCTCTTGGCGCGCAGGTGGAGACTCGTCGTGGACGCGCTCACGGAGTGGCTGGGCGAAACCACGCGACGGCCCGAACGCGTGCACGAGTTCGCGCGTCGCGCGTTGGCGCAAGTGCCGAGTCACGTGCTCTTGCGGCTCTTGTCCGAGGAAACCGCCGTGGAGGGAGACGCCGGTGAGGGCACCTACGTGCGCGGGCGCACTCGGGCCGAGGACGCCAAGGTTCGCGATGCGTCGGCCTGGATCGAGCGCTCCGTCATCGAGCAGCTCACCCAGACGGCGCTGCGCGACCAAGACGCGCGGCTGGCCCGGCAGCTTCTGACGCTTTCGCCGAGCTGGCTGCGCGCCAGCGACGAAGGCGAGCGCCTAGCGCTGCTCGCGGCCAGCGGCGGCTTCGACGCTCGCATCGAGGGTCGCACCATCGGCTTCGTCTATTCGGAGCACGACGCGCTCGCGCGGCGTCGTTCGTCGGATGCGTCGGCTGGCATCGTGGATGCGCTCGAGCTCGGGCGCGCGCGCGGTTCCGGAGACGTGCGCTTTTTGATGCGAGAGAGCCGCGGAGATTTGACGGGGGCGCTCTCCGCTCTCGCGGGAGAAGGGGCCAGCATTTTGGTGGCGGGGGTCGACGACGCCAGCGCGACGATCGCGCTCTCGTTCGCCGAGGCCAAGAAGGTTCCGCTGCTCTCCCTCACGGATCCCGCGGATCGCCCACGCGCGCTTTCTTACGGGTTCGTGGTGGGAGCGTCGCTCGAAGAAGAACGTCGGGTGCTCTCCGAGGAGCTCTCGCGGCGCGGCGCGAAAAATGACTTGGTGGTAGGTCCGGGCGGGGTGAGCTGTGACGCGCAGCCCGCATTCCCAGGGGGCCCTCGCTTTCCCGTGTTGTCCTGGCAGCGGGAGGCGATCGACGGCGTGATCGTGCTGGGGGACGGAGCGTGCGCCGACCAACTCGCCAAGGAGACGCGCGCGGTGCGCTACAGCCCGCTGTTCGGCGTTGGTTTGGAGGCGACGTATGGCCGCCGACGCGCCAACCTCAAAAACGACGTCGTGCTCGAGGCGAGCTCACGCGCCACGACGGAGACGGCGTGGTACGAGCTTTTGGGCCGCGACGCAGCGCGCTTGGCGAGGGTGGCGCTCGAAGCCATTCCTCCCGATACGTCGCTCGAGCGGGACGCGGTGCGCGCCGAGCTCACGCGAGCGCGCGCGGCGCTTCTCGCCGCGCGCGCCGAGCTCGAAACGACGTCCGCCGCGGGGTTCGGCGGTGCACAAGTCCTGCCGCGCACACTGCGAGCCACCTCTCCTTCCGGCGAAGAGGCCTCTGCGCCTTCTCGCTCCAACACCGCGACCGAGCAGCCTCATGCCCCATGATCCACGAACCACCCCCGTCTCTGACTCCGCGCTCCCGTGCCCTACGTGGGAGCTCGAAACTGAAGCGGACACGACGGCATTGGCGCGCCGCTTGGCACCGCTTCTCCGCGGCGGAGACTTGGTCGTCTTGAGCGGCCCCCTCGGGGCCGGAAAAACGTTCCTCGCGCGCGAGCTGTGTCACGCTTTGGGCTTGCCCGAGGAAGAGCGCGTCACCAGCCCCACCTTCACGCTCGTCCAAGAGTACGGCACGGCGCCGCCCGTGAGTCACGCGGACTTGTACCGTCTGAAGAACGAGGCGGAGGTCTTCGAGCTGGGTCTCGACGCGCAGCGTGACGAGGGGCGCCTCGTTCTAGTGGAGTGGGGAGCTCCGTACGTGGAGGTGCTCGGCGGGGACGCCATCGTCGTCGAGCTCGAGGTGGACCCACGTCGTGCGCGCGTCGTCGGCGCCGGAGCGCGCGCGAGCGAAGTGCGTCGTGCGTTGGGGGCGTCGTGGTAAGCTCTCGTTTCGGGCGCTGGGCGGCCCTCATTCGAGGTGATAGAAGGAGCCGTGGCTCAGACGAGCGCGCGTGCAGGGGGATCGGAAGGGGGCGCAGAAGGAGAGCCGAAGGCCTCTTTCTGGAGCTCGCTCTTGCAGCCCGTGTTGGACGTGCTGGACGCCGTGGGCACGTTCCTCTTGCTCACGGGCCGCACGGTGAGCTGGATGGTGCGGCCCCCGTACCGACCGTCACAGCTGCTCGCTCAGATGGAGTTCATCGGGGTCGAGTCCGTGTTCATCGTGTCGCTCACCGGCATCTTCAGCGGCATGGTGCTGGCGCTGCAAACGGTGCACAGCTTGCGTCAGTTCGGCGCGGAGGGCGTCGTGGGCAGCGTGGTGGCCGTCTCGCTTTCGCGAGAAATCAGTCCCGTCTTCGCGGCGCTCATGGTAACGGCGCGCGCCGGCAGCTCCATGGCCGCCGAGCTCGGCAACATGCGCGTGACCGAGCAAGTGGACGCGCTCGTGACCATGGGGGTGAGCCCGGTGCAGTATCTCTTGTCACCGCGCCTCTTGGCGTCGGTGGTGATGCTGCCGCTCTTGTGCATTCTCTACAGCTGTGTCGGCATCACGGGGGCCTATTTCGTGGCGGTCAAGTGGCAGGCCGTGGACCCCGGGCTCTTCATCGGCAACATCGAGAAGTACATGGCGCCGAAAGATTTCTACATGGGAGAAATCAAGGCGGCGGTGTTCGGCTTCTTGATTGCCTCCATTTCCTGCCGTCAGGGCTTTTTTGCTTCCGGAGGCGCCAAGGGTGTCGGAGAAGCCACGACGCGCGCGGTGGTGCAGAGCGCGGTCGCGATCTTGATCGCCAACTACGTGATTACCAGCTGGATGACGCCAGCGTAGTCCGTCGCGCCAAGGCGTAGCTCACGAGAGAGCTCTTGCCGCCGAGCGAGCCCGGCTACTTCGATCGACGGCGAGCTGCGTCGGGGGGGCGCCTGCAGCGCGGCAGGGGTGCGAGTTGTTGCGACGATGACGCTCCCGGCGCGCTGGTTCGCGCGCTCGCGCGCAGCCCGTGCACCAGGTGCTGGTGAGGCGACCCATCTGCGGGGCTGATCGGATGGCGCTCGCTGCTGTATGGTTCGGCCCCCGTGGACGACCCTTCCCGTTCGTTGGAGCCCGAGCTTGCGTGCCCGCTCGGTGACCCCGACGCGCCAGCGAGCGCGCGCGAGGGGGCGCGTGACGAGGCCCGAAATGGGGGAAGGCGACGATTCGCGCGTGACGGGCGACGCATCGCCAAGGCGCGCCCGTGGGCTGCAGCGCTCTTGGTGGCAGCGCCGACCGCGCTGGTGATTGGCTTGGACCTGGGGCGGCGCGGCGAGCGCATCACCAGCTTCGATGCGTACCACGCCATGACCTACGCCGCGTCGGCGCTGGAGGCGCTCGCGGTTTGGGGGGTGCTCCTCATCGCCGCCAGCCGACGCGGGCGCAAAGAGAAACGTCCGGGTCGCTGGGTGTGGCGCGTGCTGTTCGTGTTGCTCTTCACCTTCGCCATTGGCGGGCAGACGTACTTCTACCAACAGTATCACGCCTACCTGAACGTGGACGTTTCGCGCTTCGCCACGAACTTCACCGACAGCGTCGTAGGGCAGCTGCTCGCGGACTTTCGGAACTACATGGAGGTCAAGCTGCCGGTGCTGGCGCTCGGCGTCGCGCTGGTGTGGCTCGGACGGCACGTGCTTCGGCCGCGTCGCCGCGTGGTGCGCCTCGCCACGACGTGCGCCCCGGTGGTCGTCTTGGCGAGCCTGTTCATTCCGACGCAGCATCGGCACCTCCAAGCGGCCACGCCGGACATGCTCTACATGCACTCGGTGGGCGGCCTCCTGGCGACCGAGCTGGGCTTCACCGACGAGAGCCAGAAACTGCGGCCGCGTGCGCGGGAGTCGCTGCCCGTCCCGAAGCTGACGGCAAAGCCCGCCGTGCCGCGCAACGTCGTCTTCGTCATTTTGGAGTCGGTGCGCGCGGACGCCGCGTGCGTCGACTACGACCCGGGCTGCGAGCAAACGGCCACGACGAACGGCTTGTTTCCGGATCGAGTGCCGCTGCGGCAGCTGCGCGCGCTCGACTCGTCGACGGCGATTTCTCTCGCCGTGCTCTGGTCCGGCGTGGGGCCCCACGAGTCCCGCGACGTGCTCCACACGTGGCCGCTGCTCTTCGACTACGCGCGGGCGGCGGGTTACAGCAGCGCCTACTTCACGAGTCAGAACTTGATGTTCGGCAACGCGCGGCTCTGGGTGAAGAACCTGGGCGCGGACCGAACTTTTTCGGCGACGGACGTGGACCCCACGAGCGACATCGACTTGGGCGCTCCAGAGGGGCTCTTCGCCGAGCGCGCCATCGCGGAGCTCGGGAAGATGCCAGAGCCGTTTTTGGCGGTTCTACAGCTGTCGAACGTGCACTACCCGTATCACGTCGATCCGGAGGGGCCTGCGCCGTTTCAGCCGGCCGAGCACAGCAAGGCGCCGGAAGCGACGCAGCAGTTCTTCAACTACTACCAAAACGCGGTTCACCAGCAGGACCGTCACGTCGGCAGGGTGCTGGCCGCGCTGCGCGCGAGTGACGCTGGCGAGCGCACGGTCATCGTGTACACGAGCGACCACGGAGAGGCGTTTCGGGAGCACTACCAACTCGGGCACACGTTCAGCGTGTACGACGAGGAAATCAAGGTGCCCGGCTGGATCGACGCGCCGCCCGGGACGTTGACCGAGGAAGAGTCCTACAACCTGCGTCAAAAGAGCGACGAGTTCGTTTTTCACCCGGATCTCACGGCGACCGTGCTCGATTTGATGGGTGTGTGGAGTGATCCGGCCATCGCGCATTTCAAGGAGCGCATGCTCGGAGAAAGTTTGCTCGGCGCCCGCGTGAACACGCGCGAGCTACCCCTCACGAACTGCGCGGGCGTCTGGAGCTGCGCGTTCGAAAACTGGGGCTACATGCAAGGCTCGCTCAAGCTGGAAGCGCGCGCCTGGGACCCGCGCTACCACTGCTACGACTTGGCGTTCGACCCCTACGAGCAGAAGGACCTCGGCGAAGCGGCCTGCGGAAGCCTCAAGACGCGCGCCGACGAAACGTTCGGGCGTTTGCCGGGAAAAAAGAGCGACTGACGGAGTCGCTCATTTGCTCGGTTTCGAGGCGCTCGGCGGACACTCGGTGTTGCAGGCCACGGTCTTCCCGTCGGGGCACACCTTCGGGGTGCCGTCGCAGCGATCGAACTCGCAGCCTCGCGTGTTCGGGGCGCCAGCGGAGCAGGTCAGCAAGCAGGACGCGCCGGGCTCGCACTCGACGTGGCACGGCCCGGACTTGCACTCGAAGTCGCAGGTGCTGCCGCGCTTGCAGCGGCAGGTGCCGTTCGCGCACTCGCCGGCGCAGCTGGTGTTGGGCGCGCAGTCGACGTGGCAAGGCGGGGCAACGCAGCGAAAATCGCAGTTGGAGCCCGAGCCACACTCGCAATCGCCGTTGGCGCATTCGGCCTTGCAGTGGTCGTTGTCGCCCTCGCATTTCACGTGGCACGGAGGCGCGTCGCACCAGATGTCACAGCTCGCGCCGCGCGCGCAGTAGCAATCTGCGTTGGCGCATACGCCGAAGCCTTCATCGTCGTCACAGCCACCGACGCCGACCGACGCGAGCAGGGCGAACGAGACGAGGCAGGCGCGGCGGAGCGCAGAGCGGAGCCAGTGGGACGGGCGGTGCGCTGGAAGTGTCATGGCCCGGTAGTTTTACGAGAGGTTGGGCCCGGGCCCAACCAGCGCGGCTTCACGCCGGCTCGCGACGGGGCGCCATTCACTGGCGGGAGTCTTGCCCCGGCGCGAGCCCGAACGTTGCTTCGCCATCGATGTGCTTGCCGGCGAGAAAGCCGTCGATGATGGGCAAGAGCTCGTTTTCGTACACCGGGCCGCCCCAGAAGTAGCGAAGCTTGCCCTCGGCATCGAAGAGGAAAGTGGCCGGGAGCATGCCGCGCCAACGCGGATTCAGGGCGAGCTTGAAGGCCGAAAGTGGACGGTCTGCCACGTACACCGGCGGTTTGCCGCCTTGCTCGTTCAAAAAAGCGAGCGCAGCTTGTTCGGACTCGGGTTCGTCCACGCTGACGAACAACACCTCGACCCCCTGCGCCGAGAGGTTCTGCATGAGGCCGACCAGCATCGGCATTTCGCGACGGCAGGGGCCGCACCAGCTGGCCCAGGCGTTGACGAGCGTCGCTCGGTTGCCGGTCGTCTTCATGTAGGTGACGAGCTCGTCGCCAGTCACTCTCCGGAGGGGCGCGTCGGGCGCGTCCGCGCGGCCGAGGACGACGGGACCGCTCGGCGTGCCGCCCGGCGCGTCCACGGCCCGAGGGGCAGGCGCGGAGGGACCCTCGACGCGCTCACGCGGGGAAGCGGAAGGGGCGTCCGACGACGCGGGCTCGTCGCTCACGCGCTCCGCGCGCGAGCACCCGACGAGGCCCGAAAGTACCAGAACCCAAGCAACGGCGGGGACGAGCGATGTCGGACGGAACACGAGGGAGACTCTGCGGGCGGCCGCTCCTTGGCGCAAGTGAGCGGCCGAGCCGGAACGGACCACGCGAGGGGAGAGAGCGTCCGGGCCGCGGCTGCGTGCCGACGGTGGTTCTCGGAAAGGGAGCTCGGCGTGTGCTCAGCTGAGCTCGAGCATGCGCTCGATGGGGCGAAGCGCGGCCTTGCGCGCGGCTTCGTCCATCACGAGCTCGGGCGTGAGGTCGCGGAGCGCCAGGTACACCTTTTCGGGGGTGTTCAGGCGCATGAAGGGGCATTCGTTGCAGTGGCAGTTGCCGTCCGGTGGAGCGGCGACGAACAGCTTGTCGGGGTTCTCCTTCTGCATCTGGTGCAAGATGCCGCTCTCGGTCACGACGATGAACTCGCGAGCGGGGTCACTCTTGGCGAAACGCAAGAGCGCCGCTGTCGAGCCGATGAAGTGCGCGAGGTCGAGCAGCGCCTCCTCGCACTCGGGGTGGGCGATGATTTTCGCCTCGGGGTGCGCGCGCTGGAGCTCGAGGAGCTTCTTCAGGCTGAACGTTTCGTGCACGACGCAGCTGCCCTGCCAGAGCACCATGTCCCGCCCGGTCTTTTTGATGAGGTATTTCCCGAGGTTCTTGTCGGGAGCGAACAGGATTCTTTGATCCGCCGGAACCGAACGCACGATTTTTTCTGCGTTGGACGACGTACAGATGATGTCGCTCTCTGCCTTCACGGCGGCCGAGCAATTGATGTAGCTGATGGTGACCGAGCCCGGGTGCCGCGCCTTCCACGCGCGGAAGCGATCCACCGGACAGCCATCGGCGAGCGAGCAGCCGGCCGCCATGTCCGGCACCAACACGAGGCGCTCGGGGTTCAGAATTTTGGCTACCTCCGCCATGAAGTGAACGCCGGCGAAGAGAATGACGTCCGCGCTGGTGCGCTTCGCTTCTTGCGCGAGTTGCAGTGAGTCGCCGATGAAGTCCGCGAGGTCCTGAACCTCACCTTCTTGGTAGTAGTGCGCGAGCAGGACCGCGTTGCGCTCCTTCTTCAGGCGGCGGATCTCCTCGTCGATGTCGAGGGAGCGAAGGTCCAACGGGGCGTTCATGGCTGGCTCGGGGTGGGGTGGACGAGGCAGACCACGCCGGCAGGGCGCCGTCCGCTTTCCCACGGCGTACATTTGTGGCCACGGGGTGAGCCGGTCAAGCGGGCCAGCCCCAAGGCGTGTCGGACTGGGGCAACAGAGCCGTTTTCCAGCGCGGCCTCGTCGAGCTCGAGGAAGCCCTGCGGGATCGGTGTGGGCCTCGCGGCGTCGCGTTGGCTACGCCGCGTCAAGGCTCCGGCAGGCGATCTCCCGAGGGGACTGCGCGCGCGAAGCGATCCTGAAAGTGCTCGCCAGGGAGTCCCCGGCTCACGTCCAGCGTGAAGCTCGGGCGTTCTTTGGGCCCGAGCTTCCCGAGGAGCTCGCGCGCTTCCCGGCCGCTGAGACCCAGCTCGCCGAGCGCGGCGGAGTCGACTGAGCCGCCTTCGCTGACCAAACCGTCGCCAGCGACGCGCACCAAGCGTCGCAGCGCCTCGAGCTCCATATGGCTCATGCGCGTGCCGCACACGTCGTAGTCGAGCCACGCCTCGTAGCTCAGCGGAGCGACCTTCTCGAGCATGCCCGCCATGACGCGGCCGTACTCTTGAATTTCCCATTGGGCGTGGGAGTCCACGCGCAGGGTCAAGAAGTGCAGCAGGTTGTGGAGATCGATCTTCCAGTACCACTGCGTGTACGTCGAGAGTGGTAGGTCGATGCGCGCGAGCTCACGCGCGATTTCCTCTCCCGTGAGC
>JAEYVE010000128.1 GCA_023432025.1 Pseudomonadota bacterium
CCGCGCGGCCGTGGTGCTCGCTTTGCTCGCAGCCGCCTGCGGCTCTTCCCAGCAGGAAGCGAAGCAGCCCGAATGGGTCGTCGAGGAGGACAACGAGCCCGAGCAGCTCGAGGTCATGCAGGACTACGGCGGCATGAACCAGGAAAAGGTGGACCGCGTGTTCAAGCGCGTCGCGGGGGACCTGTCGCAGTGCTTGCTCGACGGACAGAAGCGCGTGGAGTTCCTCGGAGGTGACGTCGGCTTCTATCTCGAGGTCGATCTCACGGGGCGCGCCAAGTCGGCGCACATCCAGCAATCCAACCTGGGCGACTACGAAACGGAGCAGTGCATGCTCGAGGTGCTGCGCGCCCAGACGTGGCCCAAGCCGGTCGGCGGTAAGTTGGGCAAAATCTCGAGCTCCATCGGCTTCGATCCGCCCGAGGACGTCCGTCCCCCGGTCAGGTGGGATGCGGACGACGCCGCCAAGGGCATCGACCAAGCGAGCGAAGAAATGGCCGCTTGCGGCAGCGGTGGCCCCTTCACCATCACCGCTTACATCGGCACGAACGGCTCCGTGCTCAGCGCCGGCGTCGCTCACAGCGACGATTCGGGAGAAAACGCCGCACTCTGCTTGGTGAAAGCCGTCAAGCACACCAAGTTCGGCTCACCCGGCAGCTGGCCCGCCAAGCTGACCTTCCAGCGCTGACATTCGAACGCTGACGGCAGACAGCCGCGGGTGAGCGTCGCCGCCTACCGCGGGCACACTCCAAGCCCGGAAACGCGCCGGTGAACGGCTCCGTACCGCGGGCGCGCTCCTAGCTGCGCGAGAGGGGGCGTCAGCGCCCGGACACACGCGGTGCTCCCGCACTACGTCGACGCACGCTGGCCCGCGGGAGCGACCGCACCGCGCGACCTCACGCCGAGGCCAGAAAAAGGGCTCACGCAGCGTCTGGACGAAACGGGACGCCCGCGCGCGGAGTTCACGGCTAGGCTCCGCGCATGGTGAACACTTCGAGCGCGCGCCGCGTCCTCGTCACGGGCGCCGGCCAACGATTGGGGCGCGCCATCGCGCTCGCGCTGGGAGCGCGCGGCTGCGCCGTGGCTGTCCACTACAACGAAAGTGCCGACGGCGCGCTCCGCACGGCCAGAGACATCGAAGCCAGCGGAGGCACGGCGCACGTCTTTTCTGCCGATCTCTCGGACCCCAGCGCCGCGCGTCGTCTCGTGCGCGACGCCACTGCGGCGCTCGGCGGGCTCGACTCGTTGGTGGCGAGCGCAGCGAGCTTCGAGCGCATCGCCTACGACCACTTGGACGACGACGCGTTCTTCCGGAGCCTTCAGCTCAACTTGGCCGCACCCTTCGCGCTCGTCCACGAAGCGACACCGGCGCTCCGAAGCGCGCGCGGCAACGTGGTGTTCATCACGTGCTCGAGCGCCACGGTGCCGTTCAAAAACCACCTTCCTTACGTCGTCTCCAAGGGCGCGTTGCGCCACTTGATGCGCACGCTCAGCATTGAGCTCGCGCCCGACGTGCGCGTCAACGCGGTGGCGCCGGGTACGGTGCTGCCGCCCCCGAGTATGTCGCCGGAAGAGGTGGAGCGCTTGGCGCGCGCGGTTCCGCTCCGCGCCATCGGCTCCCCAGAGGACGTGGTACGCGCCGTCCTCTATTTGAACGACGCGCCGTTCGTTACGGGCCAAGAGCTGCTCGTGGACGGCGGCCGCGCCTGGGCCTAGCGCACTACGTTCACGGCAAGAGCGGGCTCAGGTCGGCGCCGAAGGGCGCGTCCAGGCGCGCGACTTCGACGGGGCGGCCCTCCCCTCGCGCGCTCCGCGCGCACGACAGGGGCGCCAAAGCTGGATCGCAAACGAGAGCGTCCGGCGCGGCCTCGTTGTGTGCTCGGTTCAGATCGGCCGAGAGCGCGCTGCCCAACGCTCGCTCGACGTCCGCATCGAGCGCCGCGTGCGGCGGCTCCACCACGTCCCCCTCGGCGAAGTGACTGCCCGGCAAGAGGCCTCCACTCAGCCCCGAGAGCACCGTGACGACGCTGCGCGTGAGCAAGAACCGATGCAGCCCGCGCACGCCACCGGAGAATGGATACAGAATGAAAAAGCGCATGACGAAAAGGCTGCCCCGGGACTGCCAGAGCAGCCCCGGGGCTCGTAAGTCGTGATCAGTTCAAAGAAACGCCGCGGCGGTGAACCAAGTCGATGTGCTCGGCCAGCGTCAGGCGGTCGACGTCCGTCATGGTGACGAAGCGCAACGCTTGCTGCGTTCCGAACGACCACACCGGGCGAGCAAGCGCAGTCAGCGGACGCACGCGCTCCGGCAACTGGATCGAAAGGCGGAGAAACAGCGGCTCGTCACGTCGTTCGTCGATGAGGCGACCGCGGTCGAGCAAAATGCCGGAGGAGGACACCTCCACGCCGCGGCATGCCTGCGCGAGGTAGCCGTTCGTCGCCAGAACCGGGAAATCAGTGCGACCACGCAGTCCAACTCGTCGTTCCATGGAGAACCTCCGCTTTCGAAAAGCAATCGTCCGGCCTCCTCGCAGGGCGGGCCAAACTTTCACCTACATCTCATCACATTTTCCCACCCTGTACCCCAAAGGAGTCGTACTTGCATAAGCACTTCGTGAGGGGCGTCCGCCTCGCGCTGCCCTCTCTCTCGACGGCTTCCTCGAAAACTTGGCCCGCGGACGCACGCTCCGTATGCAGAACGCCATGCGGCTTCGAGCAATGGTCCTCGCGCTCTTGAGCGCTGCAGCGGCCACCGCTCTTGGAGCAGAAGACGGGCGCGCCAGCGCCGCTGCCGCCGTCCTCTGGGAAACCACGCGCTGGTCGGATGCCGGCGCCATCGCGACGCGCAGCGACGGCTCGGGGGCCCTGCTCACGCTCGACCGCGAGCTGCAGACCAAGGCGCGGCGCCTGCTTCGCGAAGCCATGCCCCAAGCGGGCGCAGCCGTCGTGGTCGACGTGCGCACGAGCGAAGTGCTCGCGCTCGTCGAGATCGGCGAAAACGCGCAGAGCCTCCTTTTTTCGCCCGCCGCGCCCGCCGCGAGTCTCTTCAAGCTCGTGACGACCGCCACGCTCTACGAAAACACGCGGCTCACCCCTCGTTCTCGAGTCTGCACGAACGGCGGCGTTCGCCGCATCGACCGTGAGCACCTCGAGGCCGCGCGCGGCCCGAATGCGCGCTGCACCGCCTTCGGTAGCGCGCTCGGGTTCAGCCGCAACGCCGTGTTCGCTCAGCTCGCCGTGCAAGAGCTGATGCGTGAGGACTTGGTCCAAATGGCCGACGCGCTCGGCTTCAATCGTCGTCTCCCGTTCGACGTGAACGCCCAGCTCGGCTCGCTCGAGGTCCCCTACGACGATCTGGAGTTCGCTCGGACCGCGGTCGGCTTTCAAAACAGCCGGCTCTCGGCGCTCGGCGGCGCGCAGCTCGCGCTCACCGTGGCTCACGACGGCGAGGTGCGTCCGCTGCACGTGGTGCGCGAGGCGAACGCCGCCGCGCCCGCCGAGGGGAGCCTCCCGGAGAGTCGACGCGCTTTCAGCGCCAAGACCGCCGAGCGCATGCGGCGCATGATGGAAGTCACCGTACAGAGCGGCACCTCGCGCGACGCGTTTTCCGACGAACGCGGTCGTCCCTACCTGGGCTCCATTCGCGTCGCGGGCAAGACGGGGACGCTCCGCCCCGACGAGGAAGGCCCCACGTCGAGCTGGTTCGTGGGTTTCGCGCCAAGCGCGCGACCCGAGGTGGTCGTCAGCGTGCTCCTATTGAACCGAGCAAAGTGGCACCGCAAGGCCAACGAAGTGGCGCGCGACGTACTGCGCACCTACTTCGCTGCGCGCGGTGCCTCGGGCGTCACCGCGCCGCCCTGAGCGAAAGCTCGAGTCATGGCTCGCTGAGGGTGCGACGAAAGGCCACGCTCCCGAGCGCCCCACTCGAACGGCTTCGCGTCCCCTGGACGCAAAAAAGGCCGCTCGGCGAAGCCGAGCGGCCTTTCGTCTCACCGTGCGCTCTTCTCGCTCAGCGCCCGCTTCGAGCCGCGCGACGACGGCGCCACAACGCGCCCAGCCCAGCGAGAAGAGTCGCGCCGGCGCCGAACGCCGAGGGTGCTTCCGCGCCGACCATGACGCAGCCGCAGCCGTCCTTCTTTTGCTCCGTGGACGCGGCTGCATCGGCCGCAGGCGCTTCGGGAGCGACAGCTGCGATCCCCAATCCGAGCGTCGGCAATGGGCTCAACACGACCTCGGCCGGCTTGATCTGCTTGCGATTCTTGCGCGTCAGATCCTCTGCCACCCAGATCTTGCGCAAGCCGCGATACGTGGGCGGAGCCTTGCCCCAACGGTGCGGATCCGGGTTGTCGCACTTCACCACCGCCTTGTTCGGGTGCAGGTTGTTGAAGCGTGTCTGAAAGCGGAAATCCGCGGTCGCGGTCGTGTCGGACACCGCCGCGCCGTCCGCGCCCTTCGGGAGCGCTACGCCGCCTTCGACGCCCCCCTCGGCGGCGCCCAGCTTCGGATCCTGCGGCAGGTTGTCCTTGCCGTAGCGGTAGTGGAGGCGCGTGAGCACGTACTTGTGCCGGTCGACGAGCGCCTTACGCGCTGCCACCGTCTTGCGATCTTCCAGCCAGGTCTTCTTGGCTTGCGCCTTTTCCTTGGCGTTCTTGCCCTCGAGCGATGCCTCGAACTCCTTCTTCTCCTCTTCGGTCGGCGCGCCCGGATCGGGATTCCGCTCGCTTTCTGGCAGTTGGGTGTCGATGGCGTCTCCACCCAAGCTCATGAGCTCGTGAGGCATCAGACCTTCCGCAGCGCAGGGCTGGCCGCAACCTTCCGCCGACCAAGCGTACTCGGTGAGGAACGTGCCCGGATTCTTCTGCAAGAAAATGTCGTGAAGGGCCGCGTAGAACTCGCCCATGCGCTCCTTCACCTTGAAGTCCACCGTGACGTTCGTGGGAGCGAACTTGGTCGGATAGTTTTTGACCTCGTAGCGGTCCTTGGGCGCTAGCACGTAAACGAAGAGCTCCTGTTCGTCGCGGATGGGCGCCGAGACCAAGCCCACGCGAGCCGGGATGGTGTCGTACGAGGTGCTCGTCCAAAAACGGATCGGCGAGAGCTGCGCGCGGTCTCCGCCGACGAGCTCGATGCGGTTCGAGTCCACGTCCGCCACCAAGATTTTTTGGCCGGCGTCGAGGTACGGCTTGAGCGCCGCCTCGGTGCCTTCGGGCGCTTCGTACTTTTTGGACGCGAAGTGCTTGGCGAGCGCGTCCCACGAGCTCAAGACGCTGAAGGTGTACTCGCCCTCCTTCTTCTGCGCAGCGACGTCCATGAGCAGCTCCTTGGCCACGTTCTTGGTGGGCCCGAGGTTCACCTCGCCGAGCATGCCGGGACCCTTCGCCTTGAGATCGCGCTCCCACTCCTGCTCGGGCTTGCCCGGCTCACAGGGATCCATCTCCCAGAACTCCGAGAAGCGAGGCGCGCTGATCGTGTCGACGCGGTCGACGAACTCGCGACGCAGAGTCGCGACGCGATCCACCGTGACGTCACCCGGCACCACCGTCACGAGGGCGAACGGCGTCACCGGTCCCTCGTAGTCGGGCATGAGGGTGACCGCCGTGATTTCGCCACTCTTCATGACGACGACCTGCGCCGAATGCGTCGACGCCTTTTCGCCGCCCTTCGCCGCGAAGAGCACGGGCGAGGCGGAGGCTTCGGGGTAAGCCGTCGCGAAGGTAAGCGTCAGCGCGGTGGCGCACGCAAAAGACCTGGTCAGATTTCGAATCGTCCGGGACATCGCGGGCGAGGCTAACAGAACTTCTGCTCCCAAGAACGCCCGATTGCCTCGAGCGAACACGCGCGCCACGATAGATCGCCATGACCCTCGGTGCCCCGGCGTCGCCTCCAGAGGTCTCGGACGACGATATTTTTTCACTCGGAAAGATCCGCTCGGCCCTCGGCTCGCGAGCATCCGCACCGGCTGGGACGGGGCAGTCACCCAACGTGACTCCAGACCGGGCTCTCCGTCACGCCGCAGTCGCCCTCTTACTACGCGAAGGGACGCGCTCGAGCGGCCTCGTCCACGGCGAAGGCGGGAGCGAGCTGCTCCTGATCCGTCGGGCCGTCCACGAGCAGGATCCATGGTCGGGGCACATGGCGCTCCCCGGAGGCCGCCAAGATCCGACGGACGATTCACTTCTGGCGACCGTCCAGCGAGAAACGCTGGAGGAGGTCGGCGTGGATCTCGCTCGGCACGGTGAGCTCTTGGGACGCCTGCCCGTCTTGCCCGCCATGGCGCGTGGGCGGGTACTCGGCATGACGGTCACGCCGTTCGTGTTTGCGCTCTCGAACGAGCCGGAGCTCTGCCTCAACTACGAAGTGGCCGAGGTCGTGTGGGCAGCTTTGGGCACGCTCTCGAGCGGACGCGTGAATACGGTCGTGACGTACGAGGGGGCGCAGCCCCCGGTGCAGCTCCCGGGCTGGGATCTGGAGGGGCGCGTGGTCTGGGGCCTCACGCACCGCATGGTGAGCTCACTCCTGGAAATCGTCCGAGGTCCCGTTACCCTGTCGAAGGGGCGTTGATGATTCTCTCTGGAGATGCATGAGCCAGGCACGTTGTCCTCACTGCCGCACGACGGCTAGCGCCACCTTCGCGCGCGGAGGCGGATATCGCTGCAAGCTCTGCGGTGGCCCGCGCGTCGTGTCGTCCGATACGGAGCTCGTGCTCAGCGGCAACGAGCTCGCGCCTCTCACGGAGGCTCGCCGCGCGGCGCGCGCCCGTTGGTTGTGGTTTGCTGCGAGCGCCGCGACGGGCACGCTGGGCGTCGGTGCTCTCGTCTTCGCGACGGTGCTCATCTTGTTGTTCGAGCCCGCTGCGTTCGCGACGGCGCTGCTCTTGGGAGCGGCCGTCATCCCTCTCCTCTTCTGTTTGTGGACGTTCACCCGTTCGCGCGGCGCGCGCGCGGCTAGCCAGAGAGCACTCCACGAAGCGCGTCTTGGCGCGCTCCGGGACGCTTTGGCCAGTGGACGCGAGCTTCGAGCAGCCGACGTCACGCGGCTCTTGGCCCTGCCGCCCGAGCAGTCGGAGCTCTTGCTCGCCGAGCTCAACGTGGACGACTCCGTATTGAGCACCATCACCGACGGCGGCGACGTCGCGTATCGAACGGCGAATCTTCGCCTGCGCATCGAGGACGCTGCGCGCGCTGCCGGGCTCGACGAGGTGGAGTCCCCAGCGTCCGAGGCCTCGGTGGAAGCGCCTGACGGCGCGGAAGAGCCCGGCTCGGTCGAATCCGACGCGGCCTCACGGCGTCGCGCCCCCGGCTCGGCCACGTAAACCAGGTGGCGGAGGCCGCGCGGCACGCTGGTGCGCGGGCGCTCCCCCGCCCCGTCGTCGAGGACGGCCTTTCTTCGCCGAGCTCCCTCGCCCGCGCTCGCAGACTCGTGCCGGCCCAAAACCGTGTGGGCTGCCCAGCATCGGCCACCGCGGCTCAGTTGCCGTTTTCGAGAGGTGGCCAGCCGTTTCCCAATCGACTATCTCCCCCGGAGCCCGCCGGCCTCGAGCTTTTCAGGAAGATGACCACGAGCACGGAACGCCCCAGCACAAGCAGACGAGAAGCGGAGCAGGCAAGCCCGGAATCCTTGCAAGGCGCGGCCGAAAATGAGCTTTCGCTCGCGCCTTCGGTCTCCCAGGTCACCAGCTGGCCGCGGTCATTCTTGCGCGAGCTGGCCGTGCAGGACCTCGTGGTGCTCGTTTACTGCATCATCCTTTGGTACGCGGCGCTCCAGGGGGAGCCGAGCGCAGACCGAACGGTGTGCGTCCAGCAAACCACCGTCATGCTCGGGTTCGTCGTGGTCAGCCTGTGCGCGATTCGCTCGGGATGGATCAAGTCCGCTTTGGCTGGTGGATTCTTGTACCGAATCACCATCAGCGGGGTCGTTCAGCTCAGCTACTTCATGTTCCGGCGGCTCTTGCCCGTCGCCAATCCGGGCACCTTGGACCAGGAGCTGTACGCGCTCGACCTGGCGCTCTTCGGGATTGAGCCAGCCATGGCCCTCGATCGCTTCGTCACCCCGCTGACGACCGAGTGGTTCTCTTTCTTCTATTTCGGCTACTTCTTCCTCATCGGCGCGCACATCCTGCCCATCGTGTTTCTCGCGCGCCAACGGCAGCTCTTGGGCGAGTTCACGTTTGGACTACTCACCGTATTTTGTACGGGCCACGTGGTGTACATGTTGGTGCCCGGCTACGGCCCGTTCCACGCGATGGCCGGCGAGTTCCAAACCCAGTTCCCCCCGGGTTTGTGGCACGACCTCGTCATGAACGCCGTCCGCTCGGGTGGCGCCTTCAAGGACATTTTCCCATCCATCCACACCGCCACGCCGACGTTCATCGCCCTGTTTTCGTTTCGGCATCGGCATCGCCTGCCGTTCCGTTACACGTGGCTGCCGGTTTCGCTCTTCGCCGTGAACATCATCGGCGCGACGATGTTCCTGCGTTGGCACTATCTCATCGACGTCGTGGCCGGTCTCATGCTCGGCACGGGCGCGCTTTGGATCGCGGTGCGCGTCACACGCTACGAGCTGAATCGTCGCGTCGCGCTCGGCCTGTCGGACAGCTGGCCCGACATGTTGCCTGACGTGCCCGCGGAAGAGCTCGACCGCGCGGAGAGTTCGCGCCTTTCCCGCGCCACCTGAGCTGCTCGTATCCCGCGTTCACCGGGGCTCACGTAGGGGGGACCTCCCCACGAGTCGCCTCGCGGGTCTCGCGCCATCGAAGCTCATGTGCCAAGCACTGCCAGGCTCCGAAATGGCCAGACTCCGAAATGACAGCGAGGGGTGAAGCAGGCCGCGTGGACCGTGTTTCACCCCTCGAAGGGACTGGAGCAAGCGGGCGGCTTACTTCTCGTAAACCTGAGCCGCAGCGACGCCCTGACCCGAAGAAACCGTCATGATGATTTTCATTGGAGCGGGAGCGGGGAATGCCCACTTGTAGCAGTTCTTTTGGGCTCCAATGACGGCCGTGGCACCCGTGTCCGAGTCCTGAGCGAGCACCGGCATCAGCCCCGGCAAGGGCGTGATGGGGACGATCTGGAGGTCGACGTTTGCGATCGGAGGCACACCGGCGGCGACGACCGTGTAGCACTTGCCAGGCTGCATCTGGATTTGCTGCTCGAGTGACTGTCCCTGCTGGAACTGCCCAGCGAAAGGCGCGCCGAGGGGCTTGGCGCCTGCGGGCAGCTGCTGAGCGGCCAGCTGCTGAATGATGGGCGTCGCGGCCGCCGCCATGGTGGCGTCGATCGGCGTGGCGTTCGGCCCGGGGGTCGCCGTCGCAACGGGGACGGGGCTAATCGCCGGAGTCGTCGGACCAACGGTGGGCTGCTGCTGCTGCACGCCCGGCTGCTGAGCGGGGGGCTGCGGCGTAGGGCTCGCCATCTGACAGAACTGGCCGTCAAAGAACTGGCCAGGCGGGCACTGCACGGGCTGAGGCGCCGTGTTCGCTTCCTTGTCGTCGCCGCCACAGGCGACGGCCAGGGTCGCGGCACAAGCCGCCACTAGCAGGTCAATGCGTCGATACATCCATCCACTCCCTTGAGATGAGGGCTTCGAGCGAAAACGCTCTTCGCGACAATGCTCCGCGCGCCGAGGCAAAGACACCTGCCTGGCGGCGAGCCGCTGGAGCATACACGAAAGCGCCCCATTCCAAGCTCAGTCCAACGCACCAACCCCCAGAAGCCCCTCCCCTGCCCGCACACCAACCGAGCGGGTCAGGCAACGCGGCGTCCGCCGCCGTACCCGCGAGCGAAGCAAGCGGGGTCGGGGCCCCGCGCAGCGCCAAGCGACGAGCCCGCCCCGGTGCGAGACGCGGGCGGAGGTGGGAGGGGGCCCCAAAAAACCGCAAGGTTTTTAGGGGGAGGGTCTGCTCACAAATACACCCCACCCCCCGCGAGCGAAGCAAGCGGGGTCGGGGCCCCGCGCGCAGCGCCAAGCGGCGAGCCCGTCCAGGTGCGAGACGCGGGCGGAGGTGGGTGGGGGCCCCAAAAAACCGCAAGGTTTTTAGGGGGAGGGTCTGCCCCAGACCCTCCCAAAAACTCAATGCAAAGTATGCCAGTTCCCGTCGTGCTCCACCTTGGGCACGTCCGGGCGCGACGGCGGGCGCTGCCCGCCTGTTTGCGAGCCCTCTTGCGCCGCACGAAACGCACTCGCGAGATCCGTGGGCTGCGCGAGCACGATGTGCACGGGACGCTCCATCATGCGTGCCAAAGCGGCGCGACGTTCGTCCTCTGCGGCCTCTTCCACCGCCCAGCGCGCGAGCGTTTTCCCGGCGCGCTGCTTGCGACGGCGGTACCCCCACACGATCAAGACGAGCGCCACGGCCCAGATGGTGGTGCCGCTGAAGAGCACCGGCCAAAACGTGTAGCGCCGCGCGACCTCCTGACGCCACTCGTACTCGAAGCTGGCGAGATCCGTCGCGTATGCGTCGCCCAGCGCTCTCTCGAACGACTCACCGTCACGCACCCGCTCCACGAGCGCGCGAAAACGGTGCGCTTCGTGAGTGCGCAACAGATAGCGCACCAAGTCCGCCGCCTCCGCGTAGGCTACGGACGCCTTGTTTGCGTCCGCGGGGAAGCTCGTCGTCAAATCACGCAGCGGCAGGAGGTTCCCGGCGAGCGTCGCAGTCCACAAAGTTTGCAAACGGCTAGCGACGGCTTCGCCCGAGGCGTGCACCGCGAAACCCTCGTTGAACCAGCGCGGCACGGGCTTTCCGGCGACGGCGTCGTACAGCGCGATGTGCGCCAGCTCGTGGCGGAACACCTCGAGCAAGTCGTGTCGTTCGCCCGGAAAGCGAGGCTCCTCGGTCAAGAGCACCAGGCCGATTTCCGAATAAGCCACGCCCGACGCGTACTCGGGGTAGCCTGCGCCGCGCGGCGCGAGCTTGCGCATTTCTCCCGTCGTTCGCCCCACTCGGACGTGAACACGGTTCAGCACGCTCTGCCCGAGTTGCTCCGCGAGCTCGGCGCGCACGCCTTCCGCCGCAGCCAGCAGCGGCTCGATGCGAGAACGGATGGACGGGTGGTACGCAAACTCGATCCACCCTGCGCTTACGGTGCGGAAGCCCTCGGGAAGAGGCGGAAGAACCGCGTCCTTGGCCTCCGGATGATCCGACGGGCGAGCGCTGGCGTGCTCCTCGGAAGCTGCCGCCGCCTCCGCCGCGGGAGCCGTCAGGCCGGAGGACGCAGCCAACGCAGGAGTCGCGAAGGAAAAGCAGAGGGCGAGCGCTACCGCGAGCGACGCGAACCAGCGCCGCCAGCGCGCGGTCTGGCTCTCGCCTCGGCGATGCCGCCACGGTCCCTCGTGCTGCGCCGCGTCAGAAGCGGACGGCACAACAGGAGCGCGATCCGTCACTACGAGCGGGGTTCTTGCAACGAGCTTGGAACCAGACCGGTCGACTGGAGCGGGCCGCGCAGAGCGGATGGGCGTAGGCAAACGCGGCGCCAAGGTACCAGGAAAACTAAGTTCGCCTCACCGATCCGTCAATGCCACGCGAGCTCTCTCCTCTCCGTTGCCGCGTCGGGTCGGCGCCCTCGTTCGCCCGTGGCTTTGCGCGTCGCCGCTCGAGAAAACCACGCCCCGCCTCGTGACGTCGGTTTTTCCCTTTCAGGCGCGGCCGAGCAGCGCGCGGAACGGAAAACTGAGCGAGGGCGATGCTTCGAGAAGTCCTCCCGGTGCGAGCGCCGCCCAGAGCAGCGCCACCAGAGTGACGGACAGCCACACCGGCGCCACGACCGTGCTCTTCGAAAGCGGACTCTGCTTGGCGCGTTCCAAAGGAATGAGCGCCGCAAGCGACACGACGGCGAGCCACGTGACCGGCTCGAACCACGACAGAGAACCCGAACGCGCGAACAGCAAGATGCACAAGAGCGCAGCCAGCCCGGCCACGATCAGGAGTGGCCTGCGCGCGCCGCGCCCGCCCAAAGCGCGCGCCGCAGAGAGCGCCACCACCAAAATGACGCCCAAAG
>JAEYVE010000193.1 GCA_023432025.1 Pseudomonadota bacterium
ACTCCACCCCCGGCAAGGGCGAGCCAGGTCGCGGAGGCCCCGGCAAGCACAACGACCACCACCACCGTCATCACGGACACGATCACGGCGACCGCCATCGTCACGGCCACGGTCACGACACCCACGACAAGAACAAGGACAAGGGTGGCGACAAGGACAAGGGTGGCGACAAGGACAAGAACAAGGACGCCGACAAGGACAAGGGTGGCGGCAAGGACAAGAACGCCGATAAGAACAAAGACAAGGACAAGGGGAAGGGACGCGACAAGCACGCGTGCGGCGGCAAGGGCGGCTGCGGCGCTGGCTCCTGCGGCTGAGAATCGGCCCCCCGCGAGCTGTCGATAAAGAATGGGCGAGAACTTTCGTTCTCGCCCATTTTGCGTCGGATAGCCCTCCAGTCGGCGGTTACGTCGTCGACCGATCGGCTAGGAAATGCTCAGAGCAGCGTCCCGTGCGACAACGTGACCGGGTCCCGACTCCGCCAAGTGGAGGGGCTGTCGTCGAGCTCCACATCGAGCGGAGACGCAGAAACGACGATGGAGCAAATTTTTCCTTCCTCGACCCGCACGAACAGGGCCGACCGGGAGCGCGTGCCGGTATCCGCTCGAATGCCGTCGAACACGAGCGCCACACGGTCGTCCTGCGTGAGCAGCTCGAGCAACGTCAAGTCGCGGAACGTCGGCGCCGCGCGGCAAAACTCGACCAGGTCGTCTGCGTCGTCGAACGACGGTCCAATCCCCATGTCGAAGCGCACGTCGTCCGCCAGGCAGCGCCGCATCACTTCGAAGTCTTGGCTGTACCAGGCGTGCAGGTAACGCGTCACCAGGGATTCGTTGTCGCTGAGGCTCATGGCTCTCGACTCCTCATTCTCTCATCTTTGCCCAACAGCACCCCACGGACCGGTCGAACGGACCGGCTCTTGGGGCTGGGCTGTCCACGACAGTTGCCTTTTCTTCGAGTTACTCGTCAAACAGCGCCGGCGTTGCGTCCTCGAACGGAAACCGACGGGGTCGATCGCGGCTCGGCCGGCGCGGGAGAAACCCGAGCTGGTCCGACCTGAGGAGGCCTCGAGCCGCTGCCGTAGCAACGGGCGGCGGGGTGAACGCCCGCCCTTGGCCCTGCGCTGAGCCTCCACTCTCCCCAGAGTAGCACTCAGCGCGCGCGCGGGCCGTCCGCTCCCCGTGGGCGCAACACACGCTCGGGGTGGCCGTTGTCGGTCGAAGGCGCCGGTCCCAGGGCTGACGCTTCCCATTCAGTCGGGTACAAGGCACGCGAGCCATGCCGGGAATGAAAATCACAGGAACGGGGCGCTATCTCCCCGGCGAACCCGTGACCAACAGCGCCCTCGCGCGCGTGATGGACACGAACGACGAGTGGATCGTCCAACGCACCGGCATCACACAACGCTACTTTGCCGAGCCGGGGCAGGGCCCGGCCGACCTTGCCTTGCCCGCCTGCCGCGCGGCGCTCGCAGCAGCGGAGCTCGAGCCCACGCAAATCGACTACCTGCTCTTCAGCACCATGACGCCCGACTACGTGTTCCCCGGCTCGGGTGCACTGCTCGCGGCGCAGCTGGGCACAGGGACCGCGCCCGCGCTCGACCTACGCACCCAGTGTGCCGCATTCCTCTTCAGTCTGCAGGTGGCCGACGGTCTCCTCCGCGCCGGGGCGGCGCGGCGCGTGCTCATCGTGGGCGCGGAGGCACATGCGGGCCTGATGCCCTGGAAAGACTGGGACATTTTGCGAGGGCAACGCGACGGCACAGCCAGCGACGTCGCGCGCGCCCACGCCACGGCGCACCGCGGCTGGTCCGTCATTTTCGGCGATGGCGCGGGCGCGCTGGTCGTCGAACGCACGGACGACGACCAACGCGGACTCTTGGGGATCGATCTTCACACCGACGGGCACTACGCCACCCAGCTCCACATTCCGTCCGGCTTCCGCTCTCAACCGTACGTTTCCGCGGCGGACTTGGAGGCGGGCGCGCACTACCCCGTCATGGAGGGGCGCGAAATCTTCAAACACGCCGTGACCAAGCTGCCGCGCTCCGCGCGCGCGGTGTGCGAACGCGCCCACGTCGCGCTGGGAGACGTCGATTGGTTCGTGGCGCACCAAGCCAATCAGCGTATCAACGACGCCATCGGTGAGCGCCTGGGCGTCGACACGCGCCGCATTCCCTCCAACATCGAGCGCTACGGCAACACCTCAGGCGCCACCATCCCGATTTTGCTCGACGAAATGCGCCGCGACGGTCGTCTCACCGAGGGGCAGCTCTTGTGCTTCCTCGCGCTCGGCGCGGGTTTGCATTGGGGCAGCGCGCTCGTCCGCACGTAAACCCATTGTCCGTCCGCGTCTCGGGCCCCTACGATGGGCGCCGCCATGTCGAGCCTGCGATTGTTCGTCTGGGCGCCCGTTCTCGCGCTCGCCTTGCTCACGCTGCCCAACTGCGATGACGACGGCGGGGGCTGCGAGCCCGGTCACCCGTGCAACTGTCGCGGCGGCATTTGCGAGGTGGACTGCTCGGACATCGACGGCTGTCAGCCGATTTGCGCCGAGCACAACGCGTGTCGCGCGCGCTGCGGGGACGACTGCCTGTTCGACTGCACGCGCGGCACCGAGTGCCAGGTGGAGTGCAGAAACGACTGCCAGGTAACGTGCGACGCCGCCAGCGACTGCCAGGCGAGCTGCGGCGCGCGCTGCCACTACGAGTGCAGCAACGTGTCGGACTGCGAGCCCAAGGTGGGCCCGGACAGCGTGGTGGAGTGCACCAGCGTAGGTCGCTGCAGCGTGAGCTGCGACGGCGCGTGCGAGGTGTTCTGCAACGGCACCGGCAGCTGCGACGTGCGCTGCTCTTCGGGCTCTGCCGTGGAGTGCGGCGGCGGCCGCGTCGTGTGCGGAGGCTCCTGCTGAGCGGCGGCTTCGGCTGAGCGGCGGCTCCTGCTGAGCGGGTTTCGGCTGAGCGGGTTTCGCTCAGCTCTCGATGGTCACCAGGCCCATGGCCAAGCGACGGAGTGCCTCCAGGCTGCGGCGCTGCCAGTGATGTTGTGGATCCGTACGAAAGACGATGGCCACGGGCTTCGGCGCTTCCTTGGAGCGTTCGATGAACGTGACGAACGCCTTGAAGCAGCTCGAGTTCATGAACGCGAGCTCACGAAAGTCGAACACCACGCGCTCGATGTCGAGACGACGCGTTTCGAGCGAGGCCTTTTCCAGGTACTCGCCGAGCGGCTCGATGGCTTCCATGTCCCCGCTGCCGCGCAGGGCGAGCGTGAGGCACACGCCGTCCAAGGCCGCCTCGATACCGAACGTGCTCTGCTGCAATGTGCCGAGGCTCAACTCGCCCATTCGGTCTCCGCGAGCGCCGCTTCTGCGACGATATTGATGCGGCCCCCCGCGATGCGATGTGAAAGCTCCATCTCACCCTCAGCGCGGATGCGCGCCAGGCCCAGTCCGGAGCCTTGGCGTCGCTTCGCGCTCGCTTGAATCGTTCTATCGTAGAATGCCACAGGGTCCTCTGCATCCTGAAGCTCGACGAGAAAACGTTCGAGCTGCTCGGCCTCTTCCGCGCCCACCTCGTTGCTGGTTTCGATGCGCACGATGCGCACCGCGTCCGCAACGGCGACCTCCACCGACAGCTCGCACATTCCCCCCGCCGAGTACTTGACCACGTTTTCGACGAGCTCGTGGGCGACCATGTTCACGCGACTCAGAGCGTCCCCATCGCCCAAGAGCTCACGACAGAACTGCCGTACGAGTGTCGTCACGCGCGCTACGAAGGTACGCCGTGGCGGAAAGCGAAGGACGATCGATGGCTGCATCGAGACGATGGGGTCTGGTTCGCCTATTCGGAGTTGGAGCTCGCCTTGGCCTTGAAGATTTCGGCGAAGTCCTTGCTGGAGCCGACGCTCGGTGGCCGGACGGGCTCGTCCGAAGCGGGCGCCTTCTTATCGGTGAGCTGAAGCGACGCGGGGCCTGCGCCCGGAACCACTTCGTCTGCGTCCGCGCGGTAGGGTGCGACCGACGCACCAATGACGGGGCGCCGCTCCGGCGCGGCTTGGCTTGCAGGTGAGGGAACGACCGCCGGCTGCTTGGAGTTGAAGTAGACCGCACCGCCGACCGCAGCGGCGATGCCGAGCACCGCAAACACCAACGGGCGACGCGAGCCGCGACGGAACTCCGCGTGTGGATCCCGCACGCTCGGCGTTTGGAAATCCGGCGAGGAAACGGACGCAGAAGGCGCGCCGAGCGGAGCCGTCTCGAACACGGGGGCTGCCGGAGGCGCGGCGATACCGTACGGCGACGGAGCAGCGCCCAAGGGCGCACCCGGCTGCACGAATGGCGACGACGCTGGCGGAGGCGCAAACGGCGAAGCGGCTGGCTGGCCGCCAAAGGGTGACGACGGAGGCGCGCCACCGAACGGCGACGACGCCCCAGCGAGCGGCGAGGACGCGGGCGGCGTGAACGGATTGAAGGTTTCCGCCGGCGACGAGGGCGCAGACGCCAACGCCTCGTTGATGGACGCGGACAGAGCGCTTGCTTCCTCTGCCGTTGCAGGGTGAGACGCAATGGCCGCGCTCGGAAGACTCAGCGGAAGGTCGGGCGCGACGCTGGTCACGACGTCCGAAGCAGACGGCGCTGGGCTACGCGGCGGCGGAAGAGCTTCTACGCTCGGCGCGGAAGGCGCCGTGCGACGCGGAGGAGGCAAGGGAGGCGGAGAAGGCGCTGCAGCTTCAACGACGCTTGCCGATTCACCAGGCGACGAGCCCGGACGAGCGGGCGGAGCGGGACGCGCTGGCGGAGCCGGCACATCGTCGTCCAAAGCCGGAGGTGGCGCCGCAGCAACGGGAGCAACGGGAGCGAGCGGCACTCCCACCATGGTGGAACGCGCGCTCGTGACCGGCTTGGGAGCTTCCACCGTACGCGGCGTTGCGGCCGTAACGACGAGCGAGGCGCCGCGCGCATCGAGCGAGAGGGAGCCGGAGCAATGCTTGCACTTGATCGTGACGAGCTTGCCCGCCACCTTCCGCTCGTAGATGTCCTCGGAAAGCGTGAGGACGTGACCACACTGAACGCAGGCGACCGAATGGGGCATTGCGCCGTAGCGTACACGCCAGAACGCATCCAGGCCTCCCCTTTCGTGCGCTTTTTCGAAGGTCACGGCGGCCGTTACAGCAGAGCGTCTTGCCCATTCGTGGCGGCGTTCGCTCTGCTTTTTTTCGCCAGCTCGCGCGCAAGCGCCGCGGAAACTTTCAGCGACACCGAGACCCCTCCGAGTAACGGCAACCCCACCGTGCCCATGAGTGGCGCAGAAGCTGCGCAAGCGAGCGCGCCGAACAACGCCGCGACAAAAGTGCTGCCCCGCGCCAACACCGCAACGAAGGCCGACGAGCGCGTGCCTCTCGCCGCGCCCTACGCGGATCCAGCGCCAGAAGGCTTCAACGGCGTGTGGATGGGCACCACGTACCGGACACGCACCGGCTTCTTTGCGCGTGCCAGCGCGGGTGCAAGCTACTTGCACATTTTCCGGTCGGCCGAATCCACCCAAGCCGCAGGCACCGAGGCGTTCACGGGCAGCTCGTCCGTGGACACCGTGCTCACCGAGCTGGAGCTGATCTTGGGCGGCTCGCTTTCACGCGACCTCGGGCTGGGCTTCATCGTTCGCGTGGGCAACGCGACCAACGCGCAGCTCTCTACCTCGGGCGAGTCAATCGACTTGAAGGGCGGCCTCGGCGTGGCCCTGCTGGGGCTCAGCGGCCTCGTGTACCTGGGCCCGGACAGCGGTTGGTTCCTCGGGGCCAGCGCGGGCCTCGAAAGTTGGACGGCGCGCCTCGAAGAGGGGGCGCTCGACGAAATTGGCGGCAACGGCGTGTGCGTGTCGCTGCTCGGCGGACGCGACTTCTGGCTCGGAGGCAACTGGGCGCTCGGCGCGCTCGCCCGCGTCGACGGCGGCATCGCCACGGGCAACACCGAACGCCAGGTGAGCCAAACGCAGCTCCAGGGCTCCGAAACGGACTACTCGTTCAAGGCCGCGCTGGCGCTCGCGTTGACGTACTACTGAGCCCCGCTTCGAGGCGAGCGCGCACCGGGGGTGGACGATTCGCGCGTTGCGCTATGGTCCCAGCGCATGACGGCGGCAGGCTGGTCCCCCGGGTACGTGGAGTCTTGGCACGAGTGGTCACCGGGACTCGTGACCGTGCGCGTCCGCGCGGACGTCGAGACGTTCGTACCGGGCCAGTTCTTTCAGCTCGGGCTCGATCTGAACGGCGACCGCGTACGGCGCTCGTACTCGGCCGCGTCGGCGCCGGGCGAGCCTCTCGAGTTCTATCTGACGGAGGTGCCGGGCGGCGTGCTCACGCCCTCACTCTTCCGTCTGCGACAGGGCCAAGAGCTCTGGGTCGAGCGCACCCCCCACGGCTTTTTCACGCTGGATTACGTACCCAAGACGAAGCGGCTCTGGCTCGTAGCCACCGGGACGGGACTCGGCCCGTACATTTCGATGCTGCGCCACGCGCGCACGTGGGAGCACGCCGAAGAAGTGGTGCTGGTGCACGGCGTACGCACGCTGTCCGAGCTCGCGTACCGCGAAGAGCTGGAAGGCCTCACGAAATCGCGCCCTCTCCGCTACGTGCCGCTCGTGTCACGCGAGGCGGTCACGCGCGGCGAGCTGCCCGGACGCATCACCACCGCGCTCGAACGAGGCACGCTCGAAGAGGCCGCCAGAGCGCGCCTCTCGCCCGAAGATTCTCACGTGCTCCTGTGCGGCAACCCCGACATGATCGCGGAAATGCAAACGCTGCTCGCGGCGCGTGGCCTGGAAAAACACCGCGTGCGCAAGCCGGGCCACGTGACGCTCGAAAAATACTGGTGAGGGGGCAGCACCGCGCGAAAAAGCCCGGTGCTCCCGCACTACGCCCCAGCCCAAAAACACACGAGCTACGTCGGGCAGCGCACCGCGCACGCCAAAATGTGCTCGACGAGCGCGTCGAGATCGTCCGCCACGCCGCCGTGAGCCGGTGACGTTTGCAAAATGGTGTTTCGTGGTGCGGTGAGCCAACGCCAACGCTCTCGCAGCGGCAGCTCGCCAACAGGGCCGGCGTTTGCGTCCCCACGACACACGCACTCGAAGCCCGCCAAGTGACGGCGCACGAGACTCAAGTCGACGCCTGGATGAAGCGCGGTGAGACGAGCTTCGTCTAGCTCGATGGTCGCGCAAAGAACCGAACGAGCCTCGCAGAAGAGCAAGACTCCCACGTTCAGGAACTCACCGCGCGGGACGCTCGGCACGACCCGGATCAAGGCATACTCATAGGGCACGCGCACGAGCGACCTCCTCCACGAGCAACGGAAGCGCCTCGACTCGGGCGCGGAGCAGCGCCGCGTAGGCCGAGCGATGCTCGCTCGCGTCCGCAAAACCGTCTCGTTCTTCGAGCCATTCGTCGGGGATTTCGTCCGTGATGGCGCGAATGCGCTCCCTGGTGAGCACGCTCCGCAGGTGCGCTGCCGCAGCTTCCACCTCGGTCGCGAACGGAAGCAAGACGTGCGACGCAATTTCGGAAAACGAATCGCTTGCGCTCGAAAGCGCGGTGTCCGGCGACCAGCCGTGGTGAACGTAGAGCGAGGCGCCGTGATCGATGAGCCACGGTCGCCCGTGCCACACGAGCAAGTTGGGGTTACGCGGCGTGCGATCCACGTTGAACACCAGCGCGTCAAACAAAACGATGCGGGAGGCGGTGAGAGGATCCGGACGCGCGCTGGCCGCGGGATCGAAAGTGATGCTCCCGGGCAAGTAGTCCAGCCCGATGTTGCGGCCCACGCTGGCTTCGAGAGGCAACGCCAGCTCCGGATCCGGCTCCGAGAGCGGAAGCGACGCGTCGAGCTCGACGAACACCAACTCGGGCACGTCCAGCCCGAGCGCTCGGGCCACTTCTCCGCTCACGAGCTCGGCCACGAGCGCCTTTCGCCCCTGCGCGGCACCCCGCAGCTTGACGACGTAGAGCCCGAGGTCGTCCGCCTCCATGAGCACCGGCACCGAGCCGCCCTCACGAAACGGCATGACATAACGGAGACCATCCACACCGCGAATCATTTCCAATACCGCATGGCGACCGTTCCAAAAGGCCAAGCTAACGGAGTGACGAAGCCCCGCGAGCAGCGCCCGAAACCGTACCAGCTCCGCGCGACACGGGTCGAGAGAAGCGCGGCGCCAAGCCGCGCGACCCGCGAGAAGTCTGGGGAGAGAAACCTCCGGGCTTCATTCGACTAACGTCCCTCGAACAGCTCGTCGAGGAGCTCTTGTACCCGTTGCTCGTCGTGATCGGCGAGGAGATCGCGACGCGCGTGCTCGTCGGCGCTCCTCCACGCTTGCCCCGCCTTGCTCAGATTGCAAACCGCCAGCTTCGCCGGAAAGTCGCTCGGGGCCATGGTTTCCCACCCGTCGACTCCGCGGCGGTAGAACAGCAACTGCGTGCTCCCCGACACGCTCCGTGCATCCTCCTGAGTAACGATAAAGACCGTGCCTTCGCCCCTTTGGAGCACACGAGGCTCTTCTGCGGGTTTCCCTCGCCATGAAAGCTCCCTGTCGTTCAGCTCGAAGCGGAGCGTGATTCGGCGGTCACCACCTCCGTAGCCCCAATGTCCCGAACCGAAGTAGTGCCGTCGAGACGTCTCTTTGCTGACGAGGAGCGACCCACCCATCACTTGCGGAGCAACGATGGTTTCGTCGTGGACGTCCCGCAGAAGCCAGCGCCAAGCGCCGTAGGCGCAGAGCGCCGCGAGCGCGACCAGTAGGGCCAATTTCGTCATTCGTCGATCTCGAACTCCTGGGGCACCTTGCCAGACGGCTTGTCACTTGCTCCTGGTGCCAGGACGAACACATTTTTGAGTAGATACTCTTCCAGTTCGACGAAAGGACGCTTCTCCTTGAACAGTCTCAACACCTCGGTGCTGTGCTTGATTGCTTGCACCGCTCCGGGGATATCGTGTAGCGCCTTGCTCGAGCGGTCCTTGTCCGCCTCCCCGTGCTTTTCGGCGTCTTGCTTCGTGTAGTCCTGAAACGACTCGATTTCTCCTGCGCTGTTACGAATCGTGTGCGACTCGGAGAACGAGTCCTGCACGGTGTGTAGGATTTTTCCTACGTGAAAGAGCCCCTGCGGGAGGATCCCCAAGGGCAGCGGGATCCCCACCGTCGCGAAGCGATCGGCCAACGCCCAGTCCCACCAGATTTGGTGCTGTCGCAGAATTTTGTCGACGATCTGCCCGTTGGTCAGGTGACTGCCGGGCGACATGGCATGCCAGAATTGGTTCTGCCCATAGTGCGACTTGAAGGCGGGGTCGTTCTTGTTGGCCCTTCCCATTCTGTGCGCGGTCTCCATTCGCAGGAACGCGGCGTAGGCAGCGCGCGGCGAATTGTAGATCTGCTGATCCTTGTTCATGCCCGAAGGTGGGAAGGGGACCGCCGGGCTGTTCTCGTCCCAGGTCGGCACGTCGGGCCACGCCACGCCGATGTCGAGCCGGTCGTCGAACTTGACGCCGGCTGCCTTCGCGGCCTCGGCCGTGATGCGCTCGTGGACGGCGCCTTGGCCTTCGATCTTGAAGTACTCGGCTTGGTAGGTGACACCCTCGATGGTGACGTAGCCGGCGTCGCTGCCCTCCTCTTGCGCCCAAAGAAAGAACTTCGCTCGCTCGTCTTCTCCGAGCTGATCTCGGGAGATCGCTATACGCCTCTCGAAGGCGCGCTTCTTCGCTCCGCGCCGCAAAAGCAACGCTCCGGCGTCGAGATCCTCGGTGAAGAGCTGGTGGAAGCAGATGTAGAAGGCACCAAAGTGGGTCCCTTCGTCTCCAGCCGAATCATCCGCCACTCCGACAGCGAGGCGGTGCCGCAGGTGATCGTCGATGAAGTGACCATACTCTTCGAGTAGGATCGTGAAGAGCTTCCACTTCCCGAGCGCGCTCCGGTTGGCCTCCTCCGCTGCTGCTCGAGCGACGTGGATTAGACCGGAGCTGTAAGCGCCGGAGACGCCGTCCGGGAGAGAATCGCTCAGAACGAAATCCGGCTTCGGGAAGGAGCCGTCGGCCAGCTCTCGTCGAAGTCCCGCGATCGCGTCCTTCGGGAGGTCGTCACCGAAGACCTTCCGCATGGCGATATCGAACGCCTTCTCCATTTGGAGGAGCGGAAACTCGTCGACGACATACTCGAAGACACCTTCGACACCGACGACGCGAGCGGGTGCGTTCGGTCCCATGTCCAGCCGCTCTCGTCCGAAGGCCTCGTCTCCATACAACTCCGTCACGTCCGGCGCTTCGTTCAGCACGGTGACGTCGGGTTCGTGGCCTTGCTCGAAGAAGAGCACCTCCACGCGGCGGTTCGCCTCGGAGGCGACCTCGTTTTTGCCGATGCCGTCGGCGGGAAAGTGCTCTCCGAAGCCGATGAACGGCTTTTTCGTGGGTAGGAACTTGAGGAGGCTCTGGAGCTTCTTGAGCCCGGCGAGGCGCTCCGCCGGGTCGTCCACGTTCGCCTCTTCTTCGACCTCGCCGAGCTCCTCGGCCAGGTTCCACTGATACGCGTCGAAGACCGCGCCCCAGGTTTTTTTGCCAACGACGCCGTCCGGGCTCAGGTCTTCGCTGCCGAGGGCGAGCGACTGGCGATTTGCGTTGTAGGCCCTTTGGAACTTCTCGGCGGAGGGCTTGCCCGTCGCTGCATTGTCGTCGATGACTCCTGGATCCGTGCCCTCGAAGCCGGGGACGGCCGCGCTGGTCCAGCGGAAGATTTGCTTCCAGTCGCTCACCTTGCCGGTTTCGCTCGCGATTTCGACGAACTTGTCTCTGTTGCCCGTGAGCACCGCGTGCACGAGCTCTGCGCGCTGCGCGGACAACTTGTCGTTCGATTGGTCGCTGCCGACGGAGTCCGTGTGGCCGGCGACGAGCAGGCTGTGACCGGTGCTCTCTTCGTTGAAGCGGAGCGCCCTGGCGAGCATGCCGACGGACGTGAGCGCGGCGCCCGTTCCCGTGGTGGGTGTTTCGCCCTCGGGGAGCAACACCGCGCTGCCCGTGCGGAAGTGCGCGCTGGGCACCTGGAGCACCCGCGCCTTTTGCGTGACGCCCTCGACGCTTTCATCGAGCGCGTCTTCGGCCAGTCTCCGCCAAACCAGATACTCCTCGCCCTTGGGGCCACTGGGTGCGGGGACGACGCCGTACTCGTCGTCGAAGAAGAAGAGCTCCACGCGCCGGTCGCGCTGGTTTTTCTCGTCGTTTCTGTCGCTCGCCGGGCGTTCGTCCAGGTCTTGGCCCGCCGGCGCGAGCGGGAAGTTTTCCCCTGCGCCGTGGGTCTGAATGTCGATGACGAAGTCCTCGCGGTCCTTCAACGACACGCCGTCTTGCGCCATGTACTCGTAGATGAGCTCGGTGCGTGTTTTGGGGCCGATGAGGCCGTCCGCCTTCAGCTCGCTGCGGCCGGGCTTGCTGCCCGACTTCACGAGCTCGTTGTGTCTTTCTTGGTACCAGAGCACCGCGCTTTTTCCCGGCGGGCGCGCGTCGTAGCCCGACAGCTTCAGCATCATCAGGCGGTCTTCGCGCGCGCCCCAGCGCTTCTTTTGCGGCACGCTCGCTTCGTAGTTCTTCAGCCACGCGTCGACGTCGTCCGTGAGGTACTGCTCCACGGACTTGGCGCGCTCGAGGCTGAGCGGGTCGTTGACGTTCGGCTCGCCGCTCGTGTCCGTGTGGCCCACGATGAGCAGGCGGCTTGGATTGTGCCGCTCGTAGAGCTCCCGGATTTTGCGCAGCGCAGGCAGCGCCGTTGGCAAAAGGAACGTTTTGTTGGTGTCGAACAC
>JAEYVE010000230.1 GCA_023432025.1 Pseudomonadota bacterium
AGCCGCCCGTGTTGCCCCCGTTGTCCCCGTCATCGTCGTCCGAGCTACACGCCGCCAGAGAGGCGAACGTCAGGGAAAGGGCGAGGAGGGCGGAGAGCTGGCGCGTCTTGTACATGGGGGAAGCCAATCACGAATGTCGCTGGGTGTCAGCAATCACTAAGGCGTAGGCTAACCCGTTTGAGCCCGTGGCTTCTATTTGACGAAGCGGGACCCGATGGGTCACATCCTCGCCGATGAAGCTCGGAGCAGAGGGCCGTCCCCCCGGGACCTTCGCCGAACGAGAAGGGAATACGCGTCTTTCGACCCGGACGCGCGTTGGGGGGCATGTTTCCACCCTGGCTCCTTTCTTGTGGCGCCGCTTCTTTCCACCGGGGCGACCCCAAACCGTGCGCTGGACGACGACCGTCGTGGACCCCTCGCTGGGAAATGTGCGCCTGAGCGGACAGGTACGAGCGAGCGAAGGTGACGAGTTGCTCGTGGTGCTGCATGGCCTCGGCGGCTCCACGAGCAGCGGCTACATGGGGCTGGCGCTCACGGCGGCCGAGGTCGCCGGTGTGTCGTGTTTGCTTCTCAACGTGCGCGGAGCGGATCTCTCCGGCGAAGACATTTCTCACGCGGGCCTCACCGACGACATCCATGGCGCGCTCACGAGCCCCGCGTTCGCCGGCTATCGAAGGATCTACTTGCTGGGCTACTCGCTGGGCGGCCACCTGGCGCTCGCGTACGGCTTGGGCGCGGCAGACCCACGGGTGAAGTCGGTGGCGGCGTTGTGCTCACCGCTCGACCTTCGAGAGGCGGCTACCTCGTTCGACGGCCCTCGATTCAGCGTCTACCGAAAGCACGTGCTGCGCGGCCTCACGGACATCTATGGCGCGACCCACGCGCGGCGTGGCGGGCCGCTCGACATCGCGGACGCACTACGAATTCGGCGACTGCGCGACTGGGACGAACGCATCGTCGCTCCGCGCTTCGGGTTCGTGGACGCGGCTGACTACTACGAGCGCGCGAGCGCGGGAGCGCGTCTCCGCGAGCTGTCCATTCCCGCGCTTTACGTGGGCGCGCTGGGGGACCCGATGGTGCCTGCGAGCACGGTGCGTGGGTGTTTGGCCGCGGCTCGGGGAGCTGTCGACGTGCGCTGGTCCGAGCGCGGTGGTCACCTGGGATTCCCTTCGAACCTGAACCTGGGTTTGCCCGGACCTTTGGGCCTCGAGGCGCAAGTGCTGGCCTGGCTTCGCGCGCAATAGGTCGGGGATCCGGCGATAGCGCGTCGCTTCGACGTCCCCGTGTCCCGGAGTGGGACGTCCCGTGGCGACGAACGACGGGAGCCGTTCGAGAGGGGCGCTCGTCACCTCGGGATTGGAGCGAGTCAGCGCGGCGATGCACGGCTCCACCATCGACCACCGGGAGTTCCTGGCGCGGCGGCACTTCGCCTCGCTGGATGGCTTGCGCGGCCTGGCGATCATCGCGGTCGTTTGGCACCACGCGGCGTCGGACGCATACCCCGATATCCCACTCGCCCAACACGGCGAGTACGGCGTGGCGTTGTTCTTCGTCATCAGCGGGTTTCTCATCACCACCCTCCTCGTTCGGGAAAAGGAGCGGTACGGAGACATCTCGCTGAGCGCGTTCTACGCGCGGCGTGCTCTGCGCATTTTCCCGCTCTACTACGCGGTGCTCGTCGTTTATGCGGCGCTGGTGTGGCTGACGGAACGTGACACGGGCGTGGGCGCGCAGTTTTGGGAAAATCTGCCGTACTTCGCGACCTACACGAACAACTACTTCGTCACGAGCGGCGACCGGGTCATCTTTTACTTTGCTTGGTCGCTGGCGGCGGAGGAGCAGTTTTATTTGGTGTGGCCGTTCCTCGAGAAGCGCTTGCGGCGCAGCGTCGCCTTGGGGCTGCTTTTGGTGGTGCTATTCGTGACCATCGTGGAGCGCGAAGCGCTCCTCGAGGGGCTCTCGCCGAAGAGCGGCTGGTCCTTCGTCGTGTCGCGCTTCGCTACGCCGATTTTCCTGGGCGTGGTGAGCGCGCACTTGCTGCACGACAAGCACAACTACGAGCTGCTCGCGCGCTTCCTGGGGCGACCCTCCGCGGTGTGGGTCGTCGCGGCCCTCGCGCTCTTGGTGCTGTCTCTGGAGGGCGTGCCCATGACGGTCATCCACGTGCTGTTCGCGGCCCTGCTCGTGGCTTCGGTGATGCGGCCCCGTCACGGCCTGTCCTGGTTGTTCGAGAGCCGAGTGCTCACCCGCATCGGCTTGGTCAGCTACGGGGTGTACCTCTTTCACATGCTCTGCTTGAACGGCGCGCGACGTTGCCTGGCGTGGGCCTCCGTCGACCAGCCCGCCCTGGTCTTCGCGGTGACTTTGGGCTTGGCCTACGGCGTGGCGGTGCTCAGCCACCGCTACTTCGAGGGCTGGTTCATGCGGAGAAAAGGGCGCTTCGCCCGCTGACGCTCCGTCACTAGCGACGCTTCTGCGGACGCAAGATCGCGACGTGCTCGCGCCGCGCTCGCTCTGCGAAGGCGCGCTCCGCGCCATGCAAGAACAACGGGCGCGGCTGTGACGCCAGCGCCACGACCTCGAGGCCGTTCTTGCCCGCGGTGCGCTGAAGCTCGACGTCTGCGTGCAAGGCCTTGCGCTCGACCACGGAGTCCGCAACGACGACCACCGCTCGCCCGTCCGGCGTGAGCACGCGCCGCATTTCACGCAGCGCGGCGCCCATTTCGTCCTGCCAACGCCGTGAGGCGCCGAGCAGACCGAGGCGTTTGTATTCGCGTCGAGCGCCGATTTCGAGCCGTGCCAATGGATCCGGGCTCAAGCCGAGCCAACGAATGCGGTGCAAGTGGTGATCCAAATAATCGTAAACGCCGGGGTAAGGGGGCGAGGTGACGATCAGGTTCACGCTGCGGGGCGGCACCTGATGGAGCTCGCGCGCATCGGCTTGAGCCACCTCGGCCTTCGGCGCGCGCATCGGCACGCGCGCGGCGTAGTCGGTGAGGCGCTCGACCAGCTCCTCGATCTTTTGCGTGAAGAGCTTGATGGCGAAGCCGCCCGGGAGGCGACGAGGTGCTTTGCGACGCGTCGTGTCGCCCTCGGAGTGCGCCAGCTTGGTGAGCGTCGAAGAAATGACGAGCCGGAGCGCGCGCCGCACGTCGCCGCCGCGCAGCTGGTCCACCCCGTGGCTCAAGCTGTCCAGCTCGAGAAGGATATGAATGGGATAGCGCTCCCGATCTTCAGGCGGATAGAGCCGCGTCGGCGGGGCTTTGCCCAAGCGCCGTTCGTCGGCCACTTCGGCGATGTTGGCCGCGGCCTTCGTCAGATCTGTGGCAAACTTCTCCGTCATGCCGCGCGTCTTGAGCCACGTGAGCTCGACGGCGAGCGGATTCAGATCCGAGCCCCATGCGCGGCGCCCGAGCGCGCGCGCCTCGACGAGCACCGTGCCGCTCCCGCAAAACGGATCCAGCACGGTGTCGCCCACGCCGCTGAGTCCGGCTATCAAACCGCGCGCCGTGAGCGGATGAAGACGAGCCGGGTAGCTGTGAAAGCCGTGAACGTCGGCCATCACCTCTTCTTCGTCGGCGGAGACGGCGAGCGCGCGGCGCAAAGCCTCCTGCTCTTCGGCGGTGCCGCCGACGAGCTCCACCTTGCCGCCGACGTGGCTCAGCGCACGTCGTTCGCGCCTCGGCGGTGGAGGGGCGACTGGAGCGGGCGGCTTGGGGCGGGAAGGACCTGGCACGCCCGGAGCATGGCCTCATGGGTCCGCGAGACAAGCAGTTTCGTCCCGGACCGCTCGGCTACGAGCACGGGTGCCGCTCGCGTCGACCACGAAAACGCGCACACCCCGCGGGCGCCTCGCGACGCCGACGGGGTGTGTGCGCTCTCGGTACGCGCTCAGGCGTAGCCGTTGATGTAGGGCAGGCGCGCCGCGGTCGCTTGAATTTCTGCCTTGGCGCTCAAGAGTTCGACGGTGGAGTCCCACGTGCCTTCCAAGAAGACCTTGCGTGGTCCGTCGGGGATGGACAGCGGAAAGCTCGCGCCCCCGACGCTCACCGTTTTGTCTTCGAGGTTCACCGTGACTACGGCCTCGGGGGTCGCCTCCACGGCGCTCATCAGCTGCTCGATGACGCCTGCCTCCACCGTGGGGCAGGGGATGCCGAGCGCCTGACAATTGCCGTAGAAGATTTCGGCGAACGACTCGCCGACGATGACCTGAATGCCCTCGCCCCAACGAGCGATCGACTGGGGCGCATGCTCTCGGCTCGAGCCGCAGCCGAAGTTTTCGTTGACGAGCAGGACGCGTGCTCCTGCGAAGCGCGCGTCGTCGAAGGGATGCGTCTTGCCCTGCTCCTTCAGCTGGGAGCGGTCGTCTTCGAAGGCGTGCTCTCCGAGACCGTCGAAGGTGACGGTCTTCAGAAAGCGCGCGGGGATGATGCGATCCGTGTCGATGTCGTTACCGCGCACGGGGATGGCCCGGCCGGAGAGAACTGTTCGCTTCGTATCCATGGTGTCCGAATTCCTTTCGCGGGTGCTGAGCGCTCAGCTCACGCCGAAGACCTCGCGGGCGTCGACGATCTCGCCGCGGATGGCGGCGGCGGCCACCATTGCGGGGCTCATGAGCAGGGTGCGTCCGGTGGACGAGCCCTGGCGACCTTTGAAGTTGCGGTTCGAGCTCGAGGCGCACAGCTCGCGCCCCTTGAGCTTGTCGGGGTTCATGGCCAGGCACATGGAGCACCCGGGCTCACGGAACTCGAAGCCGGCAGCCTCCAGCTTTTTGTCGTAGCCGAGCGCCACGGCGTCGCGCTTGACCTGATGAGAGCCGGGGACGACGAGCGCGCGCACGCCCTCTTTGACCTTCAGGTCCTTGCCCTCGAGCAGCCGCACCACCTCTTCGATGTCGGAGAGGCGACCGTTGGTGCACGAGCCGATGAACGCAACGTCCACCTTGGTGCCGGCGATCTTCTGGCCCGGCTGGAGCGACATGTAGCGGTAGGCCTCCTCCACCGTACCGCGTTCGCTCGGCTCGACCTGCTCGAGCGTCGGCACCGTGCCGCCCACCGAGATGGACTGGCCGGGGGTGATGCCCCACGTAACGACCGGCTCGATATCGGCTGCGTCGTACTTCACGACGTCCGCGTACTCCGCGTCGGGATCGCTGCGCAGCGAGTCCCAATCCGCGATCGCGCGCTCCCAAGCGTCGCCCTTCGGCGCGTACTCGCGACCCTTCAGGTACTCGTACGTCTTCTGGTCGGGCTGCACGTAGCCACAGCGCGCGCCTCCCTCGATGCTCATGTTGCAGACGGTCATGCGCTCGTCCATCGACATGGCGTCGAACACGTCTCCGGCGTACTCGTACGCGAAGCCCACGCCGCCCTTCACGCCCAGCTTTTGGATGATGTAGAGGATGACGTCCTTGGCGTACACGCCGGGCCGCAGCTTGCCGTTCACCTCGATGCGGCGCACGCCCAGCTTGTCCATGGACAACGTCTGCGTGCCGAGCACGTCACGCACCTGGCTGGTACCGATGCCGAAGGCGAGCGCGCCGAACGCGCCGTGCGTGGACGTGTGCGAGTCTCCGCAGCAAATGGTCATGCCGGGCTGCGTGAGGCCGCGCTCGGGGCCCACCACGTGCACGATGCCCTGCTCGCCCTTTTCGGGAGCGAAGAGGCGCACTCCGTGGCGACGAGCGTTGCCCTCGAGGTGCTGCATCATCTGCTCGGCCATGTCGTCCTTGTACGGACGCAGCTGCGAGGTCGTGGGAATGATGTGATCGACCGTGGCAAAGGTCCGGTCGGGGAACATGACCGGAAGACCGCTCTCCTCCAGCATGGCGAAAGCCTGCGGGGAAGTGACCTCGTGAACGAGGTGCAGCCCCATGAACAGCTGATATTGACCGCTCGGCAACTTGCGAACGGCGTGCCTATCGAAGACCTTGTCGTACAGGCTCTTGCCCATGTCTCGTTTACTCCTTTGCACTCGGACGACGCGCGGCCCTGGCCTTGCGCTCCGGTGATTCGTTTTTGGGGTGGACGATCTTCGGCGGGGAAGACTTGCGGGCCGGCGCGTTCCCCGCCGTCGCCGTCTGGTGCCGCTCCACGAGCGCGTTGAGGCGGTCCGCCAACACGCTGCCGAAGCCGACGAAGCCGTCGAGCTCTGCCGGTTCGAACGGTAGCCACACTCGCTCGATGGCCTCGGCGCGGCTCTCTCGCAAACCTTCGATGACCCGCCGACCGCGCGTGGTCAAGGCGTAGTCTCGGTGCCTCGCGTCACCCGCCGCGACGCGCACGCTGACGAAGCCTTTGTCCACGAGCTGACGAATGATCTTGCTCACTGCGGCGGCGCTCGAGGCCCGCTTCTGCGCGAACATCGTGGGCATGAAGTGGTCGGTGCTGATTTCCTCCAGCACCTCCCACTGTTGGTCCGTGAGCCCTGCCCCGGCCGCCAGCTGCTCGCGCCGCTGCCGGAAGAGCTCGGCGAGACGCCCGAGCACTTCGATGGCTCGGTGCACGCGGCCTTCGTGCTGGGGCATGGTGAACACGTATCAATAGTTAACCCAGGTTAAGCTTCTTGGCAAGATCGTCCGTGCAAGGCCGGCGGAGCGGCACCCGTCATTTCGACGAACGCTGGCAAACCCGCGGGGGTCGTTCCATGGACCTGACAAATTGCCCATAACGCTGCAGGCGCCTCCCTCGGCGCTGCCGTCCGAAGGCCTTGCGAAACACTCAGAGGCCGAGTGATCGTGGGTGGCACTAAAATGCACGAGCCGAGGGAATACGTTGGAAGCGGTAAGAACGCCCTCTGCTACCATCGACTGCACCCACCAGCCAGGCGTTCGGCCGGCAGTCTCAGTTGACCGAGCGTGTGCTCGCAGGACCACCATGAATCAACCCCAGTTCAGTTCACGTGCGGGGCGCTTGTTTGCGGCGCTTGCTTTCTTGGGTCTCTCCGTCGCGGTGGCGTGCGGAGACGGAGCAGACGCAATCGAGGACAAGGGTTTGTGCAGCGGTCCCGATTGTGGCCCGCCGGTAGGCACGGATCCGTGCAGCGGCGCGCTCAAGGGCAAGTGTGGCGCTTCGTGCAGTGCCACGAAAGCTTGTGACGCGGGGCTCTACTGCGGAGGCGACGGCAAGTGTACGGCGCAGTGCTTGGCGGGTGAGCCGAATCAATGCGGCGCGGGAGCGCATTGCTCGTCGGACGGCCGCTGCGTTCTGGGTCCGGACCTCGGTGGCGGATTGGGCGGAGCCAGCAACGGAGGAGGCGGAGGTGACGCCGGAGCCGGCAATTGCATCGACGTCGACGTCGACTTCACGCCGCAAACGCCGACCGTGATGCTCCTGGTCGATCGTTCGGGCAGCATGGGCTCCGATAGGCAGTTCGAGGACGCCCCCGCGTGGGATTGTCGTGAGCGCGACAATGCTTGGCGCTGGAACGTCGCCCGCTACGTGCTTTTGCACCCCACCGAAGGCGTGGTGAAGCCGCTCGAGGACAAGGTGCGTTTCGGTCAGGTGCTCTACAGCGCGAGAGAAACGCGCGAGATGTGCCCCACTCTGACGGGTGTCGTGACCCCCGCGCTGAATAACCACGACGCCATGTTGCAGGAGTTCCCCTGCAGCGACATCGACGACGACACGCCGACGCGCGAGTCGCTCGCGGCGGCCGTCGAGCAGCTCGCGGCCTTCGACGAGCCAGGGCCCAAGATCGTCGTGCTCGCGACGGACGGTGAGCCGGACTCTTGCCAGTACTACGATTGGGAACGGCAGTCGTCGTGGGAGGCCCAAGGCATTCGTGATCGGGAGCACTCCAACGAAATTGGCGCCGAAATCAAGGCGAGTGTGGTCGCGGAGGCAGCCGCCGCGCGTGCGCAAGACATCACGGTGCACACCATTCACATCGCCGAGAACAACGGCACCCTCTGGCAGCACATCCAGGACGTCGCCGAGGCCGGTGGCGGCCAGGCGTTCGCGGCGTACAGCGTCGAAGAGCTCAAGAGCGCGTTTCAAAATATCGTCGACGGCTCTCGGAGCTGCAAAATCGATCTGAGCGGGTCCATCCAGGCGGGCAAGGAAAACCAGGGTCGGGTCACGCTCGACGGCGACGTCCTCGAGCTCGACGACGAGGACGGCTGGCGGGTCAACGACTCGTCGCAGATCGAGCTCTTGGGAGAAGCCTGCGAAACCATCAAGGTTGGCGAGCACGTGTTGGACATCAAGTTCCCCTGCGGAACGTTCTCGCCCATCAAGTAAAGCTCTGCTCTTCGTCTCGGCCCGCGCTGCATCGTTCGATCGGCGCGGGCCGTTTTCGTCCGGCTCTGGTAAATAGGGGCGTCCGCCGGGGGGCGGGCGCAGCCAAGGAGCGGAAACGATGGTGGGGTTTTCTCCAGACGACGTGGTGAAGGCGCTCGACGTGAAGGTCGAGCACGTGACGAGAGGGGACGCGGAGCGCATCGCGAAGAACGCGCCCGCCGTTCAAGCGGTCATCGAGGGCATTCCCTCCGAGCTCACGCGTTCCGTGAATCAAGCAACCTTGCTCTTCGAGCTCATTCGCGCGCACGTGGAGGAGGGAGACCAAACGCCCTTCGAGTCGGTCGCCCAGGCCGTCGGTGCGCTGCTCTACCTCTCGTCGCCCGTCGACTTGGTTCCGGACCACGTCGAGTACGGTTATCTGGACGACGCAGCCATCCTGGAGCTCGCCGTGCAACGGATTGCGCCAGAGCTGGAGCGATTTTGCCGGCGCAAGTCCTACGACCCAGCGCGTTATCTCTGAGCCTCTCGGCGAGCGTCACAAGGGCTGTATAAGGGCGGGCCATGCCCGTCCCGTTGCTCGATCTCGCCGCCCAGTTCGCGAGCATCCAATCCGACGTAGAAGCCGCCGTACTCGGCGTGCTTCGCGAGCAGAGCTTCATTTTGGGGCCTCGCGTGGAGCGCTTCGAGCGAGTGATCGCTCAGCGCTTGGGAGCGCCGCATGCGGTGGGCGTTTCCTCGGGGACGGACGCGCTCCTTCTGAGCTTGCTCGCCGAAGGGGTGGGTCCCGGGGACGAGGTGATCACGACGCCGTTTTCGTTCTTCGCGACCGCCGGCGCCATCGCGCGTGTGGGCGCGCGACCCGTGTTCGTCGACATCGAGCCCCACACGTTCAACATGAATCCCGCGCGCGTGGCGGGGGCGCTGGGGCCGCGCACGCGTGCGCTCTTGCCCGTGCACCTCTTCGGTCGCATGGCGCCCCTGGAGCCGCTCATTTCGCTCTCGCGTGAGCGCGGCTTGGTGCTCATCGAGGACGCCGCGCAGGCCATCGGTGCGACCTCCGAGAGCGGCGCGGCGGGTTGCTCGGGGGACTACGGTTGTTTCAGCTTTTTTCCGTCCAAGAACTTGGGCGCAGTCGGCGATGGGGGACTCGTGACTTGCGGCACGGAGGCGCGCGCCGCGCGGCTTCGTCGGCTGCGTGCGCACGGCGCTCCGCGCCCGCACGATCATCAGGAGCTGGGCGGCAACTTTCGGCTCGACGCGCTTCAAGCGGCGGTCTTGGAGGTCAAGCTCGAGAAGCTCGCCGGGTGGACGGAGGCGCGACGCGACAACGCGGCGCGCTATCGCAAGCTGTTCACCGACGCGGGCCTCGCGCATTTCACGGGCGCGGTCCCTCCGAGCGACGCGTGCCCCATCGTCTTACCGGAGGACACTCCGGGTCACGTCTACAACCAGTTCGTCGTTCGCGTCGCTCGCCGCGATCAGCTCGCGCGCTACCTTGCCGAGGCCCGCATTGGCTGCGCGGTTTACTACCCGAAGCCGCTGCATCTGCAGCCCGCGCTCGCCGCGTTGGGTCATCGGGCGGGCGACTTTCCCGAGAGCGAGCGCGCCGCCGGAGAGGTGTTGGCGCTGCCCATTTACCCGGAGCTCAACGACGCACAGGCGGAAGAGGTGGTGGATACCATTCGCCGCTTCTACTCGGCGAAATGCGCGTGAGCTCACGCCTCGGGCGCGGCAACCGAAGCGCGTAAGAGCTTCCACGTTGGGGAAACTTCAGCGGGACAACGGTTGCACCCAAGGAAACTCGCAAGAAAC
This sequence comes from Pseudomonadota bacterium, assembly GCA_023432025.1. Taxonomy (GTDB): domain Bacteria; phylum Myxococcota_A; class Polyangia; order Polyangiales; family Polyangiaceae; genus NIC37A-2. Next base: position 10,053 of record JAEYVE010000230.1, read on the forward strand.
GGCCGGGTCGCGACGTTTCGCCTCCGTACGGCGAATGCGCAGCTGAACGGAAAAAGGCGCAGAAAAGAGGGTTGAGTGCCTGTGTTGTCTGCGCAGCTGAAATTGTGTGCTCAGTTGCGTGGGGGATGAGGTAGATTCGCGGGTTGTATGTCGCCCAGAATCTTGTATCTCGACGTAGCGCGAGGGCTCGGCTGTCTCTTGGTCGTTCTGGGGCACAATGACCTGGTTGCGGGGCAGCGCGGGGTCCCGTTCGCGGTGATCTTCTCGTTCCACGTTCCGCTGTTCTTCTTTCTCTCGGGCTTGTTCCTCAAAGTGGACCTTCCGCTCGGCGAGCTCGCGCGGAAGCGTGCGGATTCGCTTCTGAAGCCCTTCTTCGTCACGTTCTTGCTGCTCGCCATCGATGACGTGCTCCTGCAATCGAGAGTGGAGCCGCTCGAGTACCTGAAGGGTGTTCTCTACGCGAACGGGCTCACCATCCCGTGGACTCCCCTCTGGTTCCTTCCGCACCTGTGGCTCTTGTCGGTGGTCGCTTGGCTCGTGTGTCGCCGCACGCGCATCGACCAGTGGCCGCTGTTTCCGCAGTTGGTGGCGCTCTTCGGGGCCGTGGTGTTGGGCGCCTCGTTCGTGGAGGTGTTCTTGGACTTTCGCTTGCAGGTAGCCGACGCCGAGTGGGTCCTGCAGGGATTACCCTTCAGCATCGATCTGGTCCTGCTGAGCGGGGCGTACTTCGTTGCCGGGTACGTCATGCGCCAAGAGGTACGCGCTTCTCTGCGCTTCAAGCCGTGGGTCACGTTGCTCGTGGGGCTTCTGTTCATCGGGCTCCACACGGTCGATGAGGGCTTTACGATGGACCTCAACTTGCGGCGCTACGACCACGCGGTCTTCTCGACGGTCGTTGCGGCGCTCGGCATTTACCTGACGATGTCCGCGGCTTGGTTGTTCGCCCAGTACACGCCAGGCGTGGCGCGCGTGTTGGCCTACGTGGGGTCGGGAAGCTTGTTCGTGCTGATTTTCCACCAGGTGCTTCAAGACAAGGCGTTTCGTTGGGTGAGCTCGCGCCTGCCGGAGGCGCGCGCTGCGGCGGCCTGTGCCTCTTTCGTTCTGGCGGTGCTGGCGCCGCTCGTGAGCTGGGAGGTCGTGAAGCGGGTGAAACCGCTCGCGCTCCTTTACCTGCCGGCGGGCGGCGCACACGCTTCCTCGATGCGTCCGTCGGGGATTCGCGAGACGGCGTCCGCGGCCAATGTCGACGCAGCGGAGGCGTCTTCGGATGCACGAAAAAACTCGACGCGCGGCGCCGCCTGAGAAGGGTGCTCGGTCCGCTGCCGGGGAATCGGCGCGGGGGCAGGACCGTGCTTCCACCCTCGGCGTACCGGCGGAGAGAGCCACCGCGAAGTCGTCTGCGCGGCAATGGAAGCGGATTTTCGGGGCGCTAGGTTTGGCGCGTGGGGGCGAGCCTGCGCTTGGTGCTATGGAGTTGGCGGATGGTCGACGTCCGGGTCCCGCGTAGCGCCACGCAGGAGGGCGGCGCGCCAGGCGAGCCCCTCCGCCGCTTTTGTTTTGGCGTCGTTCAAGTATAAGCGTTCGCCCGCGTTCCGAGGCTGCCTGGTCCGGGACGGTTCCGAGGGCAGCCCACCAAATCGCTTCAGCATCGAGCCTTCATTCGAAGAGCCCCACACTCGAAGACCACCACAAGGAAACGAACGATGATCAAGGTCGGTATCAACGGTTTTGGCCGCATTGGCCGCATGGTGTTCCGCGCTGCGGCGCAGCGCAGCGATCTCGAGATCGTTGCCATCAACGATCTGCTCGACGTCGACTACCTCGCTTACATGCTGAAGTACGACTCGGTTCACGGTCGCTTCAAGGGCACGGTCGAGGTCCAGGACGGTCAGCTCGTCGTCAACGGCAAGAAGATCCGCTGCACGGCCGAGACCGATCCCTCCAAGCTCGCTTGGGGTGACGTCGGCGTGGACGTCGTCGTCGAGTCGACGGGCATCTTCCTCGACGGCCCCGGTGCGGAAAAGCACCTCGCCGCTGGCGCCAAGAAGGTCGTCATGAGCGCGCCTTCGAAGGACGAGACGCCCATGTTCGTGATGGGCGTGAACGACGACAGCTACGCGGGTCAGAAGATCGTGTCGAACGCTTCGTGCACGACCAACTGTCTGGCGCCCATCGCCAAGGTCCTTCACGACAACTTCGGCATCAAGCGCGGCCTCATGACCACGGTGCACGCCGCCACGGCGACGCAGAAGACCGTGGACGGCCCGTCCAAGAAGGACTGGCGCGGCGGTCGCGGCATCCTCGAGAACAT
>JAEYVE010000150.1 GCA_023432025.1 Pseudomonadota bacterium
CGACCATCCAGCAGCTCATTCGCAACGGCCGCGAGCACAAGCGTGACACGACCGACTCGCCGGCTCTGCGCGCGTGCCCGCAAAAGCGCGGCGTGTGCGTTCGCGTCTACACCACCACGCCCAAGAAGCCGAACTCGGCTCTGCGCAAGGTGTGCCGCGTTCGCCTCACCAACAGCATGGAAGTCATCTCGTACATCCCGGGTGAGGGCCACAACCTGCAAGAGCACAGCGTGGTGCTCATCCGCGGCGGTCGCGTGAAGGACCTGCCGGGCGTTCGTTACCACGTGGTGCGCGGCACCTTGGACGCCTCGGGCGCTCAGGGTCCCTCCAGCACCAACAAGGCGAACCGCAACCGCAAGCGCAGCAAGTACGGCGTCAAGCGCCCGAAGGCCTGAGCTGGCTCAGATTTTCGTAGACCGATCAAAGGAAGACAGCGATGTCCCGCCGCCGCGAAGTTCCCAAGCGCAAGATCACCCCGGACCCCAAGTACCGGGATAAGCTGGTCGCCAAGTTCACCAACTCGCTCATGCTGGGTGGCAAGAAGTCGACCGCAGAGGGCATCCTCTACGGCGCGTTCGACATCATCCAGAGCCGCTTCAAGGAGGACCCGCTGGAGGTCTTCCGCAAGGCGCTGGACAACGTCAAGCCGAAGCTCGAGGTCAAGAGCCGCCGCGTCGGTGGCGCCAACTACCAGGTGCCAATCGAGGTGCGTCCGGAGCGTCGCGTGGCGCTCGGTATGCGCTGGCTGGTCATCTACAGCCGCAGCCGCGGCGAAAAGACGATGCGCGAGCGTCTCGCTGGCGAGCTGGTAGATGCCGCACAGCTGCGCGGCTCCGCCGTCAAGAAGCGGGACGATACGCACAAGATGGCCGACGCCAACAAGGCGTTCGCCCACTACCGTTGGTAATCGGCCGCGCCGGTGGCACTCTGCGAGGAACAAGCCCTCGCAAAGAGCTTCCGGCGCTTCGCCGTTTCCGAGCGTAGGCCTCTGGAGAGAACTTTACCGAACATGACGATCCGCACATAAGGATCGGGTTGCTCGAAGACGCCGCGACCGCTGGTCGCCGTCCCGCTCGAAGACGAGCGGCAAACGCAGCACCCCGACCCCTTCCGGGAACCTCCGGCTCCACCCTCCCTCGTGAGGGGCCCCCAGCAGGGGTAGGCAGTCGGACCTCTCTCAAAACGCGAGAGAGGAGTCAGGCCCGGGAGGGGTTTCGTTTACCCGAAGACCGAAACCGTCCGTACCGACAAACCCCGACACCTCGTCATCATGGCACGCGAGCTTCCCATCGAGCGGACCCGAAACATCGGGATCATGGCTCACATCGATGCAGGCAAGACGACCTGTACCGAGCGCGTGCTTTATTACACGGGCGTCTCGCACAAGATCGGCGAGGTCCACGAGGGCGCGGCCACCATGGACTGGATGGTGCAGGAGCAGGAGCGCGGCATCACCATCACGTCGGCCGCGACGAACTGCTTCTGGGAGACGAGCTTCGGCCCCAACGCGGGGCTCAAGCACCGCATCAACATCATCGACACGCCCGGCCACGTGGACTTCACCATCGAGGTGGAGCGCAGCCTGCGCGTGCTGGACGGCGCCGTGTGCGTGTTCGACGGCGGCAACGGCGTGGAGCCGCAGTCCGAAACGGTGTGGCGCCAGGCGGACCGCTACCGAGTTCCGCGCATCGCCTTCATCAACAAGCTCGACAAGGTCGGCGCCGATTTCCAGATGAACCTGGACTCGATGGTCGAACGCTTGGGCGCGCGCCCCGTGCCGCTGCAGTGGCCGGTGGGCGCGGAAGATCAGTTCAAGGGCGTCTGCGACCTCGTCCGCATGAAGGCGGCGATCTTCGAGGGTGACGCGGTCGGCGCCAAGTACGAGTGGGTCGACATTCCGGAGGAGCTCCGGGAAAAGTGCCTCGCTCAGCGCGAGGTGCTGCTCGAGGCGTGCGCGGACGTCGACGACGCGATCATGGAGAAGTTCCTCGACGACTCCAGCAAGATCACGGAAGAGGAAATCAGCCGCGCCGTACGCAAGGCCACGGTGACGTTCGCGTGGGTGCCCGTCGTGTGCGGCTCCGCCTTCAAGAACAAGGGCATTCAAATGCTCTTGGACGCGATCGTGAACTACCTGCCGTCGCCGCTGGACATTCCGCCCGTCGAGGGCACGCACCCGGACGACGAAACCAAGGTGCTGACGCGCCCGGCTGCGGACGACGCGCCGTTCGCTGCGCTCGCGTTCAAAATCGCCAACGATCCGTTCGTCGGAAACCTCACGTTCTTCCGCGTGTACTCGGGGCACCTCACCAGCGGCACGCAGGTGGTCAACTCGACGCGCGGCAAGAAAGAGCGCATCGGTCGCATCCTGCGCATGCACGCCAACAAGCGTGAAGAGCTCAAGGAGTGCATGGCCGGCAACATCTACGCAGCGGTCGGCCTGCGCGACACGCGCACCGGCGACACGCTGTGTGACGACAAGGCGCCCATCGTCCTCGAGCGCATGCTCTTCCCGGAGCCGGTGATTTCCGTCGCCATCGAGCCGAAGACGCAGGCCGACTTGGACAAGCTGGGCCTCAGCCTCCAAAAGCTGGCCTACGAGGACCCGTCCTTCCGTACGTACACGAACGAGGAAACGGGGCAGACCATCATCGCCGGCATGGGCGAGCTCCACCTCGAAATCATCGTCGACCGCCTCAAGCGCGAGTTCAACGTGGCGTGCAACGTGGGCGCGCCCGAGGTGGCGTACCGCGAGGCCATCAAGAACGCCGTGGAAAAGGTCGAGGCCCGCTTCGTCCGCCAGTCCGGCGGTCACGGCCAGTACGGTCACGTGGTCATCAACGTGGCGCCGGGGGAGCGTGGCTCGGGGTTCGTCTTCGAGAACGCCATCGTCGGCGGCGTCATCCCCAAGGAGTTCATCCCCTCCATCGAGAAGGGTATTCGGGAAGCCATGGGGCGCGGCGTGCTCGCCGGTTACCCGATGACCGACGTGAGGGTCGAGCTGACCTTTGGCAGCTATCACGAGGTGGACTCGTCGGGGCCGGCCTTCGAGGTGGCGGGCTCCATGGCGTTCCAGGACGGCGCCAAGAAGGCGGGGCTCGCCCTGCTCGAGCCGATGATGAAGGTCGAGGTCGTCACCCC
>JAEYVE010000137.1 GCA_023432025.1 Pseudomonadota bacterium
GGGCTACACACATGCAGCTAGCTTCAACGGAGCCGTCGCGTGAACGCGACGGAAAGGACATGCCCTAATCTCACTCTTACAAATGGCGAACACGCTTCAACGGAGCCGTCGCGTGAACGCGACGGAAAGGAAATCGTGGTCTGCGCCGCCGCCACCCGAGGCGACATGCTTCAACGGAGCCGTCGCGTGAACGCGACGGAAAGTTCGAGTGCCCGTCACCAGGGCGGGAATGGCGGAGAAGCTTCAACGGAGCCGTCGCGTGAACGCGACGGAAAGCTTGCTGGCGCTCCTGGAGCCGCCTTGCAGTGATGCTTCAACGGAGCCGTCGCGTGAACGCGACGGAAAGTCGCCCCCGGCGTTGTGGCGATGAGAAAAACGCCGCGCTTCAACGGAGCCGTCGCGTGAACGCGACGGAAAGCCTATACGGGCGCGGACGGCGAGGTGATGGGCGTGATGCCGCTTCAACGGAGCCGTCGCGTGAACGCGACGGAAAGGCACCTCCAGATTGGACCGGAGATTCAGGAACTTGGACCATGGCATGCGAGAGGGTGCTGATCGGAGGGCACAAACATGGCCGGACAGAACGCCGCCAAGGAATAACGTTATCGAATTATCTTTGTAATTTCAAAGAGCTGGGGCGCACTTCGAGCGCCTCCCGGGATCTGCTCGCCGCTTCGCCGCTCGAAGCGGCGAGGCAGAGTGAGCTTCGCGCGAACTACACCCGCTTAGACCACCACGGCTAGCCGTTCGGGGTCCACGTAGGGCTTGCCGAGCGCCTGAACCGCGCCGCGCGCGCGCCCGGCAACGGGACCGAGGTTGGCAAAGAGAACTTGGTCCTCCGCGCTGTGAATGAGTGAGGCAAGGCCGGCTCGTAGCTCGATGAGCTCTCGATGATTGAGCTCACAACGAAACACCGACAGCTGAATGTGGTCCCCGTGCCCGAGCAGGTACTTGTGCACCGCGCGCAAGCGCTTGGGGTCACAAACGTCGTAGGTCACGATGTATGTGTGTCGCATGATGCTCCTCAGCGCACCTTGAAGGCTGGATAGTTTTCCAGCTCTCCGAGCAGTACTCGCGAAAGGAGGCGCGCCTGTAGCTCGAGAACGCGCCTGTAGCTCAGGCGATAGTCGAACGTTGGATGGGTGACGAGCTGGTCCAACCTTCTCTCCATCGCATGGATGACGCGCTTGCGCGCGGCGGGCTTGAGGGCCACCGCGTCCTGACCGCGCACGAAGTCTCCAGCGTCGACGACGCCATTGTTGATGACGGAAATGACGGTGGAATCCGCCAGAACTGGGCGAAACTCCTCCATGAGATCGAGGGCGAGCGAGGGCCGACCAAAGCGCGGTTGGTGGTAGAAACCGAGCAACGGGTCGAGCCCTACGGCCTGCGCTGCGACGTTCGTTTCGCGAACGAGCAAGCTGTAGCAAAAGGAGAGAAGCGCATTGACCGGGTCACGCGGCGGCCGACGCGACCTCCTTTCGAAGTCGAAGTCGTGCGCGAGCCCTGGTTTGAGCATTCCGTGAAACTCGCGAAAGTAGGCGCGCGCCGCAGCTCCCTCCAAGCCGAGCAGCGAGCTCGTGTCCTCTTCCGTAAGCGCCTTGCGTGCCAGCTGTTGAAGCTCACCCAGCGCGACTGCGGGGGAACCCTTGTGATTGCGCCGCAGAAGCGTTCGGCAGTTCTGGATCTTCGTGTGAACGATGAGACGCGAGAGACGCGAGCGGAAGTCGTCGTCCAGCGTTGCCCGATACTGAGCGGCTCGCAGCTCTACGTTTTTTGTGTCGGCGCCCAGCGCTCGTCCAAGGAGCCAGCCCCCCGAAGTCGCGAAGAGCAAAGGAATGCCCTCGTCCATCAACTTGTGAAGAGCCTGAGCCGTGATCTGCACGTTGCCGAAGAGCGTGACGCTCGACGTGTTGCCAAGCCGAACCTCCGTCGCTTTTTCGCCGGGTAACGTGATGACGAGCCGCCCGCCCGACAGGCGAACGGCGGCTCCCTGCCCTTGCACGTACACCGGGATCTTGTCGTCCCGAGCGGGGAACAGTCGTCGCACGCCGGGCTCGAAACGCGGATCAGGAACAGGACCGACGAGGTCCCACGGGTCGTCGCCCACGTCGAGAACGTCGTTCTCCGCGTCGACCTCGACCGGCTCGGGCGCCTCCCGAAGGCTCCTCAGCTCGTCCGGCAAGCAAATACCCGAGAGCGAACAACCGTTGCACTTGGGACTGTCCTCGAGCGGCGGCGGACACGCGCCAGCGAGCACGAGCGTTTTTGCGCGCTCCACCGAGCGCTGGACGAGATCGATCAAAGAGTCGTCGACCGCGACCGAAACGCGTCGTCGCTCGCCCGCGAAATAGATCTCGCCGTGGTCGCAGTCGTAACCGTGCTCTCGGAGCAAGAGCACCTGCGCGGCAAGTTGGGCTCGTTCCGGCATGTAGGGCCCCATAGGAGGCTCCTTGCCGCGCTTGTACTCGATGGGCACGACCCGTGAGCCATCGACGTCCACCACGTCGATCTTTGCCGTAAGGCCAAGACGCTCGGAAGAGAGCCAAACGGAGCGTGCGGAGTAAGGGAGTTCTTCCCCACCCTCCGCGCCCTCCTCGGTCTCAGGGCGCGGTCGCAGTACGCCGGGGCGCTTGTCCACGCGCGCATGTACCAGCGTGCCTTCGCTGGTGTAGCGATTGTCCGCCCACTCGCCTTGCACCCACTCGAGGTACATGAGCCGCTCGCAGTAGAGGAGCTCGTTCAGCATCCGCGCAGGGAGCAGCTCCGGAACACCTTCGACGGTAGGTGGAGCGAGCGGCAGGCGCTTCGCGCGTGGCTGCACGCCTGCCGGTTCAGTTGCCTCAGGTACCGCTGGGTTTCGGTTGGAGTCGGGCATTGAACCGTTGAGGGTAACAAGCGGTGGCGCGCTTGGTTCAAGCGATTCGCCGAGCAGGACGGAACACGCCGTACCCCTGGCCAAATTCATGCCGAATCGACTCGTAGATCGCACCAACCCCAGAACGCTGACGCTGTCCCGGTTTGGCAACCTCGGTGGAGGCTACAAGCAGCGAAAGCGTTTCGAGAGATATGGCGCGATCCGGAACGGGCCACACCCAACGTCTCGGGCGCTCCTGAAAGCCAACTGTGCGGTCTCTACCTTGAACGGAGAACGAAGGGAACAAGGGCAGCGCTTCGAACGCCAACCACACCGCGCCCGGGACGCAGGATGTCTTGTCCTTGCTTGGGGCCTTGTGTCGAAGAGCGTGCATGCGCTCGGTTCCAGGATCCCACCCTGCTCCCCAAAGGGAAGCAGAGTACTTCCAAGGACCGTTTAGAGCCTCGTCCCAGGCCTTCATCGGATCCTCGCGGACGCACTTCAGGAGCGCACGCATCGCCTCCAGAAAGCTCTGTTGACCCGACGCCATGTAAAAGGCGGTCGGCTTGACGAGGCCCTTGGATTTGTCGACCGCACCGTCTGCCGCGAGAGACGAAAGAAGATTGATGAGCTGTTCGTCATTGACCGCAAGCGAACTCGCCAAAGCTGCTCGGTACTCTTCGAGTCGTACCCGCACATCTCCCTGTGACCAAGCAAGAAGGCGTTCACGTGGCTCTTGGACCCACAAGGACAGCGACTCCATGAGCGCACCGATGGAAGCGAGCTCGCAGTCGATCTCCGCAACCCAGTCGTCGCGCTCGACGAAGCGCAGGCGCGGTCGAGTTCCTTGCTCGGTAAGCACTCGCAGTAGGCCAAACGCAGCAAGAGCGCCGAGCGGATGGCTACCCAGAAGGCCGTTCATCTGAAAAACGCTCACTGGGACACCTCCATGAGTTCGGCCTCAGAGCGCCGATGGTCCGCCAGACGCAAGATGGTTTCCAAAAAAGCCAGGCCCCAAGCACCATACTTGGCCTGCAAACGACAGAAGAGTTCGGGCCACCCGGAGTCCAGGGCGTCCAACTCGGGACGTCCGACGAACGAGAGTTTTCTTCCGTTCAGCTGTAGCTCCAGGGCGGTGCCTTCATCATCCTTGATTGGTTGAAGTCCTCGCCCCCGACCATGATGCGTACCGATTAGATAGCGAACGAGGTCGCCATCCGTGGCTCCATCCAAGAGCCAGGGGTGGCTTTGCACGAGAGCCACGGAGTAGCACTCGTGGCGTGCGCCAACGGACACCGTTCTGTCGAACGATTCGCCCTTGGCGAGCAATCGTTGCCCGTCCCATCCGAGGCGATCTTGAAAGCGCGGATCGGCCTTTCCAAGGTCATGAAGGAGTCCGGCAAGCCGTAGGTCTCCGACCAGAGACTTGGGCAATCCGGCGCCTTGCGCCATACGCTCAGCGTAGTCCGCCACGCCGTGACTGTGCTCTTCGAGACCGACCTCCACAGTGCGCTGCAGGCTCCCCTCGCCTGTGCCCAGATCACCCGGGCGAGGGCGCCTCATGTAAAAGACGATGCCAAAAGCGGTTCCTTCGTCATCGATTAGGGGCTCGCACAGCTCCTTTCGCAGTTGCTCCAGCAATCGTGCATGCTTCTCATTCAGAAGGTCGATATTTTCGTCAACCCACTCGAACGCGCGCTCACGCAAACCAGTTCGACTGAGCTCGAGTTGCTCCACATCCTTCAGCAGCTCGCGCAACGAACGAGAAAAGTTCGCTCGCTCGGTGATATCGGTTCGAAGCCAGCTATTCGCGAGCTCCAAGGTCAGAACCAGCGCTGATGCCCTGTCGCTCTTCTGTCTGGCCTCCAACGACAAGTCTTCAACCGAGCCGCTGGAATCCGGAGAAAACCCGAACTCGTCTGCCCCGCCCCACTCGGATGGAAGGAGGACGGTTGCGCCGGGACGAATTCGCTCGACGCCGACGAGCTCGACCCCCTCCTCGGCGTTCACGACGAAGACCTTGATGCCTTTTCTGGCCTTCTCCTCACCCGTCGCGACCGCCCCTTCGACGTCACCGAGGTCCAGGTACTTGTGCTTCTTGTCTTCCCTGGCCTGCAACCACGAACGAAGGACGAAGACAGGTAGGCTCATCGTCTCCAGGCTAAGCGGTGGGATCCGGTCCAATAACGCAGAAGCGACGGACGGAGGGACGAGCTCGCTCTTTCGGAGCAAGCCATCGCGCCAGACGACGGAGACATCCGACGTTGGCTCGCCGAAGCCGTGAAGGAACGCTGACACCTCCGGTTCGACCGCTGGGCGCGGGCTCGTCTGGGTGAAGAGACCCACCAGGGCCGGCGTCAGGAGGGGAGCCTGCGCAGCAGACGGCGCGGTGTCCTCCGTAGGTGCCGGAGCCCTCGAGATTCCGAGGTCAACCACGTCGTCTTGCGCGGAGTTCTTGAGCAACGACCAGGTCGTCGCGATTGTGTCTCCGTAGATTGGATCGTTCGATGCGTCCGCTTGAACCAAGACGATGGCGCCACGTGCGCCGGGTCTGAGCCCCAAACGATTCAGTCTTCCCAAGCGCTGTTTGATCGCGGGGTAACTCGCGGCCTCGACGAACATGGCGTGAAAGTCGAAGTCCGCGCCGACTTCGATCGTCTGCGTGGCCACCACGATGATAGGGCGATCCCCTGGTCGGCCTGCGCTGCTCGACTTGAGCAAGGGGGACAGTTGCTCCATCAAGCGGTCTCGATCGAGGGGGCGCGTTCGGCCGATCAGGAGTCGAACGTCTGCGCGAGTCCCGAGCGAGCGAACGAGCTCCGCATAGACGGCACGGGCCGACAGCACCCGATTGAGCACGACGCCGATCCGCGTGCCCTCTTGCGCCTCTGCGACGGCCATCGAAGGAAGAGCAAGCTCCTCTTCGACCAGCTTGACAATTTGCTTGGGCAGACCGTCTCGCTTGTCGACGCTCACGAGCTTCATCGGCTTCGATGCTTCCAAACGCCTGCGCAGAGTCCCGTCAGCTCGGTCAGCCGCATCGAGGGAAAAGTTCGGTGTCGTCTTGGGTGTGGCCGAAAGCTGACTCCAGCGAAGCGGTTGCGCTCCCAATGCACCATCCGTGGCACGACCTTGCTCTCGTTCGATGCCCTCCAATGTCTGACAGAAGGGCTCCGCAATGTGCGCCTCATCGAGCAACACGAGGGTGTCGAACCCGAAGAGCCCGGCGTGCATGGGGTGAGCGAATCCGGAAACTCCATATCCGCGAAACAGGAGCCGTGACCCCAGCTGATCCACGGTGGATAGAACGATCGCGACCGACCTGGGGTCATGAACGAGATTCGCATCTCGAGGCGTTCCACCACGCAGCTTGATGACGTCGAGAACGTTGGAATCCTGACGCCCCGTGACTTCAGCGAGAATGCCGGCGGCACGGTGCAGAACACCCTCCTTGGCAATGGCTAGTGCCTTCGCGATGTGAGCCGCTCGTTCTGCCGCTTCGTCCACGATGACACGCCGGTCGACGACGAACGCGATTCTTCTCGCGGCCAACCTTGGTTCGCCCTTTGCGGCGGCTACCAGGAGGTGGAATAGAGCGATGTCGATGCACGCCGTTTTTCCCGACCCCGTAGGCAGATCGATCACTCGAGGCCAACTGTTGGTGGTGCACACCTCACGAGCGAGGCGCTCTTGCCACGGAAACGGTGAGCGACCGTGAAGGCCGTGAAAGAAGTCCTTGAAGTTCTCGACCTTCATGATTCCCACCTCGGGCTAAGAACCCCGAACCCCATGTGTCGTCCCGCTCCGACAAGGAGCGGGCCCTCCACCTTTTCCGCGAAACGTACGTAAACGTGCCGGAGCAGTCTGTTGGTGACGGACGAAATCCTTCCTCGTGCGAACTCTCGTGCACGGGGTGCCCCGCGCACGAAAGCTACGTCCTGCACGTAGATCTCGACGGGTTCAGGCAATCCCAAATAAGAAAAGTCCCGCGCGACGACAGCTTCCTCCGATAGCCCCTTCTTCGACTTGGGGTACTGGCTGAGTGCAACCGGCGTAACCGACGCCCACACGCTGGAGGCCCGGCAGTATCGACCAAAATCAAGCGACTTCAGTCCTTCGGCGCCACGCGACAAGCGAAGGCCAATCGCGCCCTGCGCGCCGAAATGAAGCGAACGCAGGCGCCTGATTGCTGCATCGAGGCGCAAGAGGTGGTCGTGATGGATGTCTCGAGGGAGGACTACGCCAATCCCCTTGATGGACCCGTCGGCGAACTCGTGATTGACGTTGGCGAGTGGAACGAAAGCGATGTGCGGATTTGTAGCCGGTTCGCCGCGCGCCGCGTGACCCGTCAGTACGCTGGGCGCGTCGTCACCGAGCAATGATAGGAGTGCCTCGCGGTACCTCGCTGTAAGAAAGGCCGCATTCTCGACGCCCATTGGAGGACCTTCGAAAGCGATGACTCGAGCGATGCCGTGAGGCCCGCGCGGCCGATCCTGTCGCGCCCAATCGTACAGAACTTCGCGGCCAATCGGCGCTTGAACCGCCGTATCGGTCTTGCGCTGTTCGAACGTTGCATTCAATCGATCCAGACGCCCAGGCCCCGGGACGCGAAGGCGGTGTGCCCCCGTCGATCGAGGCACCAGTGTCGAAGCCGGCGCCTCGGATGAACGAAACAGCCGGACCAGCGAACTGCTGTGGCCGAGGTACGGCACCCGTTGCATCAAGATATCCAGCGCCCGAGCGGTCCCCGTGGGTGTCTCGACCGTTGGCCACGTGAACACAACCACCGGATGAGAAGGGACTGCGGCCGGAAAGAACCGTTCTTGCCGCTTTCTCTGTTCCACCAAGGGCGCCGAGCGAACCTTGTCCGCTACTTCATCGTTGATTGGCACCCAGTACTTGACCGTGGTGCGAATCGACACGTCGTCCGCAACGCTCGCAGCAATTTCCGGTGGCGGGAGCGCTTCGAGCCAACGCAGAGCAGACTCGCAGTCGCTTTTCTGTTCGGGCAAGTCGTTTCCCACGTCCCCGAGGGCATCGACGAGGGCCGAGAAAAGACGCGAGGGATGAGGTGGCCATTCCACCAAGTCACGTTCACTCACGTCGGTCGCGACCGCGCGACCGAGGAGGTACTCCACTTCGATCGCCAGCACGGCTCACTCCACTCCCGCTTCGCGGCTGAGCGAAATCAACTTGCTCAACTTGGCCTGCGGCTTCATCGCCTTCGGCGTCGGATACCAAGGCAGCCCAGCGCTCTGCGCCTGCTTGACGGCCTCCTTGTAGAGCGCAACTGCAGCCTGCGAATCGAGCTCGTACTCCTTCGCCGAACCATCTTGGGACAGCACCTCGAACTTGCTGAGGCCATCCGCAACGAGATCGCACCGTGAACGCAACGCGTAGCCTCGCTCCCGAGCGCTCGTCAGCGCAACAAGACCCAAACTCGCCAGGACCGCACGTGCGGCAGTGTCGAGCTTCGGGTCACGCTTGCCATCGACCGGGAAGCGCAGGCGCCGCAGGCCCGCCAGCGTGATGACGCTCATCTGCAGCGCGTGATCGCACGTAATGCCACCCTTCAACGACCGACGTTCGGCGCCGGACCCTTCGTACTCGACCTTCGCGAGAACGTTTCCGTGATTGACCTCGGACGGGCGCGTCCCCTTGCCGCGGTCGTCCTTCTTGCCAGCTAGGCCTTTGGGCTTCCAGTCCCCCGACTTGTCGACCTCGATCTCGACGTGGCGACTGATGCCCAGGGGGTCGAGACGGAGACCGCCGCGCGTTTCACCGCGCTCCACTTCAACGCCGATGATTTCGGTCACGATGCTTCGGGCAAACTTGTTACCGAGACCGCCTGCCGACCCCGTCGAGTCCCACGCACCAAACAGAAGCGCGGTCGGCGCGTGCGCCAGAAGAGCGGTTGCGTTCTGCGCATTCGACCGTGAGAGCTCCGAGTAGAGCGGGTGCTTTTGAAACGCCTTACCCTCGTACTCGGAGTCGCGGAAAATCGCGTCGAAGACCCGGTGCGGAGCGCTCAACGTGGTGACCTCACCGAGATCCGGAAACTCACTGAGGTCGGTCCGAAAGTGCGGCACCTCGATGGTGCCGGCTTCCACGAGCGCCGCTAACGCTTCCTCCTGGCGGTTCGCACTCGAGGCGACGCCGTCGAGGAGCACGCAAGGAACGGCACGGCCCTCGATGCGGCGGGTCTCGAAGCAATAGACCCCGCCTTCGAACGTGGGGGGATACAGCTTCGAGCCGTCACCAGCCGAAGACTTGAGTTTTTGGGTGAGGCGGATGGCCGCGAAAGGGCCGGCGAGAAGGTCGTTGAGGTTCATGGGGTCGTTCCTTGGGCGTCTGTTGTTCTTAGTCTGTTCAAGGGAAGGCGTTCGCTCACCGCGGACGGCTCCGTTGAAGCCTTGTGTGTTTGTAGGGAGCCGGCATTGTTAGCCGCTCGTTGCCCGGTCGCTTTCGCAACTGGGCATTTCTTCTTTTGTGAGCAATGCCTCTTCTTTTGTGAGCAATGCCGGAATCTCGAGATGGCGTGGATCTCGTCTCGCCGTTGTGCGCTTCGCACTGGTCCAAACCAGGAGCCCGAGTAGCGCACACTGCTCAAACACTCACCCTTGCCCCGCCTGGCGAAGCGCCCCTTCGGCCAGCTTCCGCACCAGCTCCGCAAGCTCGGGCGTTCGGCACTGCGCGACCTCACCGAGCCCCACCACGAACCGCGCCACGGGGAGCAGGCCCGTTGTTTCCGTTTCGACGAGGAGACCGCCGTCCTCCGACGTGCCGGAAAGTCCTTCGGGCAGATTCTGCGCGACCCAACGGGCGTCCGGGTCCCGCACGAAAAACGCTGCCTTAACGCGCTTCTCTCCGCGGTATCCGTC
>JAEYVE010000218.1 GCA_023432025.1 Pseudomonadota bacterium
CGACGCCGGGCACCAGCCGCACTTTGTCGAGCGTGTCGTTCCAGTACTCGAAGCCGCCGGGCTTTTCCGATTCGACGCGAATGTGGGCGTTGTTGCCCAGGATCTTGGTTTTCAGATCGGCGCCGAAGCCGCCCATGATGCTGACCACCGCGCACAGCGCGAAGGAGCTGACGGCGACGCCCGCGATGGACAAAAACGAAATGATGGTCAAAAAGCCGCTCTTTTTCGAGCGGACGTGCCGCGCCGCCATGAACGCGACGAAGCTCGAACCCTCGAAGAAGTTGAGCGCGCGCGGCACCGCGAGCGACAGGGCGGCTACGCCCGTCACCGTCGCCGAGAGCGCGGCCCCCACGCGCACGATTTGGTGGCTCAAGATGAAGCGCCCACCGAGCGGATTCGGCAGCGCGAACGACCAAGCGCCGAGCCCCAGCGTGAGCAGCGCGCCCACCACCGCCACGCCAATCAAGACGCCATGCGCCTTGCCGCGCAGCCAACGCCGCAGCCCGAGCACGACGACCAGAGTCACGAGCAGGCCCAGCCCTACCGCCACGCCGATACGCGTTTTCGGCTCCCAGGCGAGCCATTGCTCGACGAGGGGGGCATAAAAGGGCGCGTTGACGGAAAGTAGCATTGGATCTTTTTCGAGCGTCGGTGGGCCCGCTTTTCAGCGCGTTTCGGGGCGAAGCAATGGAAAGGCGATGACGTCTCGAATCGACGGCTGATTGGTGAGCATCATCATCAGGCGATCGACACCCATGCCAAAGCCGGCGGCCGGCGGCATGCCGTGCTCGAGGGCCCGGATGTAGTCCTCGTCGTAGTCCATCGTCTCGTCGGCGCCGCGCGCCTTGCGCTCGACCTGATCGCGAAAGCGCGCCGCTTGGTCGTCGGGATCGTTCAGCTCGCTGAAGGCGTTGCCGACCTCGCGACCGTCGACGAAGAGCTCGAAGCGATCGACCAAGGCGGGGTTGTCGTCCTTGCGGCGCGCCAGCGGCGAAACCTCGGCGGGGTAGTCCACGATGAAGACGGGCAGGCTCTTCGAGCCGTCCGCGCTCCGGTAGTCCTCGGGCAAGAACGGCTCGACCAAGTACTCGTACGCCACGAACGTTCGTTCGCCGTCGTTGTGAGCGGCTCCGAGCGCGCGCCGCAGATTGCCCCAGTCGATGCGACCCGCGCGCGCCGAGCGGCTCGCCCATTCGCGCACCAGTGCGTCGCCCGCCGCCTTGGCCTCCGGCGCGGTCTCTTCAGTCACGGCGAGCTCGCGGTAGCTCGCGGCCACTTCGGGAGGCAGAGCGGCGCGCGCGAGCGCCTGCAAAATACCGGCAGCCATGGGCAAACGAACGAAAGGTTCGGACAGCGTGAAAGCGCGCTCGCTCTTCCAGCGGGCGTACACGGCGCCGCGCGACCGCGCCGCCATCCCCTTTCCCAGCGTCGCGTCCACGGACCGGAAGAGCTGCTCGGTGAGCGTCATCAAGTCCTCGTACGTCGCGTAGGCCTGATACAGCTCGATCATCGTGAACTCGGGGTTGTGCCGAGTGCTGATGCCTTCGTTTCTGTAGCTACGCCCGATTTCGTAGACGCGCTCGAGGCCGCCGACGAGGAGGCGCTTCAAGTACAGCTCCGGCGCGATGCGCAAGAAGAGCTGCATATCGAGCGCGTTGTGGTGCGTGACGAACGGCCGCGCGGCGGCGCCGCCGATGAGCGGATGCAGCGAGGGCGTCTCCACCTCCACGTAGCCGCGCTCGTCCAAGAAGCGCCGGATGCCACCGAGCACGATGGCGCGCGCGGTGATGACGTCCGCCACCTCGACGTTCGCCACCATGTCGATGTAGCGACGGCGGTAGCGCAAATCCACGTCCGTGAGGCCGTGCCACTTGTCCGGCAGGGCGCGCAAAGCCTTCGTCACGAGCCGCAGCGAAGTGAGCTCGAGGCTCAGCTCGCCGGTCTTGGTCACCATGGCTCGACCGCGCGCTTCCACGTGATCTGCCATGTCGATGGACTCGAGCGCGGAGAACGCCTCGCCGAGCACGTCCTTTTTGGCGAACAGCTGCAGCTCGCCGCTGCGGTCACGCAGACTGAGGAACGAGGCTTTGCCGAAGCCGCGGCGCGCCACCATCCGCCCGAGCACCGTGAACGACTTGCCCTCCGTGAGCGCCGCTACCCGCGCGGGGTCGTAGCGAAGCTCCTCTCTTGGCTCGAGGAGCGCATCCGCACACAGCGCGCGCATGTCCGCGACCAAAGAGCGCTCGCTCGCCGCCACGTCGTTCGCGAACGGGTTGCCGCCGCGCTCGCGCAACTTGGCGGCCTTTTCACGGCGCGCCGCGATGAGCGCCTCCTCGCCCACCACGTCCGTTTCCGTGCCCGCGTGTGCTTCCGAGGCGCCTGCGCCAGAGGTGGAGGCGGACTTTTCGCCGGTCATCTGGCTGGCTCTAGGGTGGCCCTGGGTCGTGTGGGAGGCGTTCTTGGCGTCGCTGTGACTGGGAGGCTGGCTCACGATTGACTCCGCCGGGCCTGCGCCCGGGTTGGATGCGACAAACTCACGCTGAGGTGGGTTTCGTTCAACTGGTGATGGCTCCGGGCGGAGCCTTCTTGTCCTGATCCGCGCTCATCAAGAGGTAGGCCTCGATGAACGAGTCCAAGTCCCCGTCCAGCACGTTCTGCGTATCGCTGCGCTCGGCCTCCGTGCGCAAGTCCTTCACCAGCTGGTAGGGCTGCAGCACGTAGGAGCGGATCTGGCTGCCCCAGGCAATTTGCCCTTTTTCCGCCTCGTACGCGGCTTGGGCCTGCTCGCGCTTTTGGAGCTCCATTTCGTAGAGCTTGGCCTTGAGCATTTTGAGAGCCATCGCGCGATTTTGGTGCTGGCTGCGCTCGGCGCGACACACGATGTTGAGGCCGGTCGGGATGTGCCGCAGGCGCACCGCGGTTTCGACCTTGTTCACGTTCTGCCCGCCCTTACCGCCAGCGCGCATCGTGGTGATTTCGATGTCGTTGTCGTTCACCTCGATGTCGATTTCGTTTTCGATGTCGGGTGTCACCTCGATGGCGGCGAAGCTCGTGTGCCGACGCGCGCTCGAGTCGAACGGGCTGATGCGGACGAGGCGGTGGACGCCCATTTCGGCGCGCAGGTAGCCGTACGCGTTGGGGCCGCTGACGATGAACGAGGCGCCGTCGATGCCCGCGTCGTCGGAGGCCTGGTAGTCGAGGAGCTCGGTTTTGTAACCGCGTCGCT
Source organism: Pseudomonadota bacterium (assembly GCA_023432025.1). GTDB lineage: Bacteria > Myxococcota_A > Polyangia > Polyangiales > Polyangiaceae > NIC37A-2. The sequence continues at coordinate 3,227 of JAEYVE010000218.1, forward strand.
CGGCGTAGCGCATGTACATGCGCAGCAGCATGCCGGCCCAGTCCTTGGCTTCCGTGCCGCCCGTGCCGGGGTGGATGCTGACGATGGCGTTGGCGTGGTCCGCCGGGCCGGAGAGCATGCGCTTCAGCTCCGTTTGACGCACGCGCGCCTCGATGCCGGGAACGAGCTTGTCTACGTCGGACAAAGCCGACTCGTCTCCTTCGGCGGCGCCGAGCTCGAGGTATTCGATGGCGTCCGCGACGTCCCGCGTGAGCCCCTCGATGAGGTCCACTTTTTCTTGCGCAGCGGCGCGCTGACGCATCAGCGCCTGGGCCTTGTCCTGGTTGTCCCAGAACTTGGGTTCGGTGGAGAGCTGATCCAGCTCTTCGACTTCTCGCTTCAGCTCCGCGACGTCAAAGAGACCCCCTTAGCGCATCAACGCGCCTTTTGAGGTCATTCAGCGTGCTTCGAGTCTCTGACAACATTGCGCGGCACATTTACTCCCGGCGCCGGAGCTTCGCCAGGGTTCGTCCTCACAGCCGGATCTCGCGGCGAAAGCGGCCCCCCAGGCTCCTCCCCGCGTGGTGAGGGCTGCGCGCTGGGCACGCTCTGACGCGGCCCTGGCGCAGACGGCGGCGCACCGGGCCCCGGCGCGGACGCGACGGGACGGACGGAAGAGCTCGCGCCGTCGGCCTGGAGCACGTGCGCCACCATCCAAGGAGCACCGCGCACGCGCTTCGACGTGAACCAACCATCGGTCAGCACCGACAGCTCCATTTCCGCTTCCGCGGCGTCGAGCATCGCGTCTGCTAGCTCCTCGGGCTCTGCGCTTCGCGACGTGAGGCGCGTTTGCGCCCGCTGCCAGCGCATCAACGCGCCGAGCGTCGCCCGAGCGACGTCGCGACGGTCCTTCACGAGCGAGCTCCGCAAGCGCTCGATGGAAGGCTCTCGCCCGGAAAACACCAACTCGGACAGACGCCACGTCAAGCGAGCCTCCAGATCCAAGTCTGCGCTGCCCGTGAAGCGCGTATCCCCCGCGGCTTCTCCGTCGTAGTCCACGCGCGCCGACTCGTCGAACCCACGCGCTGCGCGCAGACGGAGCTCGGGCAGCGCCGCCGACCACCGTGCACGACTCTCCGCTTCGTCGAGGCGAAGCGTGGCTTGGCTCAGGCCCGCCGCGCGCCACGCAGCCGCCACCGCATCGCGCGCCAGACGTGGCGACACCACGTAGACTCTGCCTTCCGGCGGCGGTCCTTCCTCGGCGACGTCCAGCTCCTTGGCGCGCGAAGGCGCGACGAGATCACGCGCCATCTCGCGACGATAATCCCCGCCGTCAGCCTGGGGCGACGTCGAAATCTGCTCGGAGTTGCGCCCCCAAGCGTCCGAGGAAGGAGCGTTCCGCGCGGAAGCGTCCCGCGCGCCGACGCAGCCACCCCAAGGTGAGGTGAACGCCAGCGCGCCGTAGTACTCACGGCGACCGTCGTCTCGCTCACGGCGCCCGGCGTCGAGGGTGAGCAAGCAGTCTCCGCTCACGAGCGCATCGTCACCCCACGACGGCTCGTCCTCGGTCCACGCCTCCGGCAGGGACTGAGCAGAACCACGAGACGCTAGGAGCAGCACGCTCGCACAAAGAAGACCGCCGAGGAACGGAGCGTAAACGCGCATGCCCGGACATCGGACGGAGCCCGATGCACGTTGCGTGGCCAATCGTGGCACGCCCGAGAGGGGGCTCCGGTAGAGCGCCCACCCCGACCGCGTTGGCGGAGCTCAGAGACCGTCGAGGCGCACGCGAGCACGCGCCAGCGCCGCGTCGAAGTTCTTCGGAACGAGCGGCGGCCGGTACCCGCCCACCAGATCCGAAGCGACGGCGAGCGGAACGAAACCTTCCGGGGAACGCCAACCCACGGCTGCGCGAACGACGTCCGTGCTCTCGAACTCCGAGAAGCGCAGCAGCCCCGTTTCACCGTGCAGAGCCACGACGCGCTCGAAGCGTTCGCTGCCCTCCCAGGACGGGCGAAGCGCGACCAGGCGCAGGACGGGCTCTCCCTCCGGCATACGACGCCGAACGCGATCGAGGCTGGCTCGTGACAACTCCCAGTAGACGCCCACGCCCGCGTCGCTGCTTTCGACGAAGAGCACGTCTTCGGGAGGCCCCTCCAACGGAAAGCTGCTCGCCTGCTCGGGAGGCTCGCTCGGTGAAGTCGGTGAGCTCGGAGCTCCGGGCGCCGCGCTCTCGAGCTCCTCCCGACTCGGAGAGGCCGCTTCGGAGACTTCTTCTACCCGAGGCAGCTCGGCGACGTCCTCGTCCAAAGGCACCTGCGCAGCGATCGCTTCCACCGCGACGAGCGCAGCGGCTTCTTGCTCCTCCGGGCTCTCGGAGGGCTCCTCTGCGATCGGCTCGGGAGCTTCCTCCGCGGTTGGCTCTCGAAGCTCTCCCTCGACGGGCTCAGGAGCTCGCTCTGCAGTTGGCTCGTGCAGCACCTCGGAGACCGGCGGATCGAGCGGGGTATGAACCGCTTCTGGAGCGGCGTCATGCGACGCCGGGGGCTCGTTGTGGGACGGCTCGTCCTTCGGCTCCTCCAACGACGAACCGGTGTTTTCCGGCTCTGCGTCTTCTTTCGCCGGAGGCTCCTCTTCCGAAGGCGCCTGCTCAGGGGCGAAGCCCGCAGGAGCGTCTCGCGTCGGAGCAACCTCGCGCGCCGCCGGGATAGCGGCGGCGGGCAGAACCTCACTGGGCACCTCAACGGACGAGGCAAGGTCGTCCTCGGCTGGAGGGACCGCTTCGGGCTCGACGCGGACCGGTGCAGACGCGACCAAAGGAGGCTTTCCCGTACGGATTTCCTCGCCCGTGGTTTCCACCAGCTCGGCCGCTACGGGCGGAGCTTCGCCCTCGACGGCCACGCGCCCCGCGAGCTCGTCCGCCAAACGCTGACGGAGCTCCCGCGCGTGCTCGTGATCCGGCTCCGCAGCGAGCACGTCGTCCAGCATGCGTACGGCGCGCCGCCGGTGCCCTTGAGCTGCGTAAATTTCGGCGAGGGTCACCGTCGCCACGGGGGGTTGGGTTTTGACGCGCACGTCGAAGCCGGCTTCTCCGCGAATGACGGCAGCCGCGTCCGGCATGTGAAGGCCGGCCTCGACCACGTTGGCGAGCATGGAGCGCGCCACCCCGAATAGCCCCCGGGCTTCCTCCTCGTGGCCTCGCGGCGCGCTGAGCCGCAAGATTTCGTCGCGGAGCTCGGCTCGCGTCATGCGCTCGGGGCGCTCGACGCCGAGCTCCCGAGCACGCTCGATGAGCTCCGAGCGTGAAAGTGCATCGAGTGCGGCAGCGTTCGACATTTCTTCGTTCGTGCGCGGCCGCTGGCCGCGCGCGGCCAGCATCTTCGGGGGACGGCCTCCGCGCGGTCAAGGCGCTCAGACACCCGCCCCCCGGAGACCCAGCTTTCGAGCGAGCCCGAAGCGTCGAGCGCCTAGGCCCAGGCGCCTCCGGCCGCGGGGTCCTCCACCCAGGTCGACAACAGAGCGCGCGCCGCTCGCGCATCCACGGCGATTTGAGCGCGCAGCGCCTCGATGCCGTCGAAGCGCCGTTCGTCGCGCAAACGGCCGGCCAGATGCAGCCGCAACCGACGCCCGTAAAGGTCGCCCGAAAAATCGAACAGGTGCGCTTCCACGCTGCGGCCGGCGGAAAACGTGGGGCGAACCCCGAGATTCATGACGCCGCGCGCGACCGCGCGATAGCGCCCCGGCGTTTCCTCCACGTCCACGAGCACGGCGTACACGCCATCGGGCGGCAACGCCTCCGCCACGTCGCCGACGTTGGCCGTGGGAAAGCCGAGCGTGCGTCCGCGCTTTTGTCCTTCGACGACCGTGCCCGAGAGTGAGTGAGGGCGGCCGAGCACCGCCATCACGTCGGCCAAGTCGCCGCGGCTCAGCGCTTCTCTGGCGCGCGTGGAGGAAAAGGTTCCGACGGCGTCTCCACACATGCTCTCGGCTCGAGCTTCGAACCCGAGCTCCCCGCCCAAACGGCAGAGCTCCTCGAGATCCCCCGAGCGGTCGCGGCCGAAGCGGAAGTTCTTACCGACGATGACGAGACGAGCGCCGAGGTGTTCGGCCAACAAACGTTCGGCGAACTCCGCGGGGCCGAGCGCGGCGAGCTCTCGATCGAATGGCTCCACCACGACCCGAACCGCATCGTCGAGCCGAGTGATGAGCTCCACCTTGCGATCCAGCGTGGTCAGCTGCTTGAGCGCGCCACGACCGAGCACCTCGGAGGGGTGAGGATGGAAGGTGAGCACCAGAGGAGCCAGCTCGCGCCGCCGCGCCTCTGCGAAGACGCTTTCGAGAACCGCTTGGTGACCGAGGTGCACCCCGTCGAAATTGCCGATCGCCACGAGGCTTCCCGTCTTCGGGACCTCGAGCTGGGCAGCGCCATCCACTCGACGCGGGTGAGCGGAGAGCACCGTCACGCCGGCCTGATTACTACAGTGTTCGGCGCAGCGCACGCGCCGCGCGCCACGGAAAGGAGAGCGTGTCGCGCCCACCGTCCCCGAGCGCCGGTGTCGCTCGGAGCAACCGTATTGCACGGACTGCGGGGCCGCCTCGCGCGACGGTGACGCCCCGCCCCAGCCGAAGCAGGCGTTCGAGGCGCCTCCCTGGCGGCTTGCCTGGGACGGTCCTAAAACGCCTGCCACCGATGAGTCCGGAAGAAGCCCTACGTGAAGCGCGCTCCGGAGAGCTTCGCCCGGTGTACTTGCTCGTGGGCGACGAAGCTCACCTGGTCGATCAAGTCGTGCGGGCGCTCCGGGGAGCCACGGTCCAAGGTGGAATCGCTGGCTTGAACGAAGACCAACTTTCGGCGGGCGAGGTGGACGTGGACGCCGTACTCGGCGCGGCGCGCACCTTGCCCATGATGGCCAAGCGTCGTTGGGTGCTCGTCCGCGGCCTCGAAAAGTGGGAGAGCGACAAGGGCGACAAACGTGGGTCGCCGCTCGATCGACTCGCGGATTACACGGAGAACCCATCGACGACGACCGTCCTCGTCTTGGTGGGCCCCGCGCTCGACAAGAGAAGGCGGCTCGTCAACGCGGGGCGCAAGCAAGGCTGGCTGGTCAGCTGCGAAACCCCGAAGCGCGCGGAGCTGCCGCGCTGGATCGAGGCGCGCGCTCGGGAGCGAGGCAACCGCATCTCGCTGCCCGTCGCGGACTTCCTCGCGGAGCTCGCAGGTCCAGAGCTCGGCCCGGTGGCAGACGCCCTCGAACGCGTCGCGCTCTATGTCGGCGAAGGCAAGGAAATCACGGAAGCGGCCATCAGCGAATGCGTCGTGCGGGTGCGCAGCGCAACCGTGTGGGAGCTCGTGGGGGCCGTGGGGCGCCGCGACGTAGCGTCGGCGCTCCGCTTCTTGGACGACGTGTTCGATCCTCAAGATCGCGGCCTCCGCTTGCTCGGCGTGCTCGCGTGGGCAACGAGACAGCTGGTTCGGTTCGAGTCGGCTTTGCGCCACGGCGCGCGCCCGGAAGAAGCAGCCAAGCTCGCAGGGGCTCCACCCTTCAAGGCTCGCGAGCTTTCCGATCAGGTGCGCGCGGTACCGAGAGCCGTCTTGGAGAGCTGGCTCGAGCGTCTGAGCGAGGTAGATCTTGCTTTGAAAGGTGGATCCAAACGCCCACCCAAGGCGATCCTCGAGCAGGCCTTGATTGACTTGTGCCGGGCGAGCTAGCTCGGAGACGCCTTCCGCCGTCGGTGACGGGAGTTGCCGCGAGCACTTTGCGGCGCCCCATCCGCCTGATTTCAAAGTATTTTCCGACGGGGAGGCTTGCCCATCTTGACCAGGCCGACTCAGCGCCCCATGTTTCCGCCAGCGCCGCGGTGCGACCGCGGTGATATTCCAGCGGAATTCACTGGCATTCGGCGTCCCGCCGCTCTCCGCCGGGGAGTTTCGCCTTTGGGCCCGCCCGTGATGCAGTCTCCCCTTGCCCCCCAAGCCGCTTCGACGACGGAGCTCGAGCGCCTCGCCGAGGCGCCGCTCCCCACGCGCTTTGGAGTGTTTCATGTCGTCGTCTTTCGTTACCGAGATCCAGGGGCACACCCAGGTCTCAGCGACGAGCACTTGGCGCTCGTGATGGGTGACGTGACGGGCGGGGAAAACGTTCCGGTGCGCGTGCATTCGGAGTGCCTGACGAGCGAAGTGCTCGGCTCGCTGAAGTGCGACTGCAAGGAGCAGCTGGAAGCTGCGCAAGAACACGTCGCGCAACGCGGGCGTGGCGTCGTGCTCTACCTACGCCAAGAGGGCCGCGGCATCGGCCTCGCCAACAAGATCCGCGCGTACGCGCTGCAAGCCAAGGGCGCGGATACCATCGAGGCCAACGAGCTTTTGCACCTGCCGGTGGACGCGCGACAGTACGACGTAGCCGCGGAAATGCTTCGCGCGCTCGGCGTACGCTCCATCGAGCTCATGACCAACAATCCCTCGAAGACCGAGGCGCTCGGCAAGCTCGGCATCGAGGTTCACAAACGCATCCCGGTGCACGTCGAGGCCAATGAGCATTCGGCGTCGTACCTCTCGGTCAAACGGGAGCGCATGAGCCACCAGCTGCCTGAAGTGGCGCTGCGCCCCGCGCGCTCCGCCAAGCACTGACGCGGGAGCGCGGCTTCGCGCCCGGCTCGCACTCCCATGCCTAGCCCGCTCAACGCCTACCCCATCACTGCCTACGCGTGGGTGAACTCGCTGGGCACGGCGCGCTGGGCGTCGACGGACGACGCTGCCCCGAACGTCGCTTGGCTCGAGCAGAGCGGACTCGAACCAGCACCTTCGAACCTTCCTTTTCGCGCCTTTTGGGGCCGCGTTCACGCTCCTCTTCCGGCCCTGCCCGAGCGGCTCGCTGGGCACGACAGCCGCTCTGCGCGGCTGTGGTACGCGGCGCTCACGGCGCTCCTGCCGGAGCTGAAAGCCGCGGTATCGCGCTGGGGCGCCGCGCGCGTGGGGCTCGTCCTCGGCTCGTCGACGGGCGGTATCGATCGCACGGAAGAAGCGCTGGCTCATGCGCGCCGTACGGGTGTGCTCCCCGATGCGTACGATTTTCTGGAGCAACACACCTACGACGCGCTCGTCCGCCTCACCCGCGCGGCGCTCGGTACCGGGGGGCCTGCGTTCGTCATTTCGACCGCGTGCTCTTCGAGCGGGAAGGCGCTCGCCACCGCGCAACGACTGCTCGAAACGGGGCAGTGTGACGCGGTCGTCGCTGGCGGCGCGGACGCGCTCTGCCAAATGACCCTGCGCGGCTTCGCGAGCCTAGGAATTCTCTCATCCGAAGCCTGCAAGCCGTTCGACGCCGAGAGAAACGGCATCACCATCGGCGAAGGCAGCGCGGTGCTGCTCGTGGAGCGCGAGGGTGCTTCGGAGCTCGCGCTGCTGTCTGCGGGAGAAAGCGGCGACGCCTACCACACGACCGCTCCTCACCCCGAAGGGCTCGGCGCAAAGGTCGCCATGGAGCGCGCGCTCCTGCTCGCGGGCCTTTCTCCGAGCGACGTCGGCTACGTCAACGCGCACGGAACCGGCACCAAACAAAACGACGCCGCCGAAGCGGCTGCCCTTTCGGCCGTGCTCTCACCCGCGGTCCGTTTCTCTTCGACCAAAGATCGCGTCGGGCATCAGCTGGGCGCCGCCGGCGCCACCGAGGCAGCCTTTTGCTTGGACGCGCTCCGCCTCGGGCGCTTGCCGGGCAATCGCCCACCCAGCGTGCGCGACGATGAGCTCGCCGTGCAGCCTCTCGTCGCCTCCGACGACAGCAGCGTTGACGAAAGCGCCATCGATTGTGTGCTCAGCAACTCGTTCGCCTTCGGCGGCAACAACGTCTCGGTAGCGCTCGGTCGCCGGCGCCTGTCGAGCCAAAAGAACAACGTCGTTCTTCCGGGTCGAGCTTGGCTTCGCGCCGTCGCTTTTTGGGCGCCGGGCCAAGAAAACCTCGATGCCCTGCTCAGCGGGCGCCACGAGGAGCAAGTACAAAAGCCACCCGCCGAGCTCTTGCCTGTTCGAGCGCGCGGTCGCGCGAGCCAATTGACGCGCCTCAGCGCCGAGCTCTTGGGACAGCTGACGGCGGCGGAGCCGAGCCTCTTGCCGACCCTGGCCACGGTGTATGGCTCGGCGTTCGGGGAAATGGCCACCACGCGCAGTCTGCTCGACCAAGTCGAAGATCCGGGCGGACTCAGCCCCGCCAAGTTTCAATCCAGCGTCCACAACACCGCCGCGGGGCAACTCTCCATCGCCACGGGCAACCGCGAATTTTCGACGGCGCTCGCGGCGGGCGAAGAAACGGTGGCCATGAGCTTGCTCGAAGCGTTCACGTACCTCGCGCTGCACGGCGGTGACGCAGCGGTGATGATCGCCGACGAGGACGCGAGCTCGTTGCTCCTTCCACCCGACATTCGCTTTCCAGCGGCCGGCGTGGGCTTTTTGCTTCGCTGGGCGGAGCAGCCGCCGCCGGACGCGCTCGGAACTTTGACCCAGGTCGAACCAATGACCGGTGGTTGCGTCTCCTCCGCAGCTCACGGAGCGCTGGGGCGCACCACCGCGGCCTGGGGTGTCGAGCTCGCGCGAGCTGCCGCACGTCGTGAACGCGGACGCTTCGCCGTCGCGCCGCGTTGGGGCGTCGCGTTCGAGCCGCTCTGACGGCTCGAACGCTCGAGGAAACGCGCAGGGGGAAGGCGTTAGCCTCGCTCGCGCTCGGCGCGCACGAACTCCGCGAGGCTCCGAACCGACTGGAACACGCGCTGGTTCGCCTCGCTGTCCGCGTCGATGTTCACGCCGTATTTCCGAGAGATCGCCATGGCCAGCTCGAGCGCGTCCACGGAGTCCAGGCCGAGACCGCTGCCGAAGAGCGCGTCCTCCGAGTCGATATCTTCGGCACGCACGTCCTCCAGCGACAGGCTCTCGACGATGAGACGCTTCAGCTCGGCTTCCAGATCATCCATGGTCTATCTCTTCTCGGACTCGACGGCGCGCGCTCTCACCCTCATTCATCGGTTTTGCGCTCCGTCGCCGTGAGCGCAACCTTGGCGGCAGCCGCGGCCGCGCGCAATCTCTCCCTCAACCTCGACGCATAGCCGGGCTTGGTCGCTTGCCGCGCCCGACCGATGGCGAAACCGTCGTCAGGCACGTCCTCCACCACCGTCGTCCCGGTCGCGACGTACGCGCCGTCACCGACCCGCACGGGGGCGATGAGCTGCGAGTCACTGCCGACGAACGCGCCGGCCCCGATGACCGTGCGGTGTTTTTGAAAGCCGTCGTAGTTGCAGAAGATGGTACCGGCGCCCAAGTTGGCGTTTTCTCCGACGTCGCCGTCGCCCAGGTACGCCAGATGGTTGGCTTTGGCGCCGCGTCGCATCACCGTCTTCTTCGTCTCGACGAAGTTACCGACGTGCGCTTCGTCTTCGATGGTGCTGTCCGGACGCAGGTGGGAAAACGGCCCCACTTGGGCGCGCGCGCCCACGGTGCTGTTCGACACGACCGAGTAGGGACGAATGAGGGCCCCAGGTCCGATCACCGCGTCGGTCACCACGCTGCCCACGTCGACGAGAGCGCCTTCGCCAATCGTGGTGCGACCGCGGAGCCGCGCTCCGTCCTCGATGATGGCATCCGGACCGATCGTCACCGTGTCGTCGACGAGCGGCTCGCCGCGCACCGTAGCGCCTTTTCGCGCCCAGTCTTCGCGGATCCGCGAGAAGAGGACTTGCTCCACCTCGTGCAGCTGCGCCCTGTCGTTCACGCCCGAAAGGCTCGCCGGATCCGCCAAAGAGGCGAGCACGGTGTGACCCGTCGCCAGGCTCGCCACCACGTCGGTCAGGTAGAGCTCACCTTGCGCGTTGTTGGAGTCGAGCTTCGAGAGTGCCTCACGGAGCAGCTCGCTCTTGGCCGCGTAGACGCCAGCATTGACCTCACGCACGGATTTTTCGTCGTCCGTGACCAAGTCGCGGTGCTCGCGGATTTCACGCACCAAGCCGCGCTCGTCACGCAGAACCCGCCCATAGCCGCTCGGGTTTTCCAAAGCGAACGAGAGAAAGGACAGCGCAGGCTCGGGCGAGCCGCCCCATCGCTCGACGAGCGGCGCAAGGTCAGAGGCGCGCAAGAGCGGAGTGTCGCCCGAGAGGATGAGCACGTTTTCGGTTCGCACGCCGCTCATGCCGACGCGCGCTGCGTCCCCCGTCCCCCGCGGTACGTCTTGTACGGCGAACTCGATGGGTAAGTGAGGGAGGTGCTCCGCAAGCGCCGACGCGATGCCCGCGTTCGTCGCGGGATTGACGACGACCACCACGCGAGCGGCGCCCGCATCGAATGCGGCGCGAACCGGGTAGTAAACGAGCGGTCGACCTGCGGCGAGGTGAAGAACCTTGGGGAGGCTGCTCTTCATGCGGGTGCCATGACCCGCGGCCATCACGATTGCCGTCCACTCGCTCATGTTCGTACCCAGCGCCGCCGACTATCGGGCTTGCCGTGCACCTTCGTCAACGACGCCGCACCAGCGAGCGCGGCTGGCGTCGTTTCCCTGAACCGGGTCTGCTTTGCTCAGAGCGGCGGCAAAGCGTCGGGCTTCGGTGCGTCCACCTCGGCGAGCGGCTCCGTCGAAAGCGCGCTGTCCGCACGGGCCACGGGCTTGTCCGTGTAGACGACGAGTGTCTCTCCCGGGACGAGCTTGGAGT
>JAEYVE010000226.1 GCA_023432025.1 Pseudomonadota bacterium
TCGAAGAACCTCGCGAGCCCGCGGCGCTCTCGACGCCCACCACGAGCGATCGCGCCGTGGCGTCGATTCTGGTGATCGTGCCTGGTCTGGTGCTTCACGGCGCCGGCAGCCACGCGCTGGGCAAGCGCGCGACGGCGCGGAGGTTGCTGGAGCTCGAGCTGCTCGGGCTCGTCTTGGGAGGGCTCGGAGCGGGGCTGCTTTTCGCGAGTGGCTCGGCCCGCGATTTCGAAGGTCCGGGCGCGCTCGTGGCTTTGGCCGGGGCGGGGCTCTTCACGCTTTCGTTCACCGGAGACTTGTTCTCCGTGCTCACGCCTCCGGGGGGTCTGGGGCGAGATCCCGGGTGGACGCCGACGTTCGAATCCGAGCTCGGCTACCGCCATGTCTTCGATCCGCGCTTCGACTACGAGAGCTTCGTCGTCACCGGTCTCACGGGGCGCCTCGGTCGTTTTCGTCTGGCGCCTTCCTTGTGGTCCTCGGCGAACGACGCGCACCAGCTCGGCCGCGCCGAGCTGGCCTATCGTCTGCACGGACCGCTCCCCGGATCGCGCACGCCCAGCGGCTCGTTCGTGGACGTGGCGGTCGCGTTCAGCGGGCAACGCTTCGGCTTCGAGGACTTCGACGTCGTGACGGGCGAAGCCGAGCTCGAAGGCCGCTGGGATTGGGGCGACTACGATGCGGGTTTGGCGGGGGCGTTCGTGGACTTCGGCGTGGGCGCGGCCACGCAACGGCACCGGTTCGACGCGGCGCCCGACGAAGAGCTGCGCCGTACGTTTCTCTTGGCGAGCTTCGGTTTTGGCCTGTACCTCGGTGACCAAACGCCGCACGGCGGCTTCGTGCGCGCCTACTACGACCACCGCCACGACGGACCCGTGGGAGGCGCGCTCGCCTTCGGAATTGGTCGTGATCCACTCGGGTTTCTGGGGCTCGAGGCGCTCTACTATTTTGCCGAGCGCTGGGGCGCGCGGCTCGACGCTCGTTGGGGCTCGGCGTTTCTCGTCGGTGCTTCTGGCGTGTTCCGTTACGGAGGCGACGAGTGAGGCGCTCGGGCTGGGTGCTCGCTGCTTCGGCGTGCGTCTCTTGTCTCGATCCGGCGGCGGATCGCGCCGAGCGTGACGAAGCCGTCGGGCGAGAAACGCGGGCAGGCTTCGACGTGCGCGTCTCCGGGGGGCTCGCGGCCGTCCGAAGCGTCACCGATGAGCAGGTTCGTCTCTGGGCGAACGCGCCGTCACTTCAGGTGCGGCTGGAGAGCGAACGTGTGCCCCGCACGTTCGAGCTCTTGGTCGACAACTGCATGCCCCAGGCCACGCTCCGAACGCTGCGCGGGCGCGCTTCCCTCGAGGAGCGCTCCCGGACCAGACCCACGGCCTGCCGCTACCGAGTACGACTCCTCGAGGCACCCGTCGAGCTCGCTCTCGCCGAGCCGCGCGCCGACGAGAGCTTGCCCTTTCACTTCGGCGTCTTGAGCGACATTCAGGACGGCATCGACCGAGTGAAAGACGTGTTCGAACGCATCAACGCCCAATCGGAGCTGGCGTTCGTCTTGGGGGCGGGGGATCTCACCGAAGAAGGTACGCCGTCGGAGCTCGAGCGCTTTCAAGAAGAAATGAAGGCGCTTCGCATTCCCTACTACGTGACGCTCGGCAACCACGAAATCGGCACGACCGCGCCGCGCTACCACGACTATTTCGGTCGGGGCAGCTCGAGCTTCGTCTTTCACGGGGCACGCTTCACGCTCTTGGACTCGGCGGACGGAACGTTGGCGCGGCGCGTTCACGAGTGGCTCGACGAATGGTTGGCGCGCGGTCGCGACGGCGTGCACATCGTCGCCATGCACGTGCCCCCACTCGATCCGACGCGTCTGCGCAACGGGTCGTTCATCAGCAGAAACGAAGCAGCGGCGGTGCTCGGAAAAATGGCGGGCGCTCGCGTGGACCTGACCCTGTACGGCCACATTCACACTTACCAGCGCTTCACCAACGCGGGCATCGACGCGCACTTGAGCGGCGGCGGGGGCGCCGCGCTGGAGCCGTTCGACACGACGGGGCGTCACTTTCTGGACGTGAGCGTCGACGCGCGCGGCGTGCGCTACGTCAAGGTCGTGCGCGTCGACGAGTGAGCTCCGAAAGTTGCCGAGGGAGCGGGCGCAGCCACGAGCACGTCGCACGCTCGAAGCGAAGCGGCTTCTCCGTGCGGTCACGGCGCAGCCACCTTCGTTCGGGCAGCCGAGCTGCTCTCGCTCGGTCGGGCGGACGCGTTCGGAACGGCTTGGCTCGAGCGGCCTCGTTCGAGCGGCCTCGTTCGAGGCGCGGGGGCGCACCTTGCTCGACATTCCACGACGGCGGCGCATCTTGGATCGTCGAAGGGGGTGCCATGCAACACCAAGTCACCACGACGGAAGGGCGCGCCAAGGAGCCGCTCGCCAAGGCCGTGCGCAAGCTGATGCCGGAGCTCGAGGCGGATCTCGCGCGCTTGATTCGAATCCCGTCCGTTGCTTTTCCTGGGTTTCCCGAGGAGCCGGTCATCGAGTGTCACGACGCCGTCGTGGAGCTCTTGAAGCGCGCCGGAGTCCAGAAAATCGAAGCGCTGAAGCTGCCCGACGTGCCTCCGGTCATCATCGCGGACATTCCGGCACCGAAGGGCGCGCCCACCGTGCTGCTCTATTCGCACTACGACGTGGTGCCGATGGGGGACGAGAGCGCGTGGGATACACCGTGCTTCGACGCGGTGGAGAAGGAGGGCGCCATTTACGGGCGCGGCACCGCCGACGCCAAGGGAAACTTGATGGCGCTCATCGGCGCCATTCGCGCGTGGAACGGCAAGCCGCCGGTGGGAATTCGTTTCGTCATCGAAGGGCAAGAGGAGTTCGGTAGCCCCTTCGCCGTCTATCCGGCGAAACACCCCGAGCTCTTCCAAGTGGACGCCATGGTCATCGCCGACATGGGCAACGTGCGCCCCGGAGAGCCCACGCTCACTGTTTCGCTGCGCGGCAGCGCGGCGGTCACGCTGGAGGTGCGCACGCTCTCGGGGCCCAAACACAGCGGAAGCTACGGCGGCGCCGCGCCCGACGCGCTCTTGGTGCTCATGCACGCGCTCGGCTCGCTTCACACGGAGGAAGGTGACGTGGCCGTTTCGGGGCTGCGCCGCGAAGAGTGGACGGGTGCTTCCTACACGGAGGAAGAATTCAGAGAGCTCGCCGAGGTGAAGCCGGGGCTGCCGTTCATCGGAACCGGTGAGCTCGGCGACCGTGTTTGGTCGGGACCCGCCATCACCATCACCGGCATCGACGCGCCTTCCGTCGCGAAGGCCATGAACGCCGTCAACGCCTACGCGCGCGCAAAGCTGAACATTCGCGTGCACCCGGGACAGAGCGTGGCGGAAGCGCAAGCCGCCGTGATGACGCACCTGAAGGCGGTGCGGCCGTTCGGTATTCCGCTTCGAGTCACGGCAGGTGACGCCGGGCAAGGGTTCTCGGCCAAGGACGGCGGGCCCGCGTACGACGCGGCGCGCGCGGCGCTCGAAACCGCCTGGGGCAAAAAAACGTCGAGCATGGCCGGCGGCGGCTCGATTCCGCTCGTGAGCTCACTGCAAGAGGCGGTGCCCGACGCAGAAATTCTGCTCTTTGGTTGCTCGGACGGCTACGCCAACATTCACGCTCCCAACGAGCGTGTTCTCGTGGACGAGCTGGAAAGAGCGACCGTCGCCATCGCCGAGTTCTTCGCGGAGTACGCGGAGCGTCAGACGGGCTCGAAGGGCAAGGGCGCCAAAAAGGCGCTCGCCCACTGACACCTGACTTCCACGTTCGAAGACGCGCGCGCCGACCCATCGAGCTCACGGACTCGGGGGTCGGCGCCGCGCAGAGTCGAAACCGTCGTCGCCGACCCATCGAGCTCACGGACTCGCGGGTCGGCGCCGCGCGTCCCAGCACGGTGCTCCCGCACTACGGCCTCGTTCGTCTGCTCGCCGCTGGCGGCGGTTCGCTCGCCTGCGCGCGCTCAGCTGGGCTCTGCGCCGCTTGCTCAGCGGCCGTCGCCGCGCCGAGAGACGCTCGGATTGTCTCCAGAGTGACCTCCGCCGAACCTCGCGACCAAGAGCGCAGCTCGCGCCTGCAGCGACTGGTTGTCGGCGTCGTGGTCGAGCTCTTGGTCGATTTCTTCGAAGCGAGCGGCGAGCTCGGCGTCGATTTCCGGGGTGAGGCGCGCCTCTGCCTCGGGGAACAGATACTTCTCCTCGTGCTTCATGTGATGCGTCAAAAAGGAGATCAGCTCCCGACCGATGGACACGAAGTGGCGACGGTCCTCGCCGTCCCAGTCGTCTCGCTGATGGCAGTCGTGCTGAAGCGAACGGATCAGGTAGTGCACCTGCCGGTGCTCGCGCCTCGTGTACGCGAGCGGCCCCGTGTCCCACTCCATTCCCAAGCGTTCGAGCTCCGGGACGAGGAGCGCCTCCTCTTTCTCCTCGTGGCGAAGAGAGCAGAAGTCGCTGATGCAATCGACCATCACTCGTAAGAGGGCGCGGTCGGGCTTTTTCCCTTCCTCGACCTCGTCGAGCAGGTGCTCGAAGGCTGCGAGCGAGCTCGCGAGAGTGTGGTGTTCACTCAGGAGATGTCGAACTGTTTCGGATGGGACGTTCACGGGGTCCTCCTCCCGTCCAACTCTGCACCCAGCTTGCCCGTGTGACGAGCGCGGCGCGAAAGGCTTCGCATCCGCTTCGGTTCGAGTTAGCGCAAGTGAGCCTCTCGCGGCTGGGGCGCCCTCTCGACGGCGATTCGCACGCTCCGTGCGCAGGTCGCGGCGCGGCGGAGCCTCAGCGCCCCTTGAAGGGCACGCGCACGACGCCGCCCTGGGCCTGAGCTGCGAGCTCTTGCTCGATGAGCTTGCCGAACGTTTCCTGGCAGGCGCGGATGCCTTCCTGCGTCAGCTCGCAGTAGCCGCCGCTCACCCTGAGCACGCGCGCTTCGGAGAGCTCGTCCCGCGCGGCGCTGGGCGCCATGCGAAACTTCACGGCCGGCGTCGTCCAGACGTCGTTGAAAGCCAGTCGCAGCGCTGCGAACGCTTCTGGAGAGAGTGTGCGAAGGTCCACCAAGCGACACTGGGTAGGTCACCCGGCGAGCGCTGACAAGGGGGGCGCACCTACTCCGATTCCGCGTGCCGCATCGCGACCGGCTTGGACTGAGGCGAGCCGCGTTCCCGAAGGACGATGCTCAGAAGCACGAGCAGCGCCACCGAAAAGAACTCGCTTTGCCAGTTCTGGAGCGATTCGAAAAAAGCTTGCCGTCGCGAGCGACAGTGAGCGCTCGTAGAGCGCGAGCCAGAGGCCACCCTTGCGTACGGGCCAAGGCGCCTTCGGGTCGGAAGCGTTCGTGGGGTGTTCGTCCACGTCGTTTTCGCCCGGCTTCTTCGACTCAGAGGAGCCCTTTTGTAGCAAAAAACCCGCCAGGGCCTGCCCGAACAGGCAGACCAAAAACAGCCCGAGCGCGGCCAAGGACAAGCCGTTGTCTCGGATGAAGGCTTTCACGTGAGCCACCCTGGTTCGCGAAGCGCTCCACCGAGCGGCCAATCCGCGCGAACGGTCCCTGCAGCGTGGATCGCGGGGCAGGTGTGTCAAAACAGTGGAGCGGAGGTCAGCCGTGAGCGTGAGTTGGGTGGGAGAATCTCTCGAGGACTTGGATCAGGTCGTCGCGCCGGACGAAGCGTCTCTCTCGGACGACGCATGGACGCTCGTCGAAGACCGCGAGCGCCGACCCGAGGTCAACGGTGCGTTGTTCTCACTCGGTGACGGCTTGGTGGGCACCGCCGGCTTCGTCGAGGAAGCGCCGAGCGACGGGGCGGTTCGTGTCGCGGGCGCGTTTGCGCAAAGGCGCACCGACGACGCGCTCCCGCGCTTCTGTCACCTGCCCAGCTGGATCCACCTCGAACGCTGCTCTTCGCGGACGAACCTCGGTTTTCGTTGGCTCGATCTGCGCGCGGGTCTCTTGGTCCGACAGGACGCCGACGGCACGCGGACCGTTCGCTTCTCTTCGCTTTCGTATCCCGGGCTCACGGTGATGCGCGCCGAGTGGCCACACGGCACCTTCGTCGCCGGATACCCGCTGGGGGACGTGGACGGAGGGCCCGGTTTCGTCATCTCTGCCCCGAGCGCCGAAGTGGCGCACGCGCTGGTGGAGGCGGATCACGGCGCGGTCTCCGTCTGCGCGCGACAGACGCAACGCCGCGTCGATGGACGCGAGGTGTTGGAGCGTGTTGCGCTCTTCGAGCGCTTGCCCAGCTCCGAAGAATCGAGGCAGCTCACGGCGTTCGAGGCGCTCTCCTACGACGAGCTGCGCGCCGAGCAAGAGCGCGCTTGGGCAGAGCGCTGGGAAAAGGCGGACGTTCGCATTCACGGCGACCACGTGCTCACGCGGAACGTGCGCTTTGCGCTGTTTCACTTGATGGCCTCCGCGAACGCGACGGGCGAGGCCGTGGTCGGTCCTCGCGGCCTCACCGGCGGCGACTACGGCGGGCACGTGTTCTGGGACGCCGACGTCTACGTATTGCCGTTTTTTGCCGCCACGGAGCCGGCCGTGGCGCGCGCGATGCTCGAGTATCGCCTCCGCAGATCGAACGAAGCGCGCCGCGCCGCTCGCAGACTGGGCCTTTCGGGTCTGCGTTTTCCGTGGGAGTCGGCCGCCACCGGACGAGACGTGACACCGCGTTGCGTCACCGATGCCTCGGGCAAAACGATCGCGATCGTCTCTGGTGAGCGGGAGGAGCACATCGTTGCGGACGTCGCTTGGGCCGCAGATTGCTACTGCCGGTGGACGGGCGACGCCGCGTTCGAGCGCGGCCCAGGTCGCACTCTGTTCGTAGAAACCGCTCGCTACTGGGCGTCACGAGCGGAGGTCGAAGCGGACGGTCGCGCGCACTTGCGGGGCCTCATGGGGCCGGACGAATACCACGAGCTCGTCGACGACAACGCGTACACCAACGTGATGGCGCGTTGGAACCTGCGACGCGCGGCGCAGGCACTCGCAGAGAACTCCGCGGAGGCGGCCGAGGCCGCTCGCTTCCGCGCGCTCGCGAGCGCGCTGGTGGACGGCTACGAGCCTCGGACGGGCGTGTACGAGCAGTTCGCTGGCTTCTTCGGCCTGGAGCCGCTCCTAGTCACCGAGTTGTCCGAGGTGCCGGTGACGGCGGACGTGCTCCTCGGTCGCGAGCGAGTCTCGCAGGCGCAGGTGGTCAAGCAGGCCGATGTCTTGATGCTGCACCACATGGTGCCCGCAGAAGTCGAGCCGGCCTCACTGAACGCCAACTTGAGCTACTACCTGCCGCGCACCGCGCACGGGAGCTCGCTTTCTCCTTCCATTCACGCCGCGCTCTTGGCTCGCGCGGGGCGCCTCACGGAAGCGCTCGAGCTCCTCGAGCTCTGCGCGCGTTTCGACCTCGACGACGTGGCCGGAAATACGGCCGGCGGCGTGCACCTGGCGAACATGGGCGGTCTTTGGCAGGCGCTGGTTTTCGGGTTTCTCGGGGTCGCCGTTTCGGCGCGGGGGGAGCTCCACGTGGATCCTCGC
>JAEYVE010000242.1 GCA_023432025.1 Pseudomonadota bacterium
GTGGAGCCGAAGGCGCGCTCTACGACGTTACGCTGCGCGTTCGTGGCGTCGTGGAGCCGGCGAATGTCGTCGGTGGGAGCCGCACGAGTACCGAGACGTTCTCCTACATGAATCTCGATTGGCGGACGGTCCCTTTCACCACCGGTGGCACAGTGCCCGTCGACGACACCGACTACGCGCAGTGGCGCATCCGCGTCGGTGAACCAGAACAAGAGTACTTCCTCAACGACTACCAACGCGTTGGACACTACATCTTCGAGCTCGACTACGAGGTGACTCTACCGATGGCCGCCAACACGACGGTGGTGCTCGAGGGCATCGACGACAACGAGCGACTGATCATGAACTACGAGGGCTACGCGCCGGAGGGCGTGCAGGGCTCGGTCAACCACGGACAGTTCATCGAGCTCGACGTCGTGGCGGTGACCCGGCGTTGAGTCGCCTCGTTGCTGGCTCGGCGCCTTGCGGTGGTTCGAGCCGACGCACGGATGCGTCGCCGAAGTTGCGCTGTCCGTGACGGCGGTGAGCGAAGCGACGTGAACTGATCGTGCTGCAGCGTAATTTTCCAAGACAGGGAGGATGAAGCGTGCGTCTGCCCGTCACGGTCGTGCTCAATAGACTCGTGGAATGCCCGCCTCCGCACAGAATGGCTCCCACCGTGTGCATCGCCCTCGTCGTTTCGGGTCCCCGCTCGTTCATTCGTCACTGGGCGCGCTGACGCTTGCGCTTCTTCTGAGCGCCCCGCGGGCGCACGCGGACAACCCCGTCGTTCAGCACGTTTACACGGCGGATCCCGCGCCGATGGTTCACGGCGACACGGTGTACCTGTGCGCGAGTCACGACGAAGACCAAACCGTCAATAACTTCTTCACGATGAACGACTGGTTCGTGTTCTCGTCGAAGGACATGGTGAACTGGACGGATCACGGCACACCGCTCAGCTGGGAGACGTTCTCGTGGGCGACGGGCAACAAGTCTTGGGCGCCGCACTGTGTAGCGCGCGACGGCAAGTTCTACTTTTACGTGCCTGTCGCCGACAGAATCGGCGTGGCCGTGGCCGACAGTCCGTTGGGTCCGTTCAGAGACGCCATCGGTGCGCCGCTCCTCTCCAACTATCAGTACATCGACCCCACCGTGTTCATCGACGAGGACGGCCAGGCGTACCTGTACTTCGGCAACCCGAAGCTCTGGTACGTGAAGCTGAACGAGGACATGGTTTCGTACTCCGGCGGCGTGCAGGAGGTCCCCCTCACACCGCAAACGTTCGGCCCCCGCCGCGGCGGTGCGGTCCAGAATCGACCTGCTGCGTACGAAGAAGGGCCCTGGTTCTACCGGCGCAACGACCTTTACTACATGGTCTACCCCACGGGCGCGCTGCCCGAGCACATTGCGTACTCCACGAGCCCGGGCCCCACCGGCCCCTGGACGTACCGCGGTGAAATCATGAACAGCGTTTCCGGGCACGCGTTCACCAATCACGCGGGTGTCATCGACTTTCTGGGGCGCTCCTACTTCTTCTATCACACGCAAGAGCTCCCCGGCGGCAGCGGCTACAAGCGCTCCGTCGCCATCGAGGAGTTCACCTACGGTGCGGACGGCTCCATCCCCACCATTCAGAAGACCTCCGCGGGTGTGACGGAGTCCGTCGCGCCGCTGAATCCCTACGCTCGTGTCGAAGGCGAGACGATGGCTTGGGGCCAGGGCATCGAGGTCGAAGACTCGAGTGAAGGGGGGCGCGCCCTCGCCAACTTGGAAAACGGCGACTACATCAAGGTGGAGTCCGTCGACTTCCGCACGGGTGCGCTCTCGTTCGAGGCGAGCGTCGCCTCCGCCGGTTCGGGCGGCACCCTCGAGCTGCGCGTGGGCGCCAAGGATGGCGAGCTGATCGGCAGCTGCGACGTGAGCCCTACGGGCGACTGGCAAACCTGGACGACGGTCACGTGCGACGTGAGCGAGGTTTCCGGCGTGCAAGATCTCTTCTTGGTCTTCACGGGCGCGAGCGGTTTTCTTTTCAACTTGGATTGGTACCGCTTCGAGCCGAAGGATCCGCTGCCGGGTACGGGAGGCGCGGGTTCCGGAGGCTCCACGTCCAGCGGAGGCTCCGTTTCCGCGGGAGGAGATGGCGGCGCGCTCGGCAACGGCGGCGCGGGAAGTGGCGGCGAACCCGTACCGAGTACGGGCGGCGTGCCGGGTGCGTCGGGGGGCGTTCCCGGTTCGTCGGGAGGCGTCGACGGGACGCCAGCCCAAGACGTCGTGGACGCCGAGGACGCGGGCTGCGCGTGCACGACCGGACCTGGTCGTGGCGAAGGTTTCGGTACTTGGACGCTTCTCGCCGGTCTCGGTATGGGCGCGTGGCTCGCTCGTCGGAGGCGAGTCACGTCCGCTGCTCGAGTTGGTTAAGTCGAGTAGGGTAAGCCGATCGGGCAAAAGGCGTCAGCGCTCGTTCAGACCTCGACCGGCCAAAATGCCGGGAACGCACCGCTCGATCGCCGAGACGCGTCAAAAGAGCTCGAAGTGCGTCGTCAGGGACGCCGTGGAGCTGCCCCCCACGAACACGTGGAAGCTGCCCGGTTCCACGACGTACTTCATGTCTCGACCGACGAACTCGAGCTCGCGCTCCGTGAGCGTGAAGCGCACCTCACGTGACTCCCCGGGCGCGAGGTGGACGCGCAGAAAGCCCTTCAGCTCGCGGAGGGGCCGCACCACGGAAGCCACGACGTCACGCACGTAGAGCTGAACGACCTCTTCTGCGGCACGCGCGCCGGTGTTGGTCACGCGAACGCTCACTTCGACGGGCGTGCCGAGCTGCCCGCGCTCCGGGCTCACCTTCAGCTCGTCGTACTCGAAGGTGGTGTACGAAAGCCCGAACCCGAACGGAAAGAGCGGGCTCACCTCCACGTCCAAGTAGCTCGAGGCGAAGCCCTTGGGGTCCAGCGGGGTGCCCTCCGGGATACCTTGAAACTCGGTCGGCGCCGGGCGACCGGTGTTCTTCGAGGCGTAGTAGATGGGGATTTGGCCCACGGCGCGCGGAAACGTGGTGGGGAGGCGGCCGGACGGCGCCACGTCCCCCAAGAGCAGCTCCGTGAGACCGACTCCCCCCTGCGTGCCGGGGTGCCACGCGAAGAGCACGGCTCGAGCGAGCTCGCACGCGGAACCAAGCAGGAGCGGACGACCCGCCAGAACGATCAAGACGATGGGGGTGCCCGTTTGCGCCAGGCGTTCCAAGAGCGCGTGCTGCGCGCCCGGCAGATCGAGGAAGGCGCGACACTTCGATTCGCCGCTGATGCTCGCGTCCTCTCCCAAAACCACCACGGCCACGTCCGCATCGCTCGCGAGCTGGACGGCTCTGTCGAAGCCGGACGTGTCGTGCGAACGGCAATCCACGACGCCCGGAGCATAATGGACGCGGTCCGGCCCCAAGCGCGCTTGGAGCGCCGAGCGCAGGGTGACGGCGTGCTCGACGGCTCCGTCGAACGCCCAACAGCCGAGCTGATTTTTGGCGTCATCGGCGAGCGGACCGATCAAGGCGAGCTTCTTTTTGCCGCCATTTGCGCTTTCGAAGCCAGCGAGCGGAAGAGCCTCGCTGTCGTTCTTCAAGAGCACCACGCTTTCGTGCACCGCCTTCTTGGCAAGGTCGAGATGAGGGGCGCACACCGCGACGCTCGCGGACGTTTCGGCGACGTACGGCTCATCGAACAACCCCAGCCGATGTTTGACGCGGAGGACGCGCCGCGCGGCGTCGTCGATGAGGGCGAGCAGCGAGCCATCTTCGGCCACCAGGGACTCGAGGTGGTTCAGGTAGTTCTTGCTCGCCATTTCCATGTCGAGTCCGGCGAGGAGCGTCGTGCGTGCTGCTTCACGTTCGTCCTGGCACAGGCCGTGCGTGACGAGCTCACTCGACGACGACCAGTCGCTCACCACGAACCCTTCGAAACCCCACTCCTCTTTGAGGATGCGACGCAGGAGGAGCTCGTTGGCCGTCACGGGGACGCCGTTCAGGTCGTTGAATCCGCTCATCAACGTGAGGACGCCTCCCTCGACGCAGGCGCGAAACGACGCGAGGTGGAGCTCACGGAGCTGTCCCTCGGGGATCCAAGTGGAGTTGTAGTCCTTGCCCGACTCCGCGGCGCCGTAGCCGGCGAAGTGCTTGGCGCAAGCCGCGATGCGGCCGGGCTGGCTCGGATCTCGGCCCTGAAAGCCTCGCACCATGGCCGCGCCCATGTTCGCCATCAAGAACGGATCTTCGCTGGGACTCTCCGCGATGCGCCCCCAGCGAGGATCCCGCGTGACATCCACCATGGGCGCGAACGTCCAATCGACGCCATCCTCTGCCGCCTCTGCCGCAGCGGCTTCACACAGACGCTCCACCAAAGTCGGATTGAACGTGGCCCCGAGCCCGAGCGGGATGGGGAAGATGGTGCGGTAGCCGTGCACCACGTCTCGCCCGAAAAGGAGAGGAATGCCCAAGCGAGACTCGGTGACCGCGAGTTTCTGCAGGTGATTTCTGACGGAGAGCGGCGTGGCGTTCAGGAACGAGCCGAGCCGACCTTCGCGCACCATTCGATGCACCTTCGGCAGCTCGCCGAGGCCGTAGGCGTGTTGACTCATTTGCCCCAGCTTTTCCTGGAGCGTCATCCGCGAAAGGAGCTCTTCGACGAAGGGAGACGGGGCGGTGGGGGAGAGGGCGATCATGAGCACGTTGGGGGGCTCTCGGGCGGCCGGCACGGGGCGGCGAGGCACGGTGGCGGCGGTCGCCCGAGCGGCGGTGGAGCTGGCTCTCTTTTACCTCGTTCCGAGCTCCATTGCGTCGACTCCGTCCGTGCAAAAAGAGCCCGTATCCGTGAACGCGTAGCCCGCGGCGGAAAGCACGCCTCTTTCGCAGACCTTTTTTCTTTTCGCTTGGCGCGGCTTAGGGTGCGAGGGTGACTTCGCATTCCTCCTTGCTCGTGCGGTTCGTTCGTGTCGGTTGTGCCGTGTCGGCGTGCGGTTTGACGCAGCTTGCCTGTCAGGGTGAGGACGCCTCGCCACGGGAGGAGGGCGCACCGGGCAGCGGCGCCGTTTTCACGGGTGGGGCATCGACGGGCGGCGAGGCGACCGGCGGCGCGTCCACGGGCGGCGTGCAGGTCGGTACGGGAGGGTCGGGCGGGCAAGAGCCGGCGAGCGGTGGCAGCTCGACGGGGGGCGCTTCCGCGGGCGGAACGTCAGGCACCGGCGCTTCCGGCGGCACGGGCGGCGTGGTCGGCTTTTCGACGAATCGCGCGGACTTTCTGCTCGGCGGAGCCTCCACGTGTGAAGGAAGCCCGTTCGAGGTTTGTGAGAGCTTCGAGACGGGCGCTCCGGGACAGCTGCCGCAAGGGTGGTCTCTGGCCGGTTACGGCACGCGCACGCTGGGCATCGTCACGGACCAGGCGGCGCGCGGGAGCAACTCGCTGCGCGTCGACATTGCCGCGGGGCAAACCGCTGTCGTTGGCATGATTCAGCGAGACCTCGGGACGCTCGGCGGTCGCCACTACGGGCGCATGTTCTATCGCATCGAGGGGCCCTCGGTTTCCGAGTTCATCCACTTCGACGTGCTCGAGGTCACCGGGCCCTGGATGGGGCACGAGAACAGCGTGCGTTTCGCGTCTACGGGGACCGGCGTAGGGACCACGTCGAGCAACTGGTCCTGGATCTACAACGTGCAGCCCTCTGGCTCGGGCGCGGGCGCCGAGTTCGCCAGCGAGGGAGATCGCTCGGCGCACCCCCGCGTGGACGAGTGGATGTGCCTGGAATGGTTCTTCGACGCCGAAGCGCAAGAAGCGCGGTACTTTCACGACGGCGCTGCCATCGAGTACCTGCACATCGACGACGAGCGCAGCGAAATTCCGGTGCTGACGAGTCTCTCGGTGGGCATGCAAAAGTTCCAGAACACGGGCGCCCTGCGCGCCTGGGTGGACGAGGTGGCGCTGCACGGCGAGCGCATCGGCTGCAACCATTGAGAGCAGAGGCGCAAAGAGCCGAGCAGACAGTCGCGCAAAGGGAGGCTGGAGTCAGAACGACGCTCGAGGCAGCTCGGAGCGGGGTGTGTCTGGAAAGTGTGATGCGCTCAGGATAGAAGTGGGGTCATGCGCACTCTTTTCGAAACCCTTCTTGCTTCGTTCGTCGCATCGGCTTGTCTCGTGGGCTGTGGCGGCTCACAGCCCACAGCGGAAACTCCGCCGGTCACGCCGGACTCTTCTCCGTCTTCGCAGGGAGAGAGCCAAGACACGCCGGCTCGTCCCGAGCTCACGGCAGAGGCCTGCGAAGCGAGCGGAGGCACGGTCGTCGGCGACATCGGCGATGGTGCCATTCACAGGCCGGACTACCGCTGCGCGAGCGGTGCCGAGCCGAGCGGTAGCATCCGAGCAGCCGAAGGCGGCCCCATCGCCGTCGAAGGCTCCGTGTGTTGCCCCCAGTAAGAGGCTCGGCGACCAGCCCTCTGTTCTAAAAG
>JAEYVE010000255.1 GCA_023432025.1 Pseudomonadota bacterium
CATCAAGAAGCACTTCAAGAAGCCGGTCGCCGGCTTCATCGCGGGCGTCACCGCGCCGCCCGGCAAGCGCATGGGCCACGCCGGCGCCATCATCAGCGGTGGCAAAGGCACGGCGGCCGAGAAAATCGCAGCGCTCACGGAAGCTGGCGTGAAGGTCGCGCCGACTCCCGCGGAGCTCGGCTCCACGCTGAAGAGCCTGCTCTGAGCGAAGCGCGCTCCCGACTCGAAAACACGGAGCAAGGACGGCGCGGCCCCCAGGGCCGCGCCGTTTTCGTTTCTCTCATTCACGACAAGCGACCTGGCCAACCGACCGGCATCATGCGGTCTTTCGTCAGCGTGAGCTGTGCTCCCTGTGAGCGTCACTCGGGCGTCTGGCACTTGCCTTCGGGTGCCATCTCATCCGAGATTGCGCTTCCATGCGGGATAACATTCGCTGGCAAGTGCCCTTGCTCGTCTTGGTCTTGGGAACCACGTACGCGTGTAAACCGAGCGCCGAGGACACCACGGCGGCTCCCGCGGGAACGGGCGCAGCCAGCTCGAGCAGCGGCGGCTCGAATCTGGGAGGCAGCAGAGGAACGGAGCCCATCCCGGCAATGGGCGGCAAAGCCCCAGCAACGGGCGGCCAAGGAGAAGGCGGGAGCGAACCCGAGCCGGAACCGGAACCGGAGCCTGAGCCTGAGCCTGAGCCTGAGCCCGAGCCCGAGCCCGAGCCTGAGCCTGAGCCTGAGCCTGAGCCCGAGCCCGAGCCCGAGCCCGAGCCCGAGCCCGAGCCCGAACCCGAGCCCGAACCCGAACCGGTGTGTTGTGGATGTCTTTGTTTGGATGCGACCTGGTCGTGCTCGAACGACACCTGCGTCGACAATAGCGGGCACGCAGTCGGGCTCGCTCCTGAAGCTGGGTTCATGGAAATCGTCGGTGGCGCCTACATTTCGGAAAACGTCGCGCGCACCAGCCCCACGCACCGCATTTGGTATGCGTTCCATCCGGCTGACGAAACCCCGAAGGAAAAGCCGCTCGCCGTCTTCTTCAACGGCGGACCGGGCTCTTCGACCACGTTCCTCTTTGCGTTCAACACGGGCTACTGGACGCTCGACCCCGAGGTCACCGGGAGCGAGCCCCTCGCACGGAATCCTCACAGCTGGACGCGTTTCGTCAACACGCTGTACATCGACGCCCCCGGCACCGGCTTCTCCTATGCTTTGCCGGCGCCGGACGGTTCCACACCGAGCGTGGGCATCGATCTGGACTACGACGCGGGCGTCTTCTTGCGCACCGTCGTGCGCTTCTTGGAACGTCACCCGACGATTCAGAAGAACCCCGTGCTCCTCGTCGGCGAAAGTTACGGCGGCACGCGAGCGACGCTCATGCTCACGCACGTCCTGAACTACGAGCGCTTGGCGAGCGACACGTTCCGCTACCGCGACGCGGCGCTGCTCGCGGAGCTCACGCAGCACTTCGGGGCGGTCTTCCCCGACCAAGGCGCGGGGCCTTGGTCACCGGAAATAGTCGCCTCCCAGTTCAGCCATCAGGTGCTGATTCAACCGGTCGTGGCGGGCAGCGCGCAGTGGAACCTCAATTCTCCGGACCGCTCCGTGTGCCGCCAACCGTCGCACGACAACTACCAATGCGACGAGCCCTCCGCGTGGAGCGACGATGCGTTGGCCCTGGTGACCGGACGCCTGACGCAGGTCGCCGTCTTGGAGCAGGCGCTGGGCGTCGACCCAACGACCATCGAGTGGATGTACGCGTCCCAGCGCACGAACGCTTACGGAAAGTCCGATGGTGACGTCGCGCCCGCGCCGGAGCTTTCGACCGTGTTCGGCTCGCTCGGCTCCGGGGATCGGTACTACGTCACGCACAATCAAAGCGTGATTTCCTATTACCCGGGCGGTCGTAACTGGCGTGACCCGTACATTGGGTTCGATTTTCTCGGCAACCTGAACCACGTGCGTACCTTCATCACCGACGCGCGGCTGGACATGGTGGTGTGGACTCCAGCCATCCCGCCGGCGTTCAACGCCTACGTGGGCTGGGTCGAAAGCTCGGTCCACGATCTTCTGCCGCGCCCGGACGTGGCACGTCCCGGCTGGATCGACATCAGCTTCAAGGAGGCTGCGTTCGGCGCCGCCACGACGCGAGAAATCCGCTTTCCGCACTACCCCACCGCGGGACACTCCGTTCCCATGCGCCAGCCAGCGGAGCTGCTCGAAGACGTGATGACTTGGTACGCGGAGCCCCCGGCGCAGCCGAGAGTCATCGCGGCGAAAACGCCGCGTTCAACGGCGACGCGGTCTCCTGCAAGCCCGAACGCGCTCGAGATCCGCGGCGTCCCGCAGACGCCCCACGTACCCTCGTTCGCGTCGGACTACATAGGACCGTAAGCGTCATTTCCTCACCCCCCACGCGCTCTAGCGAGTTGTCTTTTCGTTCACCAGAGGGGGGAGCGCCCAAGGGGCGCTACCACGAGTGCATTCGCAAGTCGCCGTAGGCGCAATCGAGCTAACTCATCCGCTTACACGATTCGGGACGAGAGCTCGCAAAGTAAAGTAAGGCGAAGTAAGTGGCGCGCGTGTCTTTCGACCATCACCGTGCCGGATGCTTCGCCCCTTGCTCTTGGCCGCGGTGACTTCGCTGTGTGCTTGCTCCACGAACGTGAACCTGTGGCCCGTCTCGGCGCCCGCGGACGCCCTGCGCCCTCAACGCGCGGATCTCGTCGAGGTGTACGACGCCAGCGCGCCACCGGAGCGCCCCTTCTCCAGGCACGTCTTGCTGGAAACGAAGACGTCCGGGGTTCCGAGCCAGGACGCCGCGGCGCTGCGCGACCAAGGCGGAGCGACCGGATGCGATGCCATCTTGCTGCGTGAAGCGCCGGGTCAGGCGGACTGCGTGCTCTACAACGGCAAGTCGGCGATGCCATAGAACGTTTCTCTTGCTCGGCGGGGGCGCGAAAAGCTCGGTCGCTCCCGCGGTACGGCCATCGTGCGGCGAAGGGGCGTGCGGCGAAGGCGCGTGCGGGCTAGGCGTGCTCCTCCGCACGATCCCGCCCCCCGGACGACGGCCTCGCGAGACCCGGCGCCCTCTGGTAGCACTCGCGCGATGGGTCGCTTTTCGTTTCCCAGGAACGAGCGCTTGCCGGGCCTGTGCTACCCGACGCACGCGAACGCCGAGGACGCACGCCGCGCCTTCTTGCGCTTCCGCGAAGAAATCGTGACGGCGGAGGGCGCATCCGGTTTTCTTCGAACGCGCCGCCCCGACACGCCGGACGGCGTCGCCAACTCCACGGTCTCGGAGGGCATCGCGTACGGAATGATCATCGCCGTGGCGATGGACGATCAGCCGCTCTTCGACGCGTTCTGGAAGTACGCGATGCGGTGGTTCAACCCGAACGGGCTCATGGCTTGGTACATCGCGCCCGACGGCTCGAAGATGCTGGGCCAAGGCGGCGCCACGGACTCCGACGAGGACATGGCCTGGGCGCTCGTGATGGCGCACCGACAGTGGGGCGGCAGCGGCTCCCTCGGAGAAACGTACTTGAGCCACGCGCGCCGCCAAATCGATCGCGTGTACGAGCTCGAGGTCGACCACGGACAGTGGCCCGACATGCTCATTCCGGGCGACGAGTGGCGCGGGCAGAACGTGTTCAACCCGTCGTACTTCGCGCCGCACCAGTACCGACTGTTCGGTGAAGTTTCCGGCAACGTCGACGGTTGGCAGCGCGTCATCGACCGCGGCTACGCCGTGCTCGATGCCAGCTTGAACGACCGCAACGGCAACCGGGAGAACGGCCTGGTGCCGGCGTGGTGCACCGAAGACGGCACCCCCGTCGAGGCGTTTCCGGGCGCCATGCAGAACTACCAGTACGACTCGGCGCGCACCCCATTTCGCCTCGGCCAGGACTTCGCCTACCACGGAGACGCGCGCGCCCGGGCCTACCTCGAAAAGATCAGCGGCTTCTTCGCTGGCGTCGGCGCCGAGCACATCGTGGACGGCTACACGCTCGAGGGCGAGCCAGCGCCGGATCCCAACGCTCGCCGCCCGAACCCCGGCTCGGCGGTATTCGTCGGCGCGGCTGCGGTCGGCGCCATGCACGACGCTCGCTACCAATCGTTCATCGACGCGGCGTACGCGCGCGTGCGCACCGGTGAGCTCCTCGCACGGAGCCGCTACTACAACCACTGTTGGACGGTGCTCTCCTTGCTCATGCTCACCGGCAATCTGGCGAACTTCCCGGAGTGAGCTCCCCGTGCGCCCCGGGGCGCCGAGCCGTCGCGATGCCATGACCGAATCCCTGCAAAATCCGCCTCGCTTCGTGCTCTCCCACCTTCAAGCGGCGGAGCTGCTCGCCGAGAGAGCCGCAGGCAAGACGCTCGCTCGCACGTCGCTGGATCTGGGGCGCTCGTACGTCGTGCTCGCCTTGGATGAGCGCGGCGTGCACTTGTCCGCGGGCGAGCTCTTGGAGTGGTCCGTCGTGGAGCACGTCGCCGAGGCGGACTCGGTGTGTTTTTCGATCGATCGAGGTGAGGCGGCGCCCGTTCGAGGCTTCTCCGAGCAGCTCGGTCGCACCTACCAGCTCTGGCCCACGGCCGGGCCGCCCGCGCTCTTGGTGTCCGGGTTCGTCATGCACCGCGTTCGCGACGTGGATCCGGTCGAAGGCGCGACGCGCATGGTGCGAGCGCTCGGCACCGTGCGCGGGCGCTTGCTCGATACCGCCACGGGCCTCGGTTACGCAGCCATCGCCGCCGCGCGCACCGCAGCGGAAGTCGTCACCATCGAGCTGGATCCCGAGGTGCGCGCCATCGCTCGCCAAAACCCGTGGTCGCGGGAGCTCTTCGACACGCCCAACATCACGCTTCGGCTCGGTGACAGCTCCAGGCTCATCGCGGCTCTCGAGGCCGACTCGTTTTCGGCCGTGCTCCACGATCCGCCCGCCATCAACCTGGCCGGCGAGCTCTATTCAGCCGACTTCTACGCGGAGGTCCGGCGCGTGCTCACGCGCTCGGGCAAGTTCTTCCACTACATCGGGGACCCAGCGAGCGCCTCCGGCGGGCGCACTACACGCGGCGTCGTCAAGCGCTTACGCGACGTCGGGTTCTCACGTGTCGTCGTACGCGAGGACGCCTTCGGCGTCCTCGCCACTCCGTGAGCCTTCGCCCTTGTCCGCGTGAACGGCAGGCCACGCTGTTTCGCGCCCCGCCGCCTTGGGACACGGCTGGCTCACGTCAGGCTTCGCCGCGGGCGGCCTTGATGGCGGCCAGGAGGTCCAACACGGCCTGCGCGGTCAAACCGAGCTCGGCGGCGGCCGCCGCCAGGGTCGTCACCTCGCGCGCGCCCATGCGGCCGTCCGCGTGAGCTACCTCGAGCCCCACTTTGAAAGCGGCGCGGCGTAGCGGGGGCTGCGGCAGTCTCTGCCCCAAAGCATGAAAGCGCTCGGTCCGCGCCTTGCCGAGCAAAGGCTTTTCCGGGCGAAGCTCCGCGACCCGCGATTCTACCCACGCCCGGTCGACCGAACCGCCCGATAAGTCGCCCATGCGAAGGACGATGTGATCCAGCTCGCTCCCGGCCATGGATCCATCTGCGTAGGCAACGAGCACCACGATTTCGAGCAACGCGTCGAGCTCGTCTCCGCTGAGGCGCCCCGAGTAAGTAACGTCCAACATGTCTCTCCGAGCGGAAGCCAAAGGGCTCCCGGTCGGAAAGGTTCTCGGATCCCAGGGCGCCTCGCAATTGGGTCCCGTGCCTTTTCCGAGAATCCGCCGGGTAGTTTTCCTACATGAGCTCCGAGGTGCGGTAAGCGCTCCACGCGTGGTCATGGCTCGAGGTAGCGAATCACCGTCGCGTGAACATTCCCCAGACCCGTTTGCACGGAGCTTTCTGTGAGTGCTCCCGTCGCTGGGTCGATACGGAACGCCACGAGTCGGCCGTCGCTTCCGCCCACTTGCAGGAGCTTGCCGCTCGGATCGACCCCGAACGAGCGAACGACGCCACTCAAGCCGGCTGCTCCGAGGCGCGTCAGCGTATGTTCGTCCTCGACGCGCAAGGTCACGATTTCCGAAGGCTGCCGGTTCACGGCGTAGACGAAGGCGCCGTCCGGCGTGACGTGAATGTCGCTACTTTGGTGTCCCCGCTGGTCCACCGAGAGGAACACCACGTCGTCGGGGCGCAGCGTGAGAAGCCCGTTCGCTCCCACGTCCAGCACCTGAACGGTGCTTGCCAGCTCGTTCAACACGTAGGCCACGGGCGCCGACGGATGAAAGTCCATGTGGCGCGGTCCGTTGCCGGCGGGCGTCGTCGCGGGCGTCGCCGCCGTCAATGTGCCGCCCTCGGGATCCAGCACGTACTGCGCCACGATGTCGTCTCCGAGGCAGGGCACGAAGACGCGCGTCCCGGCGGCGTCGAGCTTCACTTGATGGGCATTGGCCCCCGGCGTGAACCGCTGCGCGGTGCCGAAGCCCTCTTGCGCGGAGTAGGACAAGAACGACAACGCGCCCTGGTTGTAGTGCGCCACGAACACGAAGCGCCCCGTCGGATCGACGGCGACGTGGGTGCCTGCGCCAAAGGTCGTCGCGTCGTCGACGGGCGTCAGCGTTTTCGCGTCAGGGTCGTACGCGAACGCAGCAACGCGCTGGTTGTAGCTCACGAACACGGTGCGGTCGTCCGGGCCCACCGCGATGAAATCGAGACCGTCCCCCGTATCGAGCGCTCCCGCCGCGGTGAGAGCGCCATCGCTTTCGCTCATCGTGAACACACGCACGAACCCGTCCGTCGACCCCACGAAGACGTGCGGAGTGCCCGCAGGGCCTCCCCCGCCCGTGCCGCCTCCCGCGCCTCCCACGTTGCCCCCGGCGCTGGCTCCGCCCGCCGGAGCGCCGCCCGTCGTGGCTGCGCCCGCGCCATCACCGCCAGCGCTCGCCTTGGTTCCGCCGGTGTTGCTTCCGCCGGTGTCGTTGCCGCCCGCAGTGGTCCCGCCCGTGCCGCCTGCGCCGCCCGTGCTCGGTCCCCCGCTTTCGTTGTCCGAATCGCTGTCACACGCGCAAGACGCAAGCGCCAGCGCCGCAAACATCGTCCCCCCCCAGAGACCCAACTTCGTGCTCACGTCCCGATGCCCCCCGCTTCAGGGTCACACGCCCGCCGCGCACCGTGCAACCCGAGCGGTCAGCGGGCGTCCTGGGCTTTTCGCTCGAGCATCACGCGACGAAAGTGCTCGCCCGATTCGGTCGGTGCAAAGGTCCAGTCCTTGATGAGCTGGGGTGACCAGTCTGGATCGAAACACCAAGCTACCCAGGAGGCGCCGCGCTTCCCCAAGTAGTCGGTGATTTCCGGGCCGTACGTCCCATCATCCAAAACGGGAACGTGCGAGCCGGGCAACCCCGGCTTCATGTACCCGATTTCCGTCGCCACGAGCGGGTACTTGGCCGTCACGAACCCGAAGTCCGCGTCCCACTTTTTTTCGAAGGGGCGCGTCACCTTCATGGGGTACGGGTGAGACACGTACGCGACGCCGGGGAGCGCCACCGGGCTCTTGGCAACGGGCGTCAAGTCGTACGCCCAGTTGAAACCCGCCACGAGGGGAACGGCGTTCGGATCCGCGGCGCGCACGAGCCCAATGAGCTCTTCGTTGATGCGCCGCCACTCGTCCCACGAAACCGCGCCCAGCGTGCCGTTGTGAACGGTAGGCTCGTTGAAGAGCTCATAGAGCGCCACCGTGGTCACGTTTTTGTAGCGCTGCGCGACGCTCCGCCAAAACTCGTACGTTTCCTGCTTGGTGGTGTCGTACATGGCGTGCTGAAAGAGCTCACTCTTCAGGTTGCCAATCGAGTGCCAGTCGATGATGAGATACATCCCCGATTGGTTCGCCCACAGCACCGCTTGGTCCAGCAGCTGGAAGTACGCTTCTTTGCCCGCCGTACGCCACGCAACCGGGTGCACGGGGACGCGCACGATGTTGGCGCCCCAACTGGCGATGGCCTCGAACAAGCGCGGCGACCACTGGCCTTGATTCACCAGCTTGTCCGGATCCGCGATGCTGACACCCTGAAAGACCACCGTTTTTCCGGCGTCGTCCACGAAGCGGTTTCCGCTGACGCGCACGCGCGGCAAAGGCGTGGGCAACGTCCCCGCGTCGAACGACTGCGGGTACGGGACCTCCCACCAGGGGAGCGGCGCTTGCGATTCGTCTGCCACCGCGGCGCTCGACTCCGCCGCTCCCGAGCGGCGGAGTGACGCCGCCGAGCTCTCGCTGCCTAGCTCAGGCGACGACTCGCCCGCAGGCATTACTACCGCAGACGACGCCGGGCCGTTCTCTACCCGCGCCGTCTGCGGTGGCGTCTGCCCCTGAGACTGACACCCCAGGGTCAAGGAAGTAAGCAAAAGAAAGCCACAAGTTGCTCGAGGAGGACCCATTCCTCCCCGTGCATGTCGCGGCCTCTCAAAAGCTTCGAACCTTTCGCCACCCGACGTCACGAACCGCGTGAACCCGCTTGGCGAGCTCAGCTACCGCCCTCGGCGCCCCAGTCTCTCGCCGCAAAAATGAGCGACGGGTTCCAGCCCCCCAGTCAAAGCTCGGGGAAGCCAGAACCCGTCGGGGTCCTGAAAGCCTTCAGCGGCCCGGAGCGCGGGCCTTGTCTTGAACGCCGGAGTCCGCAGGGACCACTTCTTCCGCGGGTGCAGTCGCAGCGGCTCGCGAAGCGCCGAAGGCACCGGCTTTGTTCAGTCCCTTGAGCAGGCCTTCCGCGCTGGAGGGGTCGAGCCCGATTTCCCGGAGGAGCGACTCCACGAGCGGCAGATTCATTCGGTAGCCGAGAGCCGCCTCCACGACCTGGTTCGGCAAGCTGCCGCCACCACCTCCGGACGACGCAGCGCCCGCTCCTCCACCCACGCCCCCGAAGCCGTTCGCCTGGATGATGCGGATGGACTCGATCTTTTCCATCGGCTTCACGCTCGCGGCCATCATGTCGGGAGCCAGCTGCGCGATGAGCTTCTGCAGCTCGAAGCGCACGAGCTCCTGCGACAGGATGTTCTTGGCTTCGTTGATGGCCCGTTCACCGTACGCCTCTACCTCGAGGCGCTTGTGATCGGCCTCCGCCACCACGCGGATGCGCTCGGCGTGTGCACGGGCTTCGATGAGCGCGGCCTCGGCGCGGTCCTGAGCCGCCCGCTTTTCTGCTTCCGCGCTCACCGTGACCTCGATGGCCTTTTGCTCGGCCACCTCGCGCGCGCGAATCAACTGGACCTCCTTGGCGCGCTGAGCGACCGCGGTGTCCTTGACGGTCACGACTTGCTCTTCTTGCTGAACGAAGAGTGCTCGCGCCACGGCCGCGTCTGCCTCGGCCCTCGACTTTTCCTCGCTCTTGCGGGCCACGGCGACGGCCGCGTCTTGCTTGCTCAGCTCGACGGCTTGATCCGAGCCGATGCGCGTTTCCTCGACCTTTCGCGCCGCGAGCAGCTCCTGTTCCTTGACCGCACGGCCCGCTCCGATGCTGGCCTCCTTGACCTGCTGCTCGGAGAGGATGCGCGCTTGCTCCGCCTCACGCCGACGCTCGGC
The DNA here is from genome assembly GCA_023432025.1 of Pseudomonadota bacterium. GTDB lineage: Bacteria > Myxococcota_A > Polyangia > Polyangiales > Polyangiaceae > NIC37A-2. Next base: position 9,542 of record JAEYVE010000255.1, read on the forward strand.
TTGCTCCCGCGCGATGTTGGCCTCTTGTTGGGCTCGAGCCACTTGGAGCTCCCGCGTCTGCTCGAGGCGCGCGAACTCCTCGTCGCGCTTGATTTCGAGGCTCTGCTTTTCTGCCACCAGGTTCTTGGTTTCGATGAGGATGCGCGTTTCCTGCTCGATGCGGTTACGCTCCTCGCGCTTGGCTTGGGTGATTTGGGTGAGCTTGGCGAGCCCCTGCGCGTCGAAGGCGTTGTCTTCCTTGAAGAATTGACGCGCCGTTTGATCGAGCGCCGTGAGCGACACGGACTCCAGCTCCAGACCGTTTTTCAAGAGGTCTTCACTCACCGACTGCTGCACGGACTGCACGAAATCCGCGCGTCGCTCGTGCAGCTGCTCCATACTGAGGCCGGACGCCACCGAGCGCAGCGCGTCGACGAACTTGCCCTGCAGGAGCTCCTTCAGAGCGTCCGTTTCGAGCGTGCGGTTGCCGAGCGTTTGCGCCGCCTTGGCGATGGACTCCGCGCTCGTCTTCACGCGCACGTAAAACTCCGCCGTGACGTCGACGCGCATGCGGTCCGCCGTGATCAGCCCTTCTTCGTTCTTGCGGTCCACCTGTAGCCGCAGCGTGCGCATGTTCACGGGGATGATTTCGTGAAACACGGGCAGCTTGATGGCGCCGCCGTCGAGAATCACCTTTTCTCCGCCGAGACCCGTGCGCACGAAGGCGAGCTCTTTGGTGGCGCGGTGGTAAAAGCGCGCCGCTACGATGAGCAGCACGAGGAGAAAGCCAACGGCCCCCGCCACCCAAAACGCCACGGAGGCGGCCCCCGGCGGAAGCAGCTCTCCGCCCACTCTCACGATGTCTTCGTTCATTTCCGTTACTCCGAGAGAAGTCCACCCGTCCCAACGACGGTAAAAAAGCTACCCCGACGCCCCACGAGCACGACCTCCGTGCCCTCCCGAAAGCTCTGCCCGGCTTCGTCGGAGACGACCTGCACGTAGTGCGTGCGTCCGAACTCGTCCGTGAGCTTGGCCTCCGACGTGCGCTCGAAGGTGACGATGCCGATCGTGACGACGGCCAGCTTGCCGATGAAGCTGTCCTCGGACACCGCGTAGGATTCGTCTCGAGGCACGACGCGCGCCAGAACCTCGTTGACGAGCCTGAGCACGGGCAAGCTCAGCGCGAAGGCGACCGACGAAGCGAGCCAAAGAGGCCACAGCGTGCCGCTCGCGCTGCCGACGACCCACTGCAAATTGTAGCCAATGCAGGAGTAGACGAAGAGAAACGACAGGAAGGTGAAAATGAACGGCACCTTACCCACGCCCAAGAGCGAGAGCACGGCCTCTCCGAAGCTCGGCGTGTGGTGACTGACCGAAACGTCGCCGCCGTGCCCCACGTCCACGTGCGCGCCGCCGTGCCCCGGGTCCCCGAGCTGCCCCACCCAGCTCTGCAAAAAGCCGAACACCTCCGCGCCGAGCAGCAGCGAAACGGCTTGAATGGCTCCCAGCGTCGCCAGAAGGCCCAACGCGATGGCAAACGTGATGTTTTCTGGTGCGAGGAGGTAGGCGAGCAACGAGTCCCTTTCGCCATCCCGCGGCGCTCCGCGCGCAGGAGCCGGGCAGTATACACTCGAGAGCGCCATGTCCACGACGCTCCTCGCGCTCCACGGCTTCACCTTGAACGGAGCGCGCATGCGGGAGCAGCTGGCCAGCCTCGCGCTCGAACGTTTCGTCACGCTCGACGCGCTGGATGCGCCGCACGTCTGTCCACCGGGCGCCGCGGAGCGCCTCCACGAGCGTTGGGGGCTGCCGGTCTTACCGCCGCCACACCTCATGTGGTGGGACGCCAGCGACGACCGGCGCACGTATCACGGCTGGGAAGAAACGCGCGCCCTCCTCGCCCAGAAGCTAAAAAGCGAGGCTCCCGTCGGCCTGCTCGGCTTCAGCCAAGGTGCGATGGTCGCCGCGGCCGCGGCTGCGCTCTCCGCGCAGGGAGAGCTACCGCCCGTGCGCTTCGTCGTGTGTATTGGCGGCCGCACGCCGCGCGCCGACGCGCTCGCCCCCGCCTTCGCGCGGCCGCTCGAGGTGCCGTCACTTCACGCTTGGGGCGAGCGAGATCCGCTCGCCAAAGCGCACGCTCCCGATCTCGCCGATCACTTCGCGCCCGAGTTTCGTGAGCTGTGTGTGTGGCGCGGCTCGCACAGCGTGCCCACACGAGGCCCCGCCGCCGATGCCATCGTCGACTTCGTGCGGCGACACGCGGAGCCTCAGCCGCCCTCGTACGTGTAAAGCTCCACCCAATCGTAAACCGCCGAGGCCTGAGCGGTTTCTGCCGTGACGGGGCCCGCCCAGGCAGCGCTGGACGACGCCCAGATGGTCAAGAGCACGTTCTGCGGCAGAGTCATACGCGCGATTTCCTTCGTCCAGGTGTGCACCAGCTCGCCATCCACCAAGAAGAAGGCTCCAGCAGGCGTCCACTCGATGGTGTACTCGTGAAAGTCCTCGCTCGGATCGAAGCCGAGAAGCAGCTTCTTCGGATCTTGCGTGGGCGTCACGGAGGTGGTGACCGGAGGCGTCCGAGGCGGCCCGGTGTACACCATGGCGTTGAATTGAACGTTCTCGGGTTCTTTGCCCAAGCACTCGATGTCGAGCTCGTTCCAGTTGTCGGCCGGCCACGGCGTGTAGATGGTGACCAGAGAAGAAACCACCGCCGAGCCACGCGCCAGACGCGCGCGAGCCCGCACACGCCCGTAGGTGAGCGTCTGGACGGAGCGCACCTCGGCGCCCAAAAACGGCTTGGCGGCGCCCGTATCGTCGACGGTTCCTTCGGGCGCCGAAAGCAGCCGCAGAGTGAGCTCTCCGTCGGAAACGGTGGCGGTGTCGGGCGAAAACAGCGCCAAGTTCGTGTCCCACGAGTGAGTCATGAGCTGCCAACGTGATGAATCGAGCGTGTCGAAGTCGTCGCGCCACAAGAGCGAGAACTCCGCGTCCTGGGGACGCTCGCCGCTGCCCACGGTCGTTCCCCCGCTCCCTGGCGCTCCACCTTGAGCTGCTCCGCCCGTCGTGCCTGCCCCATTCCCGCCCGTCGTCGGCGCGGTGCCTCCACCCGCGCCGCCCGTCGCCGAAGCACTTCCACCGATGCCCGGCGTCCCGGCGGTATCCTTGCTACCGCCGTCGTCGCAGGCGAGAGCACAGAGGACCAGGCTCAAGGACGAGATACGCAAGAAGTGCATGCGCACTTCATGCTCGCGAGCCCCGGTCAGGACATCTCGTTTTTTGCGTTTCCTTTCCTGCGCTCCGGGGCTTGCTCGACGTCGGGCACGTTCCTTTCCAAACTGAGGCCGTGGAGTCGCCCCTCTACCAGCCGTTCCCGATGCTCCCGGGGCGTCGCGCCCAGCTCTGGCAGCACCAGCCGCAGTACCGGCGTCCCCGCCATTTTCACCAAGAGCCGGAAATCAACGTCGTCACGAAAGGTAGCGCGCTGCTCGGCGTCGGCGACCAAACGTTGTCTTTGGGCGCCGGCGACTTGGTGTTGCTCCATCCAGGCCAAGATCACGTCCTCGTCAGTGCGTCGGTCGACCTCGAGCTGTTCGTGATGGCGCTGACGCCGGAGCTCGCGGCACACGTCCACCGCACCGGAACCACAACCACGACCGAGTTCGTGCAGCTGGCACCCGACGAGCTGGCAGAGACCACCGAGCGCCTTTTGGGGCTCCGCGAAACGCACGACGCGAGCGCTCTCGAGCGCGATCTGGTCAACCTCTTTTCGCAAGCCAGAGCGCAAGCTCCTCGCGCACACGTGTCGAGTCGACGAGCGCTGCAGGTCATGGAGCGAGAGCTAAGCGTGGATGGCGAACGCCTGGCGACGCGCCTCGGCACGAGTCCAAGCGAGCTCAGCCGCCGCTTTCACCGCGACTTACGCGTCCCCTTGGTCGAATACCGCGCACGCCTGCGCTTGATGCGCTTCGTCCAGCTCGTCGACGGAGGCGCGAGCTTCAGCCGCGCGGCGCTGGAGGCAAATTTCGGAAGCTACGCGCAGTGCCACCGCGTGTTCTCTCGCACGCTCGGCTGCTCACCACGCGACTACTTCACGAGCAAACGCCGCGACATCGCCAACGCCACGCTTTAGCCCGGGCACGACACCGGCGTCTCTCGATCCCGAGGCCACCCTAGACTTCGCGAGAGTCTCGCGTGCGCGGTTGCCGTGACCACGCCGACGGCGAGGGTAACCGAGTTTGCGTGTGCGGCAGTCCTATCGAGAGACGAGTGCGCCACCGACAACGACTGTGACCGAGACTACGGCAAAGGCGCTCGGCCCTTC
>JAEYVE010000029.1 GCA_023432025.1 Pseudomonadota bacterium
GTGTAGAGCTCGGCGGGCGCCTTGGGGCTCTCCTCGACCTTCTTGGACACGTCGCCCCACAGGCGAATCAGGTAGCCGAGATCTGCTTTCAGGGCCTTTTTGGTGAGGCCCTGGGCCACGGTGCGCACGATGATGCCACCGCTCTTGGGCTTCATGCCCTCGATGACCTTGCGCAGACGCGCGCGCTCTTTGGGCGAGCCGATGCGCTTGGAAATGCCGACGTGATCGACCGTGGGCAGGTACACGCAGTAGCGGCCCGGCAGCGACACGTGGCTCGTCACGCGCGCGCCTTTGGTGCCGATGGGCTCTTTGGAAATCTGAACGACGACCTTGTCGCCCTCCTTCACCACCTCGGTGATGGGCACGGAGCGCGACACGCGGCTCGACTGCTTGCGGCGGCCGTCGCTCTCGCTGCGTGAGGCGCGACGCGCCTCCGCGCCGTTCTTGCGACGTCCTTCTTCGCGACGGCGCTTGTGGGACTCGCCGTTGCGGTCACTTCCGTTGCGTTCGGCGCCGTTGTTGTCGCTGCCATTCTTGCGGCGGCGGCGGCGACGACGGCGGCCGCCTCCTGGGCTTTCCTCTTCCTCTTCTTCTTCGATCTTGGACGGGCCCGCGTCGCCGGACGTTTCGTCCTCTTCGGAGGGACGGCTCGGGGGGCGCAGCGTGGGTCGACGCGTGGGCGCTACGGCGCGTGGAGCCTCGACGGCGGGGGCTGCCGCGAGCGTGCTGCTCGCCTGGGCGTCGTCGTCGTCGTCCTCGAGGTCGCCGTCATCGTCGTCGTCGTCCTCGTCCTCGAGGTCGTCGTCGTCCTCATCGTCGTCGTCCTCGAGGTCGCCGTCGTCGTCGTCGTCGTCGTCGTCGTCGTCGTCGTCCTCATCATCGAGGTCGTCGTCGTGGGCGGCGGCGCCGGCCGCCGCGGCTGCGGCCACGCCCGGGTGGTCGTCGTGATCGTGATCGTGGTCGTGCAGATCGTCGTCGTCCGAGTCCGGACCGTCGTCTCCTTCGACGTCCGCCTCCTGAACGAGGACTTCGTCGTCGTCGTCGTCGTCGTCCTTGGCGTCGCCCTTCGCGCTTTTGGCGAACTCCTCCTGGAAGTCCCCGGTCAAATAGGCTTCGAAGTCGTCCGGACGAATCAGATCTTCGACGTGGAGAAAGGCGGCGCGCTCCATGCCCACGTCGATGAACGCCGCCTGCATGCCGGGCAGCACGCGAGAAACCTTACCGAGGACGATATTTCCTACGGTGCCGCGCTGATTGGCGCGCTCGATCTGAAGCTCCGCGATGACGCCGTCCTCGATGAGGGCGACGCGCGTCTCGCGCAGATCGCAGTTGATGACGAGAGTGTTCCGAGCCATGAAAATCTTCTTTCGGTCGACCCGACACGCAGCCGGGGACCCTCGTGAGAGGGATGCCGCCCCCCCTCGAAAACGAGCGACGCCCTGGGCGCTACGATGGCTACCCGGGGGTCTGCTCGATGGAGGGGGCGAGTGAAAAACATGAGATGCACGGGCGTGAAAATGGGGAGCGGCGCTCCTCGGGCCCCTCACCTGCCGGAGCAGGCCCACCCACACGGGCGGGTCGAAGGGCAAATTTCAACGCGCTTTGCTCAAGTGACCACGGCGCCACAAGGCTGTCAATAGCGCCGCGTTGGTGGATTTTATGTGAAAATTCATGCGGTTATAGCGTGTGCCGCGTGTGTGGGACGGGCAGCGCTGGGCAAGCGTGGTGCGTGTCCCCGACGGTCCGCCCCACGGAAATTGTGCCGCACGCCCTTGGGGCCAGCAGGGAGGCATAGCGGCGTACCGCTTCTGGTTTTCCGGCTGCGGCGTCCCGCTGCCCGAAAAAAGTGGAGGGCCCGCAGAAGTGCGGGCCCTCCGAACGCGCCCCGGGGGTGAAGCGCGCGCACGAAATGGGTCGAGGAGCTCGTCCACTCCGTGGATGAGAGGGGCCTAGTCGACCGAGGTCGAGGCGCGCTTCGTTCAAGTGGATGAGACCCGACCGAAGAGCCCTCACGAGCGCAGGACGAGCGCGATGAGGTCGCCCTGACCGCGCGTGCGGGTGCGGGCGTAGAGCGAACGCAGGTGGGTGCGCACCGTGGCGAGGCTGAGATCGCGCATTTCGGCGATTTCTCGCGGGGTTTTTCCCGCCAGAAGCCCGGCGGCCACCGCGGTTTCCATCTTGGTGAGCTTGTACAGTTGGGCCGTGGTGGCGAGCGGATCCGGGCGGCTGTCTTCGGGATCCGTGACCATGACGAGCGCGCGCGCCGCTTGGACGGTGAACGCCTCCTGCTCGGCGGAGAGCGGCAGCACGCGCACTGCGAGCTCACGCTTGCCGGAGGGGCGACGGAGAGCGAGCGTCGAGCCGCGTGGCGGGGTGCCGACGGCGAGCGCGACCGCCTTGCCGAGCTCTGCGCTGTCTTCCGAGCGCGCGCCGCGCAGGCGTCCGTCGCACGATAGGCAGAGGCCATCCCGTTGCGCCACGAGCGCTTCGGCGAGGCGGTTCGCCACCGTGACGCGCCCGAAGGGGTCGAGCAAGAAAATGCCTTGCCCCATTTGGTCGAGCGCAGCCTCGCTCGCGCGCACCTGGACGTTTGCGGCCTCGAGGCGCGCCTGCATCGTCAGCGCGCGCTCGAGGTGCGGCCGAAGCGCGGCGAGGCGCTCCTCTTCGCTGGAGCCGAACGGAGACGCGTGCTCCGAGCGCCCGGCGCCGAACACCCAGACGCGGCCGTCCAAATCGAGCAGCTTGGCGGCCAAGACGTGGCGCACGCCCATGGGCCGCAGGAACTCGTTGTACATCACGTCCGTGCGGCAGTTCTCGACGCTGATGTGGCCCACGTCGGCGCGCTGGAGCGCGGCAAAGCACGGCGGAGCTTCGACGAAGAGCTCGTTGAAGCGATCGATTTCCGTAGGATCGATGTTTTCTGCGGCGACGCCGTAGGCGGAGCCGCGCGCCATGTCATGCACGTAGATGTGGCCGCTGGTGGCGCCGACCAGCGCGACCATGGTGTGCACCACCGATTGCCAGGCGTTCGGTTCGAGCGCCGCGTCGTACAGCTTGCCGATCAAGTGAGGGAGGTCCGCGCTCATGAGTTCTACGAACGTCCGCCTCGCCGTGACGCTCGTCAAGCGCCTCCGAAGCGAGCTCGAACGGGAAGGGGCGCCGCGCAAGAACGCGCTCTGTCGTCAACGTTTCGTGAGTGGCGGCGCGCCGCGGCCACCCGGATGTTCACTGACGTAGGACGCGGCGGCGTTCATGCGCGCCGCGCGGATTGCCTTCGAGAAAAATGCGAGGCGTTGGCGAAAATCGAACGAACGAAGCGACGTTGTCACAGCCGCCCTTGACGTCGGGGGCGTGCTGCCCAAAATAGAAATGAAACGCTGTTCCGAATAATGGAACGGTGAAGAGCCGCTCGTGGAACGTTCTGGAACCGTCGACAAAGCCGTGCGTGTGCTCGAGGAGCTCGCGCGTTTGGGCGCGCCGGCGTCGCTCGCCGAGCTCTCGACTCTGGTTTCGTTGCCCAAGCCCACGTTGCATCGTTTGCTCGCATCGCTCCTCGCGCACGAGCTCGTCGAGCAGGACGCGGACGCGCGTTACGCGCTCGGCGTGGGCCTCGTGCGGCTCGGGCTCGGCGCGCAGGCGGTGGATCCGTTCGTGCGTGTGGCGCGTCCCGAGCTCGAGCGCGCGGCGCGTGCGTTCGGTGAAACGTTCTTTTTGGTGGGGGCGCGCGCCGGCAGGTTGGTGGTGCTGGAAAAGGCGGAGGGCACGGGGCTCCTCCGCGCGGCTCCCAGCGTCGGCGCCGAGGTGCCGGTGGAGCTCACGGCGAGCGGGCGCTTGTTCTTGGGGCTCGATCCGGGCGCGCTTCGCGATCCGGGACGCTCGAGCGTTTCGCGACGCGCCGTTCAGAAGGCAGTGGCGCGGGGTTACGACGAAAACCGCGGCGAGTGGCTCGCGGGGCTCGCCGTGGTCGCGGCGCCGGTGTGCGCGCGCGGACGCCTTTACGGGACCGTCGCGTGCGCCGCCATCGAGGCGCAGATGGACGAATCGCGTTGGGACGAAGCCATTCGGCGGACGCGCGGCGTGGCCGAGCGGGTCACGCGCGCGCTCGAAGGACGACAACAGGACGTGCCATGAAAATCTGGATCAACGGGAAAATCGTGGGTGAAGGCGAGGCCGTGTTGCCGGTGACGGACCACGGCCTGCTGTACGGAGACGGCATTTTCGAGGGCCTGCGTGTCGTCGCGGGTCGCGTGTTTCGCATCGAGCGGCACCTCGAGCGTTTGGCGTTCGGGGCGCGTGTGCTGGCGCTCGAGCTGCCGTATTCGCTCGCGGAGCTGCGCGGCATCGTGGAGGACACGGTGCGCGCGTTCGGCGAACGCGAGGCGTACGTGCGGCTCTTGGTGACGCGCGGCGTGGGGCCGCTCGGGGTGGACCCCACGACGTGCCCTCGGCCGAACGTGGTGTGCATCGTGAGCACCATCAAGCTGTTCAACGAAGAGCAGCGGGAGCGAGGGCTGGACATGGTGACCTCCAGCTATCGCAGGCCCCCGGCGGACGTGCTCGACGTGCGCGTGAAGAGCCTGAACTACCTGGGCTCCGTGCTGGCCAAGCTGGAGGCGCGCAAGCAAGGCGCGGACGAAGCGCTGCTCTTGAACCCGCGGGGTCACATTGCCGAGGCGGCCGTGGCCAATCTGTTCGCGCTGCGTGGAACGACGTTGCTCACGCCGCCCGCTTCGGACGGCTGCTTGGAGGGTATCAATCGCGGCGCGGTGATGGAGCTCGCGCCGCAGTTGGGGCTCTCCGTGGTGGAGCGTTCGCTGGGACGCGCGGATTTGTTTCAGGCGGACGAGGTGTTTTTGACGGGCTCGGGGGCGGGAGTGGTGGCCGTTCGCAGCTTGGATGGTCGTACGTTGGGCTCCGGTCGCCGTGGGCCGGTCACGGCGGAGCTTGCGGCTCTTCACCGTCGGCTTGCTGAAACCGAGGGCAGCGCGTTGCTCTGAGGTCGGCGGCGCGGTGCGGACAGCGGGACAACAGGATGCGACGACTTGGGATGTTGTCGTGAGCTGTGCGGCTGCGGTGAGCGTGTCGCGTCGTCCTCGGGGGGTGGGCCCCTCCTGGGAGGGTGCTCCCTTC